>DASZUO010000167.1:0-8241 GCA_035547575.1 Amycolatopsis sp. | reverse complement strand
CGCCTGAAAAGCGGAAGGTCGCCGGTTCGACCCCGGCCCTGGCCACCCCGTTTACTACCGCCTTGGCGCAGGTCAGGGCGGTTTTTCATGTCTGCGGGCGATCATGGTCCTGTCCGCTGATCTCCCGTCGTTAGTTGCACTTGGGTTGCACAACCGGCGGCCCCTTGTCCCCAAGGTCTCCCCCGCTGAGGAGATCACCGGGCTGGTCCGTTCGGCTGATGTCTGAAGCGGCGCCAGGGCCTGGGGCGGAGCCCTGGCCGCCGAAGGCTTTCGTTAGAGACAGAACCAGCAGTCGCAGGGCTGGCCTGACTCGCTGCCGTATCCCGTGAAGTCTTGTAGGGGCCCTAAAGCAGCGTCCAGCTCTGCGTTGGTGAGTTCGGGCAGCGCCCGTCCCGTCGCGTCCTGCCATGCCGGGGGCCACCAGTCTGCGCCCTCGTCGAAGGAGAGATCGCCGCGCCAGGTGGCGTCGATCAGCAGGGAGTACAACGGATGGTCAGGCCAGTTGTTCACGCGCAGGACCCACCATTGCCCGTCGATGCTCGCGGCCTGAGGGAAGCAGGCGTCGCCGGTAGCCTTCCAGGCGATGGGGGTGGCCCGTTCGCGGCCCCGAAGCGGCATCCTTTCAGTGTGCTCGCTCCTGCCTCACGCGACCAGGAGAACTCGGGCACACGCGCGGTCCGCCTTTGCGCGCCAGGGGGCGTGGGCCGCCGCAGTCAACGCTCGAATGCCGACCGGTACTTCCCGTCGACGAGCTTCACCCAGGTGTCTGCCCAACCGCTCGAGAGTGCGATCTCGTCGATAGAGCCGGTTGGGGCGCAGAGCAGCTTGAGCTGTTCTCGCGCCGCGGGGTCGCCCTCCTCGATGCGCCCGTGGAGGCGTTCCAGATCGCTGATCGCTTCGTGGACGGTTCGGTATCGGCTCCAGGCGACGTCGTGTTCGCCGCTGCGCAGGATCGACAGCAGATCGACAATCAGGTCACAGAGCCGGTCGCCGCGTGTCATGAGTCCATTGTCTCCGGTAGGGCCACTGGCGGACTCGTCTGTGATGCACGAGCGACCCAACGTCGGGGCCGTCGGCCGGAGCGGAGCGGCAGGCCCTGCGGCGCGCTTGCGCGCCGCTTTTGAAGAAGCGGCTCGGGCACTCGTCGGCGGCTGCCGCATTGCGCTACCTTCACGCGGTCGAGGTGAGGGACAAGGAGTTGGCGGGGGAGCTGAGCAAGCTGGCCGAACGCGGTGATGCGATCAAGCTGCCCAAGACCATCATCGTGAAGCACTGATGTTGCACGGGGTTGCACGACCGGCCCGCGTAACCCCCGTGAACTGCACAAACGCCTGCGCCTGAAAACCGGGAGGTCGTCGGTTCGACCCGAGCCTGGCCACCCCATCTAATACCGCCTCGGCGCAGGTCAGGGCGGTTTTCACGTCTGGGGTCGATTGTGACTCTGTCCGCCGTTGACCTTGGTTGACCGCTGATTGCCGTCCTCCGGGCTGAGGAGATCACAGGACTGGTCCGCTCGGCTGATCTCTGAAGCGGTGTCCGGGTTCGGGGCGGAGCCCCGGCCGCCGGAGGCTGTGGTACTTGGCAGGTGAGGCAAGTCGGGGCCGGTGGCCGTCACCGGGAGGCGGTGTCCTGGGCTGTGAGGATGATCCGATGGGTGCTGTCGAGCAGTCGGGACACCGTGTAGTGGGTCGTCATTCCAGTGGCGGGCGGAGTACGCAGCCACGTCACTCTGGCCCAGACATCGTCGAAGTGGACCGTGTACCACCGGTTGCTTGTGCTGATTCTGCTAATGGTTCCGGTCACCGTTGCGCCGGCCCAGTACCGGGCCTTGATGCTTGCCCACTGTTCGTCATCGAAGCCCCAGTGGGGGAACGGGGGTTGCGCCATCGCTGGTCAAGCGGCCAGAGTCGCGGCTGGCACCTGTGCGGGTCGTCGTAGATGGTCTCGTAGAGGTCGTGGCGGAGAACTTCGAATCGAACGACTTCTCCTACAGGTGGCCAGTCGCTGCGGGGCGGCAGGTGCTCGCCGTCGACGAACCCCAACACGCCCGCGCCGAGGTCGGCCATCAGTCCGGTGCGCTGGTTGGGGCCGACGTAGTTGTTGATGGGCGCGGAGATGTGGTCGCCGATCGGAAACCGCTGGATGACCTCGTCGATGCTGGCTCGTTCTGCCACGTCCTGACTCTGCCATCTGGCCATGTGGACCGACAGGTCGCGCGGCCCAACGGCGCCCCTGATCGACTAGGGGCAAATTCTCATGGTGGGACAACGCGGAACTGACCTTTGCGGGGTAGGACGCTCGCCCATATTCCGTTGGGCACCCCGGAAATGCCGCTCGAGGAGTTCGACGCGTGGAGCGCTGCTGTGCAGGCAGCCCAGGATCTTTGAGGCCTGGCAGCCAGACCCCGCAAACAGGCAGGGCACGCGGGGTGCGCGGACCACCCACGAACCCCGTTTGACCTGCGGAAATGTCTGTTCCTGGAATGCGGCCGGTAAACCGATGGCTTCTTGGCGGCCGAGTCTTGTAGCTTGCGCGTTCGTGCCCGATGTTCCGAACTTGCCCTCGAATCGAGGGGACCTGGGCCGTGTGTTCAATGAGGTGGCGGAGCTCTACGACCGGGTCCGTCCGGGATACCCCGACGAGTTGTTCGCGGACCTTGGTGCCATCACTGGCATGGACGAAGGGTCGTCGGTGCTGGAGGTGGGCTGCGGTACCGGCCAGGCGACGCGTTCCCTCGCCGCGCTCGGGTGCTCGGTGACCGCAATCGAGCCGGGTGCAGACATGGGCGCGCTCGCTCGCCGGGGGATCGCAGCCTTTCCCAACGTCGAAGTGCAGACATCGGCGTTTGAGGACTGGGCCGACCGCGGTCGACGCTTCGATGTCCTCGTGGCGGCGTCGTCGTGGCACTGGGTTGACCCGTCGATTGGCTGGCCGCGGGCGTACGACGTGCTGTGTCCCGGAGGCTGGATGGCGCTGCTCGACAATGTTGTTGTCCGCAGGCCGGGGGAGCCGGAAGTTTACGCCGAGACCGCCGATCTCCACGAGCGGTTCTGCCCCGGGAACCCGGGCTGGGGTCAGCCGCCGCTGGAGGACGACCTGCGCGCCAACGACGAGGGGTGGGGCTTGGTCGACGATCCCGGAGGGTTGTTCAGCCCGCCGATCGTGCGCTGGTATCCGACCGTTCAGTGGTTCGATGGGGACGGCTTTGCTGATCTCCTTCGCTCGACGTCGCTGTACCGGCGGCTGGACCACGACGTCCGCGAGCCCATGCTCGACGCCATCGCCGAGCGCATCCGCACGGGGATGGGCGACCGAGCAGCACGCCGCTATCTGAGCGTCCTCCGTGTCGGACAGCGGGCCTCGTGAAGCCAGGGACCGATCTCGGCAGGTTTGGGACTCCGCGGTTATCCGCGCCGGGGAACGCGGACGCCGGCGACGGCGGTGGCTGACAGTGCGAGGGATAGTGCTGCGGCGAGCAGAGCGCCGGTGCCGAGCAGCACCAGGCAGATCACCAGCAGGTCCGGTCCGTGCAGCACTTGGACCAGCAGGCCCACCGGCGCCAGGGTGCCTGCTACCGCTGTGACGCCGAGGTCACCGAAGTTCATGGTGGATCTGGTGACGGTGCGGACGACGGCGGCAGCCGCGACGACGAGCGCGAGGGCGCCGTAGCCGGTCAGCGGCACACCCAGCGCGGCGGCCGCACCGGCCCAGGCGGCCATGACCACCACCAGCACCACAGCAGCGGTGATGCGGATCTCGCGGTCGCCGCGGCCGACCCACCGCCTCAGTCCCGCCGAGCGGGTGAGCTCGGCGAGCCCGCCCGCGAACGGCATCGCGGCAGCGTAGCCACCCAAGCCCAGCCACCATGCCGGATCGACGGTTGGAAACAGCACGTGCGCCAGCGCCACGACGGCCACCAGTGCCAGTGCCATCGGCCACGACCGGCGTCGCGCGAGTATCCCGGCGACCACGAAGCGCGTGAGGAGCAGGCGTCCGGTCAGCAGACCGCGCCAGGCGATCGCCCGCCCGGGCGGCAGCAGCGCCCACGGATCCAAGAACATCCACGCCGTGCGCCGCACGAGGCGCTCGCGGAAGCGCCGCACCAGGTCGGCGCGTCCTGAGTGGACCGCGGGGCGGGCGGCGACCAGTGTGGCGGCCGCGATCAGCACGAACGCCGCTGCCTCGGCGAGCGGCCAGGACACCCCGAGCAGCAGCCCGGCGACCACGCAGACGTAGGCGACCACGGCCAGCCGTGCCGTCCAGGCGAGCAGCAGCCGGCGGTGCAGGATCCGCGTGCGAGACCCATCGAAGTCCGACCATGTCAGCCACGCCGGGTCGGCCCACGCGAATCCCTTGCGCAGCAAGGACCAGGTCGCCGCTGACAGACTCAAGGCGAGGACCGCCGCACCCGCCCACTGCGGTGGTGCGCCCGCCGTGAGGAGTTGCGCGCGCAGTTCGGTCGCGTGGGTCAGCGGCACACTGAGGAAGCCCAGGCCGAGCATCGCACACAACCAAAGCGTGACACGGTCTCCGCTCACGACAGCTCCACCTCCGCCGTTGCGGCCGCGTCGACGAGCCGGCGATGATGGGTCGCGAGGACGACGGCCGCGCCCGCGGTGAGACTGCCCCGTACGAGCTCGGTGAGCCACGCGCGTCCCACCGCGTCGAGTGCACGTTCGGGTTCGTCGAGCAGCAGCACCTCGTGAGGCCGTGCGATGCAGCCAAGCAGGAGCAGGCGGCGGCGTTGGCCCGCGGACAAGTGGCCGGCGGGTACGTCGGCGCGATGGTCCAGACTCGCCCACGCGAGCAGGTCATCGGGCTCGGGACGGGAGCCGGGGAAGGCGCGGAGCAGGTCGAGGTGCTGGCGGGGGCTGAGCTCATCGAACAGGGCCGAGTCCTCCAACAGCACCGACACGCGACGGCGGAAGCCGAGCGACCGCTCATCGGGCACGTCACCGCCCACCGTGACCGAACCTTCCGACGGGGTCCGCGTGCCGTAGAGGCAGCCCAGCAGAGTCGACTTGCCCGACCCGTTCTTTCCCGTCACGGCCAGGCACTCACCGCCGTCCACGAACAGGTCCAGGCTCCGGAAGAGCCAGTCATCCCCAATGGCAACGCCGAGCTGTTGGGTCCCGATCATCACACCCTGTCCAACCATCGCAAGCCGCGCGAAGTTCCGGCCACAACCACGTGACCAAACCGCTACCGTGAGGCATGGTGCGATATCGCTTCCTCGACGGGATGGGCGACGTCATGGCGGAGCGTGACTTTCCCGACCACGCCGCCGCCCTGGCTTGGGCGCACGACGAAGACGAGCTCGACGACGAGGTACAACGCGTCGAGTACCTGGGGCCGCAGGGCGACTGGCGCTGGGCCGGCGCCCTCGAAGGCTGAGACATTCCGCTTCTCGTCGCAGGGCGACGCCCGTTCTACTCTCACGGCCCTGTCTGGAGCTGGGGGTTGCGAGGCACGTGCGACTGCGTGTGCTCACCGTGCGCGCCCGCCGGTATTCCCCGGTCGACGTGGTCGGCGTGGTAAAGCGCCTGCGCGAGCAGAGTGCGTACGTGGTCGTTGGCGGCGGAGTAGTAGACGAACGTGCCTTCTCGACGGCCCTTGACCAGGCCCGCGAGTCGCAGCTTGGCCAGGTGCTGGCTTACCGCGGTCGGCGCGGCGCCCGCGAGTTCGGCCAGACACGCCACGGACGACTCGCCTTGCAGCAGCGCCCACAGCACCTTGATCCGGGTGGGATCGGCCAGCAGCCGGAACGATTCCGCGGCTAGGTGCACCTGTTCGTCGCTGGGCATGTCGAAATCGGGCTGCGCGTCGTGCATACCCAGAACCCTACCGAACTCGGCGATCTACCTGCATACCTGCATGAGTGCGCAGATAGATTGCTATGCTGGACGTGCACGCGCAGATCGCAACGGGGAGCAAGCCATGGCCGCAGCGCATCCGGACGCCCACGCCCGACATGGACGTGGTGAGTGGTGGCATCGCGTGCGACATGTGCTGACTCCGCACGGCCACGACAGTGCGGACCGGGTCGACAACGCCCTGGAGACCAGTCGGCGCGGTATTCGCGTGCTGGTCTGGTCGTTCGTCGCACTGTTCGGCACGTCGGTCGCTCAGTTCGCGCTGGTGCTGGTGACCGGCTCGGTGGCGCTGCTGGGTGACTCCATCCACAACTTCGCCGACGCGCTGACCGCGGTGCCGATCGGCATCGCGTTCCTGCTCGGGCGCCGTGTCGCCAGCCGCCGCTACACCTATGGTCTGGGGCGTGCCGAGGACCTGGCCGGGATCGTCGTGGTCATGATCATCGCCGCGTCCGCGGCGCTGAGCGCGTACCAGGCGGTTGAGCGGCTGGTGCACCCGCGGCCGGTCGGGCACCTGGTGGTACTCGCGCTGGCCGGCGTGATCGGTTTCGTGGGCAACGAATGCGTTGCCCGGTACCGGATCCGCGTCGGTCGGCAGATCGGTTCCGCCGCGCTGGTCGCCGACGGCCTGCATGCCCGCACCGACGGGTTCACCTCGCTGGCGGTGGTGCTCGGTGCCATCGGCGTCGCCGTCGGCTTTCCGGCTGCCGACCCGATCATCGGCCTGGTGATCACCATCGCGATTCTGTTCGTGCTGCGCGACGCCGCACGGGAGGTGTTCCACCGCCTGATGGACGCCGTGGACCCGGCCACGGTGGCGCTCGCCGAGCACGCCGCCACTGAGGTACCGGGCGTGCACAGCGTCGGTGACGTGCGCTTGCGGTGGATCGGCCACCACCTGCGCGGGGAACTCGCGATCCGCGTGGACGAGACCCTGACCGTCGAGCGGGCCCACCGGCTTGCCCACGACGTCGAGCACCAACTGGCGCGTGACGTCCCCCGGCTCACGGCGGCCATCGTCCACATCGAACCCGCGACCGGAGCAGGCAGCGCGCATCAGCTCCACGCCTAGGTCTAGCCGCGGCGGGCCACTCCGGCGCCGGCCCGTTCGAGGCATTCCAGTGCCGTCCGCAGGAACTCCGCGAAGTCGACGGTCGGCTCCCACCGCGAATAGGCCGTTTCCGCGGCCGCGAGGGCGACGTTGAGCACCAGCGCCGACTCGAGTTCGGCGCCGGGTTTCGTGCGGGAGTCCACCCAGTCGCGCAGGTCCCGGTAGAAGGGGTGGGTGCGGGCAAGTGCCATCTCGCCCAGGGCGGGCGAGTGCCGCTCGAGTTGCTTGACGGTCGTGAGGTGGCCCGAGATCTGCTTGGCATACCCCAGGAGCAGCTCCACCAACGAGTCCCACAGTGGTTCGTCGGCCGGCCGGTCGAACAGGGTCAGCCACTGGTCGCGTTCACCCGGTTCCGGGTCCAGGACCACCGCGTCCTTGCTGGCGAAGTAGTTGAAGAACGTCGAGCGGGACATGTTGGCCGCCGCCGCGATGTCTTCGACGCTCACCGTCTCGTAGCCGCGCTCGGCGAACAGTCGGAACGCTTCCGCGCGAAGGGTGTACCACGCCTCGAGCTTCTTCCGCTCACGCAGGCCGGACCGCCGTTCACCGCTCATGCGACTACGGTAGCGCCGCCCGGATAAAAGTGGACGCAGTACAAGTATTGACAGCGTGCAAAAAACCTGGCTTGATGGCCTACCTCGGGCAACGGTGCCCGGGAGGAGCCGATGGAGGACGCGATGCACGCTGTGGACCTCAAGATCGACGTGACCGAGGCCGCCGGCCTCGGGGAACCGGCCGCCGTAGCTTTGACCGTGACGCTTCCCGACCCGGCGAACCTGGGCGAGCGGCCGGTCGTGTGCTTCGGCAAGCCAGGAGGCGGCTACTCGAAGGGCTACTTCACCGAGGACCTTCCCGGCCCGGGCAGCGGGGCACAGGCCACCTGGCACGCGGAGCGCGGCTGGATCTTCGTCTCCGTCGATCACCTCGGCGTCGGTGAGAGCACGATCCACGCCGAGCGCACCCTCGACCTCGACTACACCGTCGTCGCGGCCGGCAACCAGGCTGCCGAGCAGGAGGTGCTGGCCCGGCTGACGAGCGGCACCCTTGCCGACGGCTTCCCGGCGATCAGCGACCCGCTGCTGCTCGGCATCGGGCAGTCGATGGGCGGCTGCATGACAGTCATCCAGCAGGGCCGCTACCACTGCTACGACGGCATCGGCGTGCTCGGCTACAGCGCCGTGCACACCCACCCGCCGGTCCGGCCCGGCGAGGTCCCGATCACCGCGCCGTGGATTCCCCGAGACGTGAGCCCAGCCG
>DASZUO010000166.1:0-21246 GCA_035547575.1 Amycolatopsis sp. | reverse complement strand
GCCCTCGACGCCGGCCACCTGGCAGCGGAGGTCAACCTGGGGGCGCTGAACTGGCGTCGCGGCGACTTCGCCGAGGGCCGCCGCTGGTACTCGCGGGCGGCCGAACGCGGCGACGAGCTCGCGAAAGAGGCGTTGCGGACGGCCGCCGGCGGCTAGCGTTTCCGGCCGCCGCCGTGACGGCTACATTCTGCGCATGGCGAAATACTTCGACGTCCACCCGGACAATCCGCAGCCCCGCTCGATCGACCAGGTGGTCGGGATCGTGCACGAGGGCGGGCTGGTCGCGTATCCCACCGACTCGTGTTTCGCCCTGGGCTGCCAGCTCGGCAACAAGGACGGCCTCGACCGCATCCGCTCGATCCGGCATCTCGACGACCGGCACCACTTCACCCTCGTGTGCCGGGACTTCGCCCAGCTGGGCCAGTTCGTCGTCATCAACAACGCCGTGTTCCGGGCGATCAAGGCATCGACGCCGGGCAGCTACACGTTCATCCTGCCCGCCACCAAGGAGGTCCCGCGGCGGCTGCTGCACCCGAAGAAGAAGACGGTGGGCGTGCGCATCCCCGACCACGTCGTGGCACAGGCGCTGCTGGCGGAACTGGGCGAGCCGATGCTGTCGAGCACCCTGCTGCTCCCGGACCGCGAGGAACCGCTGACGCAGGGCTGGGAGATCAAGGAAGAGCTGGACACGGTGCTGGACGCGGTCATCGACTCCGGCGACTGCGGCACCGAGCCCACCACGGTGATCGACTTCTCCGACGACGAACCGGTGATCGTCCGGTACGGCGCCGGGGACCCGTCGCGGTTCGAGTAGGCGCTGGAGTCGTTCCGTCACACCAGCGGGCGGCCCGTCCGGATGCGGCGTCTGAGGTCCCACAGGTAGGCGTTGTAAGGAAACTCACGGACGACGCGCGGCGAACGCAGGGCGACCACCCCGATCGCGCGCATCAGCCGGTCGAAGAGCCGCTGCTGATGCGGCGACCACGGCAGCCGCATCTGCTCGCGGAACCGCGGTGGCAGGAACCCGGTCGTGACGAACTTGTTCAGGCGTGCCAAGGGAATCCGCACCGGCGCCGGCCAGAACTGAAGGGTCGCGACGGCGTGCAGGTACTCGCGCACGGTGTCGTCGATCGAGACCTTGTCCAGGGCCTGTTCCCAGTACTCCTCGAACGCGGCGCGGTCCGGCGGCCACCTGTCGGCGCGCACCTGCAGCGTCGTGCCGAGGGTGGCCGAGGACCGGTAGAGCGCCTCGGCGGTGTCCGGGTCGAGCGGGCCGGCGAACGCGCGGTAGGTGTCCTCGACCCCGCGGTACAGGCACGCCGCGACCCACAGCTGGAGTTCCGGGTCCATCGCGTTGTACTCGACCGGGCTCGACCCGGTGGAGCGCACCCGCGCGTGCTGCCGGTTCACCGCGCGCCGGAACGCCGCGCGCTCCTCGTCGGTGCCCAGTACGGCCACGGCGAGGTAGGTCAGCGTGGTGCGCGTGCGCTTGACGGGATGGTCGAACAGGCGCCCGCTCTCGACCCGGCTCTCCACCACGCCGTACCCCACGGCCGGGTGCCCGAGTTGCATGATGACGTTCGCGCCGCCGGCCAGCAGAGCGGCCCCGGTCATCGCGTCGTCCAAGCGGGTCGGCATGCCGCCCATCCTGGCATTTCAGTTCAGCGTCGGGTTCCGGGGCAGGCACATCGCCAGTTGCGACCACGGGCTCCGCACTCTGGCCGGCTCCGGCATCGGCAGCGTGAGGTACGCCCAGACCCCGGTGCCGCCACCGTCGTAGGTCACGCCCCAGCCGGCGGCGGCGTGTTCGATGTCCATGAAGTCCGGCCGTCGCGGCGGCACGAGGCGCGGTCCGCGGATGTCGATCCGGAGGTAGTGCGGGTCGGTGGCCCGCAGCATGGTGACCAGCACCGGAAAATCGCCGCTGTCGAACGCGTTGAGGCACACCTCGTCCAGGAACAGCAGAACGCTCACCACGAGCCGCGGCGCGGCGTCGAACAGCAGGCCGCACAAGGAGGTACGCAGACGGGCGAGATCGGGAAGGCCGGTGAGCCGGCGGCAGACGATGTACTCGCCACGTTCTCGCTGGGCCGACACGTCACACCTCCGCTGGCTGCTCAGCCGGCTTACTGATCCGACCAAAAGTAGGCGAACCCCGAACAGTGCGTAACCGTTGCCACGAAAGCCGGATAGCCGTGACTGTGGTCGGATCAGTAACGAACGGCTCAGTCTGGCGTTTACCCGATCGCGGCGCGACCGAAACCGGCCGGCCTGGCTTCCCGGTCACGGGTGGTGAAGACTGACACCATGACGGAGCAGACCGACCAGGACAGCGCCACACTGGCGGAGCTCCTCGGTTCGGTCGTGCGCACCCTCGAACCCGAGCCCAGCGTGGAGCAGACGGTCGAGCGCATCGTGAAGACGGCCGTCATGACCGTTCCCGGCACGGAGCTGGCGGGCATCTCGCTGCTCGAAGACGGGCGGCTGCGCACGATGGCGCCCACCAGCGACCTCGTCGCCAGACTCGATGCCCTGCAACAGGAACTCGGCGAGGGACCGTGTGTGGACGCCGCGTTCGACCGGCCGATCTACCGGGTGGCGGAAATCGCCACCGACCGGCGCTGGCCGAGGTTCGCGTCCGCGGCGGCGGCCGAAGGCATCAAGTCGATGCTGGGCGTGCGGCTGTTCACCACATCCACCAACCTCGGCGCGCTCAACCTGTACTCGACCAAGCCGGCGGCCTTCGACGACGACGCCGAGCACGTGACCGACCTTTTCGCGGCGCACGCGGCGGTCGCGCTTGCCGGTTCGCGCCGGCAGGAGCAGCTCAAGCAGGCGCTGCGCACGCGCGACACCATCTCGATGGCCAAGGGCATCCTGATGCAGCGCCACCAGATCGGCGACGAGCAGGCTTTCCACCTGCTCGTGCAGGCGTCGCAGCAGTCGAACCGCAAGCTCCACGACATCGCGGCCTGGCTGGTACGGGAGCTGCCGCGGGGCTAGGCGCCGGTGTCGTTGAGCCGGGCCAGCACGGCTTCGGCGATGGTGGCGAGCGTGTCGACCTGCTCGGGCGTCAGTGCGTCGAACACCAGGCGCCGGACGCTCTCGACATGCTGGGGCGCCGCCGCCTCGATCGCCGCACGGCCCGCGTCCGTCAGCACGATGAACGCGCCCCGCGCGTCGGACGGGCACTCCTCGCGGGCGACCAGGCCACGCCGCTGCATGCGGCCCAGGTGGTGTGACAGGCGGCTCTTCTCCCACTGCAGCTCCCGCGCCAGTTCCAGCACCCGCACCCGGCGTTCGGGCACGTCGGTGAGGCACACGAGCACGGCGAAGTCGGAATGCGACAGCTCCGAGCCGGCCTGCAGCTCCCGTGCGAGCTGCGCTGTGAGTTGTGCCTGCATGGCGATGTAGCCGCGCCAGGCGCGCTGTTCCGCCTCCGTGAGCCATCGAGTCTCTGTCACGGGACCGAGTATACCTGGAATAGTTGACACATCATCTAGGTTGAACACGCAAGATGACACGTCACCAACCAAGGAGGCTAGACCCATGACGGCTCCGGCAAGCTATGCCCAGTTGACCGGCACCTACGAGATCGACCCCGTGCACTCGCGCATCGGCTTCGTCGCGCGGCACGCGATGGTCACCAAGGTCCGGGGTTCCTTCAACGAGTTCACCGGCACCGCGCACATCGACGGCGAGAACCCGGCGGCCTCCAGCGTCCAGGTCGCCATCAAGGCCGCGAGCATCGACACGCGCAACGCCGACCGCGACGGTCACCTGCGCAGCAACGACTTCCTCGCGATGGACGAGCATCCCGAGATCACGTTCTCGTCCACCGAGATCAAGCAGACCGGCGAGGCCGAGTTCGACGTGACCGGTGACCTCACCGTTCGCGGCGTGACCAGGCCGGTCACCGTGCCGTTCACCTACGAGGGCACCGCGCAGGACCCGTTCGGCAACACCCGGATCGGGCTCGAGGGATCGGTCGTGATCAACCGCAAGGACTTCGGCGTCACGTGGAACGCCACGCTCGAGACCGGCGGCGTCCTGGTCAGCGACAAGGTAACGCTGGAGTTCGAGATCTCCGCGATCAAGCAGTGACCCGTGCCGTGCAGGCCCCCTCGTGGCGCCATGAGGGGGCCTGCACGGGGTTCACGCCGCCTGGTGGAGAGCGCGGGCGGTGAGGACGCGGGCCAGGTGGGAGCGGTACTCGGCGGTGGCGTGCGGTTCGTCGACCGGCGACGCACCTTCCGCCGCGAGCGCCGCGGCGTCGGCCAGCGACGCACCGGATGCCAGCGCCTCCTCCGTGGCGGTCGCGCGCAGCGGCGTGCCACCCATGTTGATCAGGCCGACGGACTTGCCGACAACGGCGACGCCGACGATGGCCCAGTCGATGGCGCGGCGGGTGAACTTCTCGAAGCCCCAGCCGGCGCCGGTGCGCACCGGGACGCGGATCTCGGTCACCAGCTCGTCGGGCCCGAGCGGCGTGGTGAACGGCCCGAGGAAGAAGTCCTTCGCGTCGATCCGGCGCTCGCCCCGCGGTCCGCGCACGACCAGTTCGCCGTCGGAGGCGAGGATCGCGGCCGGCAGGTCGGCGGCCGCATCGGCGTGCGCGAGCGAACCGCCGATCGTGCCGCGGTGGCGCACCTGCGGGTCCCCGATCTCGCCCGCGACATGCGCGACGAGCGGCGCGTGCTCGCGCAGGACCGCGTCCTGATGCAGATCGTGGTAGCGCGACAGCGCGCCGATCGCCACGGTGCCGTCCTCGACGCGCACGTACCGCAGTTCGTCGATCGGCCCGACGTCCACCACCACCTCGGGCGCCGCGAACCGCAGTTTCATCAGTGGCAGCAGGGAATGCCCGCCCGCCAGGACCTTCGCGTCCTCGCCGTACTCGCCGAGCAGGCTCAGCGCTTCGTCCACTGTGGACGCACGACGGTAGCTGAACTGAGCCGGGATCACTGGCCGACCTCCTGACCCGACGCGTCGATGACGGCGCTGACGATGTTGTGGTAACCGGTGCAGCGGCACAGGTTGCCTTCGAGCCCCTGGCGCACCTCGTCGCGCGTCGGCTTCGGGTTGTGCGCCAGCAACGACACCGACGCCATGATCATGCCCGGCGTGCAGAACCCGCACTGCAGACCGTGCTGCTCGCGGAACGCCCGCTGCATGGGGTGCAGGTCGCCGTCCTCGCCGGACAGGCCCTCGATGGTGGTGACCGCGTGCCCGTCCGCCTGCGCGGCGAGTACCGTGCAGGACTTCACCGACTCGCCGTCGAGCAGCACCGTGCAGGCACCGCAGGACGTCGTGTCGCACCCGACGTTGGTGCCGGTGAGCCCGGCGTTCTCGCGCAGGAAATGCACGAGCAGGGTGCGGTCCTCGGCCTCCTCGGTGACCATGGACCCGTTGATCTCGATGCTGATCTTCACTTCCCAGCCTCCTGGAGAACTTCCCACACGCGCAGCGGCGTCGTGGGCATGTCGAGATGGCGCACGCCCAGGTGCGCCAGTGCGTCCACCACCGCGTTGTGCACCGCGGGCGTCGAGCCGATCGTGGCGGCCTCGCCGATTCCCTTGACGCCCAGCAGGTTCCGGTCGGTGGGGGTGGCCATGTCGACGAGCTCGAAGTCCGGGAGCTCGGTGGCCGTGATGAACGAGTAGTCGGCGAGGGTGGCCGTGGTCGGGTTGCCGTCCGGGTCGTAGCTCATGACCTCCAGCAGGGCCTGCCCGATGCCCTGGCCGAGCCCGCCGTGCCGCTGCCCGCGGAAGGTGAGCGGGTTGATGATCGGGCCGGCGTCGTCGACGGCGATGATCCGCTTGACCTCGACCTTTCCGGTGAGGGTGTCGACCTCGACCACGGCCAGGTGCGCGCCGAACGGGAAGGTCGGATCGCCCTTGGACCACACGTCGGCGGTCAGCAGCCCCTCCTCGGCATGCCCGGCGAGCTGGGCCCAGCCGATGCTGCCGCTGGCCGGCGCGCCCCGCACCTGCCATACGCCCGCGTCGACGTCGAGCTCCAGGTCCTCGGGGGCCGCTTCCAGCAGGTCGGCGGCGACCTCGCGTGCCTTCGCGATGACCTCCTCGCCCGCCTGCCGGATCGCGGAACCGCCCATCTGCAGCGACCGCGAGCCGAACGTGCCGACCGCCTTGGGCACGTCGTCGGTGTCACCGTGCTTGACGGTGATCTTGTCCAGGGGGACGCCGAGCTGGTCGGACAGCAGCATGGCGAGCGAACTGGCCAGGCCCTGGCCGTGCGGCGAGGCGCCGGTGTACGCGGTGACGGTGCCGTCCGGGTTGATGTCGACCCGGCCGCTCTCGCCGCTCGTGCCCGCACCGGTGATCTCGACGTAGCTGGCGATGCCGAGGCCGAGCACCACCGGGTCGCCGGCCTCCCGGCGCCGCCGCTGCTCGGCGCGCAACTCGGCGTAGCCGCCCGCCTCCAGCACCTTGTCGAGCGCCTTCTCGTGCTCACCGGTGTCGTAGCTGGCGCCGGTGGGCGTCTGGTACGGGAACTCGCCGGGGCGGATGAAGTTGGCCCGGCGGACCTCGGCCGGGTCCATCCCGATTTCCGCCGCGAAGATGTCGAGCCCACGCTCGAGGGCGGCGGTCGCCTCGGGGCGGCCGGCACCGCGGTATGCGGCGATCGGGGTGGTGTTGCTCACCACCGCGCGGCTGCGTGTCTCGACCTTCGGGAAGTGGTAGACGCCCGATGCCATCAGCTCGGTCAGTGTCGCGAGGAAGACGGTGCGGGGATACGCGCCCGCGTCCTGGATGACGTCGAGCCGCACCACCTCGATGGTGCCGTCGCGGCGGCCGCCGATCGTGATGGTGTTCTGCTGGCCCCGGCCGTGCGTCATCGACGTGAGGTTCTCGCTGCGCGTCTCGGACCAGCGGACGGGACGGCCGCTGCGTTTCGCGGCCCAGCCGAGCACGACCGGTTCGGGGTCGGAGCCGATCTTGGCGCCGAACCCGCCACCCACGTCCGGCGCGATCACCCGGACCTGCTCCTCGCCGACGCCGAGCCCCTTGGCGATGAAGCCGCGGGCCTGCTGCGCGTTCTGCGTGGACAGCCACACCACGAGGCGGCCGTCCTCGCCCACCGCGCACGCGGCGCCGCGCACTTCCAGCGGCGCGGGCGCGACCCGCTGGTTGACGATGGTCTGGCTGACCACGACCTCACAGCCGTCGAACGCGTGCTCGTCGAGCGGGCCACCGTGCTCCATCACGACGTTGGTGCCGTGCTCGGGGAACAACACCGTGTCGTCGGCGAGCGCGGCGTCGATGCTCGCGGCCGTGTCCAGCGGGTCGTAGTCGACGTCGACCAGCTCGGCCGCGTCGGCCAGCTGGTAGGGGTGCTCGGCGAGCACGAGCGCGACGGGTTCGCCGACGTAACGCACCACGTCCGAGGCGAGCCACGGTTCGACGACGGGCTTGACCTTGCGCGGCGCGAGGTCGAGGTCGGCGGCCGTGTACACCGCGATGACGCCGGGCGCGTCCCGCGCCTGCGCTGTGTCGATCGAGGCGATCTTCGCGTGCGCGATCGGGCTGCGCACGAATACCGCGTGCACCGCGCCGGTCAGCGCGTCCTCGCGAAGATCGTCCAGGTACGTGCCGCCTGTCGTGATCAGTTTCTGGTCCTCGATCCGGACCACCCTGGTGCCGACGATGCTCAAACTTGGCCTCCAACTCCGGCTTCCTCACCCGATCATGCCTCCACCGTCCGGCCAACGCGTCGCCGGGTGGAATTTCTTCCGGAGCGCGGAATCCTCCCGCTACTGTGCGAAAGCCTGCCACGCCAGCGAGGCCGCGAGCCCGAGCCCTGCGAGCGCGATCACAATTCGCAGCGGAGTCGCCGGGACGCGCCGCACGATCGCCGGCCCGATCCACGATCCGATAACCGATCCCAGGCCCAGTGCGAGCATCGCCGGCCAGTTCACGTTGCCGGTGAAGGCGAACACCACCGCGGCGACGAGGTTCGCGGCACCCGTGGCGATCGTCTTGGCGGCATTGGACCGGGCCAGCGACTGCACCCAGACGGACGACAGCAACGCGAGCATCAACACCCCCGCCGCCGCGCCGAAATAGCCCCCGTAAATCGCCACCCCGAATGCCGCGGCCGCGGTCCACGGGCCGAGCACACTTGCGGACGGATTCGCGGAATAGTTCCGCAAACGCGGAGCAAAAAGCAGAAGAATCGACGCGGCTGCGATCAGGAAAGGAACGATCGCGGTGAACGTGTCGGCCGGCGTCACCAGCAGCAGCGCGGCCCCGCACGCCCCACCGACGCCCGTGACGAGGCACAGCGTCGCGAGCCGCGCCCGCTGGCCGGCAAGCTCCGGCCGCGACCCCGCGGCGGCGCCCACTGTGGTCCCGAGCATGGCCAGGGTGTTGGTGACGTTGGCCGAGATCGGCGACAGGCCGACGGCCAGGAGGGCGGGATAGGACACCAGCGAGGCCAGGCCCGCGACGGAGCCCGTCAGTCCGGCCCCCACACCGGCGACAAGCAGGAAGATCAAGGCCGGCGCGTCCACGATGCCCGAGTATCGCCCATCGGTCGCCGGGCGGGCGGGAGCGTCCGAGGCCGTGTGAGCGAAGTAACGTCCTGGAAAAGATCAAGAGATGCCTCGCCGGCGGGCAGGCTCCGGGATGACGGGGTTCCGTTGTCGGCTCACGTGATGCGGTGGTCGCCGAGGTGTGGTCATCCCGTCGCCTGCGGTTGGGGGATATCACGGTGACCCAGGGCCGCAAGCTCTGGGTTTTCGGCTTGCGGTTCCGGCGCAGGTTGCGGCCCTGGCTCACCGTGATCGTTCCGGTTCAGGCGACGGGATGACCACACCCGCCGGCTTGGTGTGTTGTTGTTTATTTCGTTTGCTGTCTGTTATTCCGATGCTTGCTCGGTCAGGGGTAGCGAGACCTGGAAACGGGTGTCGCCCGGCCGGGACTCCACTCGCAGGTCTCCGTGGTGCCGCTCGACGACTATGCGCCACGAGATGTCCAGACCCAGGCCGGTGCCTTCGCCCACGGGCTTCGTGGTGAAGAACGGTTCGAAGATGCGCTGTTTGTTCTCCGCCGGGATACCCGGGCCGGTGTCGCCGATCTCGACCATCAGCCGACCGTCCCGCATCGCGGTGCGGATCGTCAGCGTGCCGGCGCCGTTCATGGCGCCCAAGGCATTGTCGATCAGATTGGTCCAGACCTGGTTCAGCTCGCCGGCGTAGGCGGGCACGGTTGGCAGGGTCCGGTCGTAGTCCTTGACGACCTGCACGTCCCCGATTTTCTTGCCCAGCATGACCAGCGTCGAGTCGAGGCCGTCGTGGACGTCGATCCACTGGTGCGGGGCACGGTCCATTTGGGAATACTGCTTCGCGGCGCCGATCAGCGCGGAGATTCGGGTGGTGGAGTCCTCGATCTCCCCCATCAGCATTTCGGTCTCCAGTGCGTACGCCAGCCATCGCGCCGCGCCGTCGATGAGCGAATCGCCGACGGACTCCAGTACCTCGTCCATGCTCTCCGCGGTCAGTCCCGCCGAGACGAAGATCGGGGCAAGGTCCCAGCCCTGCTGCAGGCCGTGGTCGTCCAGCCAGTCGCCGATCTCGTCCTCGCGGTCGGCTTGCTGCATCGCGGTGAGCGGCGGGGCGGCGGCGACCTGTTTGACCAGCCGCTCCTGCACGTCGAGGAGCCGCTCCAGCAGGGTGGGCTCGATTTCCATTTTGGCCAGTATCGCCAGCTTGTGCCGCATCCCGGCCACGCGTTCCCGCAGCGAGGCCGTCGCGCGGACGGCCGCGGCGGCCGGGTTGTTCAGTTCGTGTGTCAGGCCGGCCGACATCTCGCCGAGCGCCAGCAAGCGCCGGCGCGAGCCGACCAGCGTGTCGGTGTTGCGCCAGCCCAGGTACGAGCCTTCCAGCAGATGCGTCGCCATCGGGAACCAGCCGCGGAACTGCTCGGCGAACTCCTCCGCGGGCAGCGTCAGGAACGTCAGGTCGCTCACGGCATAGATGGACGCCGCGTAGCGCTGGTAGTTCTGGTTGTAGAAGAACTGCGTCGCCCCGCAGTACGCACCGCGCTGGTCCGAGCGGGTGGTCTCCACTTCGCTGCCGCCGACGTTCTTCGTCATCCGCAGCGCACCGGAGAGCAGCACGTAGAAACACGTGGCCGGCTCACCCTCGGCGATGATTTTCGTGCCGCCCGCGTACGACTCGACCTGGGCGTGCCCGAGGATCCAGTCCAGCTGCTCGTCGGACAGGCTGGTGAACAGGAACAACTCCCGCAGGAAATCCCGCGTCAGCACAGGTTCGGTCATTGTTGCTCCAAGTACCGGTGCACCAGCGTCACGGCCATCGCACCCTCTCCGACCGCCGACGCCACCCGCTTCACCGACTGCGAGCGCACATCGCCGGCCACGAACACCCCTGGTATCGAGGATTCCAGATGATGCGGATCGCGGTCGAGCGGCCAGCCCTTCGGCCGCTCCCCCTCCACGACGAGATCCGGCCCGGTGCACACGAAACCGTGCTCGTCGCGCATCACCTGCTCGCCGAGCCACTCGGTGCGCGGCGCCGCGCCGATGAAGATGAACAGGTGCCCGGCAGGCACCCGCTCGGTGCCGCCCGCTGCGTCGCACAGGGTCAGCGCCTCCAGGTGGTCGTCGCCGTGCGCCCCGACGACCGTGGTGCGCGTGCGGACGTGCACGTTGTCGATGGCCTCGAGCTGCTCGATCAGGTAGTGCGACATGGACGCCTGCAGCGACGGCCCGCGCACGACGATGGTCACGTCGCCGGCGTAGCGCGAGAAGAACACCGCGGCCTGGCCGGCCGAGTTGGCGCCGCCGACGATGTAGACGTGCTCGCCCTGGCATTCGACCGCCTCGGTGGCGGCCGAGCCGTAGTACACGCCGCGCCCGGTCAGCTCGGCGACCCCGTCGGCGTCCAGCGAGCGGTAGGACACGCCCGTGGCGAGCACGACCGAGTGCGACGCCAGCTCGGTGCCGTCGCCGAACTTGACCACCCGCGCCGATCCCTGCGCCTCCAGCCCGACGACGTCGCGGGCGGTGAGCACCTCGGCCCCGAACTTCTGCGCCTGCCGGCGCGCCCGGTCGGTCAGCTGCGCGCCCGAAACGCCGTCGGGAAAACCGAGATAGTTCTCGATCCGCGAGCTCTGCCCGGCCTGGCCGCCGGTCGCCTTGCGCTCCACGAGCAGCGTGCGCAGGCCCTCGGACGCGCCGTAGACCGCGGCGCCCAGGCCGGCGGGACCGCCGCCGACGACGATCAGGTCGTAGAACTCCTCCGCGGGACGCGTGGACAGTCCCACCGCGCCCGCGATCTCCTCGCCGCCCGGCTTGCACAGCACCGTGCCGTCCGGCGTGATGAGCACCGGGATGTCGTCCCGGCCCGCGCCCGCGGCCTCGAGCAGGCGGCTGCCCTCCGGCTCGTCGACCGAGTACCAGCGGTAGGGCACGGAGTTGCGGGCCAGGAAGTCCCGCACCTGGTAGGACGGCGCGGACCAGCGGTGCCCGACCAGTTTCGTCTCGTCCACCGGCTGCTGGCCGACCGCACGCCACGTGTCGACCAGTTCGTCCACCACCGGGTACAGCTTCTCCTCGGGCGGGTCCCACGGCTTGAGCAGGTAGTGATCGACATCGACGACGTTGATCGCCTGGATCGCGGCGTCGGTGTCGGCGTAGGCGGTCAGCAGCGCCCGGCGGGCGTGCGGGAACAGGTCCATCGCCTGCTCCAGGAAGGCGATGCCGTCCATCTGCGGCATCCGGTAGTCGGCGAGGATCGCGGCGACCGCGTCCCCGCGCAGCTTGATCTCGCGCAGTGCGTCGAGCGCGTCGCGGCCGGAGCCGGCACGGATCACGCGGTAGTCCTGGCCGTAGCGGCGGCGCAGGTCACGGGCGACGGACCGGGACACGGAAGGGTCGTCGTCGACCGTCATCAGGATCGGCAGGCTCACACGACAAACACTACGGCCGTGCGCAACTCAGTAGTAGTGCCGCGACGAGAGCCGCCGACCACCACGGCCCGCCTGGCGTAGCCGCTCCGGATGGGCACATCGTGTTCCGTCCGATGTGGACACACCAGCGACGTGTCCGATACCCGCCAGCAGTGAGGCTTTCGCGTCGCGACACTGGATCAGGTGAAACACATTCCGATCGAACCTGGCATCCTGTACTTCGGCACCCCGGTCGTGCTGATCTCCACCCGCAACGAGGACGATTCCGCGAACCTCGCGCCGATGTCGTCGGCGTTCTGGCTCGGCTGGCGCGGCATGCTCGGCCTGTCCGGACGCTCGAAGACGACCCAGAACATGCTGCGCACCGGGGAATGCGTGCTGAACCTGCCCTCCGACACGCTCGCCCCAGCGGTGGACCGGCTCGCGCTCACCACCGGCTCGAATCCCGTGCCGGCACGCAAACAGGAGCGCGGTTACCGGTTCGAACCCGACAAGTTCGGCATCTGCGGGCTCACGCCGATCGCCGCCGAGACCGTGTCGCCGCCACGCGTCGCCGAATGTCCCGTACATCTGGAGGCCGTCGTCGCGGGCGTGCACGACGTGGCGGCCGACGACGAGGCTCAGCGCGGCGCCATCGTGGCCATCGAGGTGCGCGTGCAACGCGTGTACGTGGACGAGACCATCCGCCTCGCGGGCACGACGGACCGTATCGACCCGGACGCGTGGCGTCCGCTCATCATGAGCTTCCAACGGTTTTACGGCCTAGGCGGGGAAGTTCACCCGTCAACGCTCGCGAGCGTCCCGGAAAACCTTTACCGCGGGCCGGATATCGAGCGAGCACGGCAAATAGGACTTTCGGCACTAGCCGTGGCCACCGCCCGGGAGTGAGCTGCAACGCAGTCCTGTCCACAGGCCGGAGGAGGCACCATGGCCGCTCCCACCCTCGAGATGTTGCGGGAACGAGTCCGCGGCGAAGTAATCACCAGCGGCGACGCGGGTTACGACGAAGCGCGCGCAGTCCGCAATGGAATGATCGACCGGCGGCCGGATGTGGTGATCCGGGCCGTCAATGCCGGTGACGTGATGGCCGGCGTCGACTACGCGCGGGAGAACTCCCTCGATCTCGCGGTCCGCGGCGGCGCGCACAGCGTGCCCGGCTTCGGCACCTGCGACGGCGTCGTGATCGACCTGTCCGCGATGCGCGGCGTGCGCGTCGACCCGGCCACCCGCACCGCCCGCGCCGAGGGCGGCGCCACCTGGGGTGACCTCAACGACGCGACGCACGCGTTCGGGCTGGCCACGACCGGCGGCATCATCTCCACGACCGGCATCGGCGGGCTCACGCTCGGTGGCGGCATCGGGTATCTCGATCGCGCCCTCGGCCTGTCGTGCGACAACCTGATCTCGGCCGACGTGGTGACCGCCGACGGCCGGTTCCTCACCGTGAGCGAGCGGCAGAACGAGGACCTGTTGTGGGGCCTGCGCGGCGGTGGCGGAAACTTCGGCGTCGTCGTGTCGTTCGAGTTCCGGTTGCACCCGGTCAGCATGATCTACGGCGGCCCGATGTTCTTCGAACTCGACGCCGCGGGCGACCTGCTGCGCTTCTTCCGCGACTTCATCGCCGACGCGCCCGAGCAGTTCGGCGGGTTCCCGGGTTTCCAGATCGCGCCACCGCTGCCGTTCATCCCCGAGGACCGGCACGGCGACCGGCTCGCGTTGTTCGTCGCCTGCTGGGCCGGCCCGGTCGAGGAAGGCGAAAAAGTGCTCAAACCGCTGCGTGACGTGGCGCCGGTGGTGGCCGAGCACGTCGGTGCGATGCCCTACCCCGCACTCAACGCGGCCTTCGACGATCTGTACCCGCCGGGACTGCGGCTCTACTGGAAGGCCAGCTTCGCCACCGAACTCACCGATGACGCCATCGCCGCGCACGTGGCGCACGGCTCGGAGGTCCCAGAAGTCACCTCGACGATGCACATCTACCCGGTCAACGGCGCATGCCAGCGCGTCGCGCCCGGCGACACGGCGTTCTCCTACCGCGACGCGACTTTCGCGACGAACATCGCGGGTATGTGGCCGGATGCGGACAGCGACGAGAAGAACATCCGCTGGGTGCGCGACTACTACGACGCGATCGCACCACACTCGCAGGAGGGTGGGTACGTCAACTTCATGGCCGGGGACGACGAGGACCGCGTCCGGGCCAACTACCGGGGCAACTACGACCGCCTTGTCGAGGTGAAACGCCGCTACGACCCCGGGAATCTGTTCCACCACAACCAGAACATCAAGCCGTAGTCTCGTCGATCCGGCGAGCGAGATACCGCCGTTCGACCTCGGTCGGGGCGCCGTCGATCGCGTCACGGTAGGCCTGCGCCGCTTCGGCCCGCCGGCCGAGGCGGCGCAGGAACTCGGCCCTGGTCGCGGGCAGCAGGTAATAGCCGGCCAGCGAGTCGCCGAGCGCGTCGACCAGGGCCAGCCCCGCGGCGGGCCCGTCGGCCATCCCGACGGCGACGGCGCGGTTGAGTTCCACAACAGGTGACGGCGTGAACCGCGCCAACTGCCCGTACAGCGCGGCGATCTGCCGCCAGTCGGTGTCCGCCGCGTGCGACGCCGTGGCGTGGCACGCGGCGATCGCGGCCTGGACCTGGTACGGACCGGGCCTGCCGCGCCGCAGCGCCCGGTCCAGCAGCGCGGTCCCCTCGTCGATCGCGGCGGTGTCCCAGCGGCTGCGGTCCTGCTCCTCCAACGTGACGAACTCGCCGGCCGGCCCGGTCCGGGCGTCGCGGCGGGAGTGGTGCAGCAGCATCAGCGCGAGCAGGCCGGCCGCCTCGGGCTCGTCGGGCATGAGCCGCACCAGCACCTTCCCGAGCCGGATCGCCTCCCCGGCCAGGTCGCGGCGCACCAGGTCCGCGCCCGCCGACGCCGAGTAGCCCTCGTTGAAGAGCAGGTACAACACCGCGAGCACGGCCGGGGTGCGTTCCGGCAGCAGGTGCGCGGGCGGCACCCGGTACGGGATCCCGGCGTGCCGGATCTTCTGCTTCGCCCGCGTCAGGCGCTTGGCCATCGCGGGCTCGGCGACCAGCAGCGCCCGCGCGATCTCGGCCGTGGTCAGGCCCGCGAGCGTGCGCAGGGTGAGTGCGACCTGCGCGTCCAACGCGAGTGCCGGGTGGCAGCAGGTGAACATGAGCCGCAGCCGGTCGTCGGGCACGCCGCTCTCGTCGTCATCGGGTTCGGGCCGGTAGGTCACCGCCGCCACCTCCCGGAGTTTCGCCGCGCCCACCGCGGCACGGCGCAGCCGGTCGGTGGCGCGGTTGCGCGCGGTGGTGGTCAGCCAAGCGCCGGGGCGGCGCGGGACGCCGTCGCGCGGCCAGTTCCGCACGGCCAGCGCGAAGGCGTCCTGCGCGCACTCCTCGGCGAGATCCCAGTCGCCGGTGATCCGGATGAGCGTGGCCACGATCTGGCCCCACTCCTCGCGGAACGCGGTGGCGACCGCGTCGGAGACGGTCACGGCATCCAGAGCGGCCGGACCTCGATCGTGCCGTACCCCGCGGCCGGGTGCTTCGACGCGATCTCGATCGCCTCGTCCAGGTCGGCGCAGTCGATCAGGCAGAAGCCGCCGATCTGCTCCTTGGTCTCGGCGAACGGCCCGTCGGAGAGCAGCACCTGCTCGTCCCGCACGCGCACCGTGGTGGCCTCGTTCGGGGGCCGCAGCCCGCCACCTCCGGTGATCACGCCGCGGGCGGCCATCTCCTCGCTCCAGCCGCCGCAGCCGTCCTCGGCGTGCTCCGCGGCTGACTCGTCCCCGCAGATCAGCAACATGTACTGCATCGTTACCTCCTCGAAGCGTCCCTTCTGCCTACCCCGACGAACGGCAGGCCCGCTACAGGACAGGCCGTGAGCTCGTTCGGCGAGATGTGCCGGCGGCGGTATCGCCGCACAGGCGGATCGAGGTACCGCGACAGTTCCGCGGTTGCGTCGCAGCGACGCCCGGCGCCGGGCGGCAAGTGGCTCCCGGGGCGGAGGGACAAGGGAGCCCGCACCCGGGAGCACTCGCCCACCACAGCGCCCCGAGGGGGAGTCCGAGCGCTGGGCGAGACGGCGCGCGCCGCCAGGCGCATTCCCGCTGTGCCTCGTAGTCGCCGGCCCCTCCCCCGCCGTTACGCGATCCGTGCCGCAACATTTGTCCCTTTTCGTCTGGTTCCTGGAAAGATTGCGGCAGTCGCCACACGAATTGGGCCGCCAAACGTGTAGCAATGCCGTTGCGGCCCTCGACTACAGATGCGTACGTACGGGCTTTACCCCTGTACGAAAGGAAAACCAGTGGCGGGATACAAACCGGTTGCGGTTGTGGTGGGGGCGACCGGCGGCATCGGACGAGCGGTCGTGGACGGGCTGGCAGGGCGTTACACGCTGTGCCTGGCCGGACGCGATGAGGCGGCGCTCAAGGACATGGCGGCAGCGATACCCGACGCGTTCCCGTGGACGGTCGACCTCGCGACACCGGACGGCATCGGGATCGTGCCCGGTGAACTGACCGAGGTGGACCTGCTGGTGCACGGCGCGGGCGTGTTCGAGCGAGAGACCATTATGGACATGTCGGAAAGCCGGTGGCGCGAGGTGTTCGCGGTGAACCTCTTCGGCGTGGCCGAGGTGACCCGGAGCCTGCTGCCCGCGCTGCGCAGGACTCGCGGCCGGGTGATCGTGGTGAACTCGACAGTCGTGTCGGGCTCCCCGGCGGGCCGGTCCGCCTATGCCGCGAGCAAACAGGCACTGCGCGTGTTCGCCGAGGCGTTGCACAGGGAGGAACTCGACAACGGCGTGCGCGTCACGAGCATCTACCCCGGACGGGTGGCGACCGAAATGCAACGTACGGTACGCCGTTCGGAGGGTGGCCCGTTCCAACCGGACCGTTATCTGGCACCGGAATCCGTGGCCTCCGCGGTATTTTCCGTACTGTCCGCACCGCCCGACGCACACCTGACCGAATTCGTACTGGAGCCGGTCTGGCGCGCCGAGTGAGCCTTGCGTTGACGTCGAGGTGAACGTTTACGCTCGATTTCATGCGGATCGGTGAACTCGCGCGGCGTACCGGCACCACGACCAGGGCGCTGCGCTTCTACGAGTCACAGGGGCTGCTACGGGCGCGGCGCGAGGCCAACGGCTACCGGCACTACGACGAGGACGACTTCCGGTTGGTCAGCGAGATCCAGACCCTGCAGGCCGTGGGGTTCAGTCTCGAGGACACCCGGCCGTTCGTCGAGTGCCTGCGCGCGGGGCACGACAACGGGGACTCGTGCGCCGATTCGATCGAGGTGTATCAGCGCAAGCTCGCGGAGGTCGACGCGTGCCTGGACCGGCTCGGCGCGGTGCGGGCGGACCTGGTGACCAAACTGGCACGGGCGCTCGCGCGGCAGCCGGAACCCTTCTGTGTGGCGGAGATCGAGGAGACGTGATGGAGACTTTCGAGCGGGATGTGCTGCACGGCGACAAGGCCGTGCTGGTGGACTTCTGGGCGCAGTGGTGCCCGCCGTGCCACATGATCGCGCCGGTGCTGGACGAGATCGCCGCCGAACGCCGGGACACGCTGACGGTCGTCAAGATCAACGCGGACGAGAATCCCGAGTTGGCGCGCGACTACCACGTGCTGTCGCTGCCGACGCTCATCCTCTTCCGCGACGGCCGGCCGGTGCGCTCGATCGTCGGCGCCCGCCCGAAGGCCCGTCTGCTGGCGGAACTGGACGACGCGGCGGGGTGAACCTATTGCGCCGGGAAGTCGAATCCGTAGCCCTGCGCCGTGAGCCAGGACAGCAGCGTGTCGAGTGCCTCGGCGGTCTGCGCGCGGGTCCCGCCGCCGTCGTGGAACAGGACGACCCCGCCCGGCTTGAGGTCGTGCTGCACGGTGGCCACGATCTGCGCCGTGCCGGGCGTCGTCCAGTCCCGTGAGTCGACCGACCACGACAGGGGCTTCATTCCCTGACGGGCCGCGATCGTCCGCATCGGGCCCGAAAACGTGCCCGCGGGGGCGCGGAAGTAGCTCACCGGCACGTCGGCGTTCGCAGCGACCTGAAGGTCCGACCAGCATCCCGCGATCTCGGCGGTGATCCGCTGCTCACTGCGCGTGCTGAGGGCCTCGTCGTGGCTCACCGTGTGGTCGCACAGCCGCATCCCGCGCTGGACGACCTGGCGCACGAGTTCGGGATGCCGCTCCACCTGGGCGCCGATCATGCAGAACGTCGCGACGGCGCCGTGTCGCGTCAGCACGTCGAGAATGCGCGGCGTGTAGGTCGGGTCGGGACCGTCGTCGAAGGTGAGCGCGACGAACCGGCCCGGCTTCGCTGTCGAGCGCACGAGACCGGGATCCTGCGGCGGCGTGCTCGGCTCGGTGCTCGCGGAGCGCGCGGCCGGCGGCGGCGCGGCCGAGGCGGGGGGTTGCTCGAGCCCGGGCTGGAACACCGAGATCACGATCGAGACACCGATGACGAGCACGCTGATCAGGCCGGCCCAGCGATAACAGTAAGGTGGACGCAGCACGCGATAGCGCATCTTCACCTCCAAGGCCGACGCGCTGCACCTTAGAGTGAATTGCCGCCCAGTCGGGGGATTTCGCGTTGTGTCTTATTCGCGGGTCAGCGCCACCCAGTTCAGTTTCTCCTGCTCGCGCCGCGGCAGGCGCGCGACGACGAGGTCGTAGGAGTCCTCGATCATTTCGAGCACCAGCCGCTCGGGCACCGACCCGTCGAGCACGATCGTGTTCCAGTGCCGCTTGTTGAGGTGGTAGCCGGCCGTGATCGCGGGATGTTCGAGCCGCAGTTTCACGGCGATGTCGGGGTCGCATTTGAGACTCACCCGCAGCGGGGTGCCATCGAGGCGGCTGAGCGCGAAGATCTTGCCGCGCACCTTGAACACGCTGTTCGACTCGTCGAAGGGGAACTCCTCGACCGCACCGGGCAGCGCCAGGCAGGCCACTTTGAGTGCCTCGGGTTTCATGCGCCCACCCTAGCCCGGTTTCCGCACCAGGCAGGCGACCGACCACTCGCCGTGGCCAGGGCCGCGAGCCCGGTCACCGGCGTATTTCAGGTGAATTCGGGGCCGGTTCCCTGATGTGCCCCGGGGCGCGGGGCGGCATGGTGGATGTCATGACGACGAAGACTTCGACCTTGACCCGCTCGACGGACAACCGTGTGATCGCAGGTGTGTGCGCCGGCCTGGCGGAGTACCTGGGATGGCAGCCCAACACCGTGCGGCTGTTGTTCGTGGTGTCCTGCCTGCTGCCAGGGCCACAGTTCTTGATCTATCTGCTGCTGTGGATGGTGATCCCGAAACGCCGCTACTAGTCGACGGCCATCTCGCCGAGCAGCGACCAGTCGTCCTGGTCGATCTTGGTGTTGACGATGCGCGGGGTACGCGTGAGGTAGGGAGGCAACGTCCGCTGGGCGTTCTTGAAATGATCCGAGCTGACGTGCGCGAGGCCGGCCTCGTCGTCGCGGAAGGCCTCCACCAGGACGTACTCGGTGTGGTCGTCGAGGCTGCGCGACCAGTCGAACCACAGGCAGCCGGCCTCGCCCCGCGTGGCGTTCGTGAACTCCCGGCTGATCTCAGGCCAGTCATCCGCATGCTCCGGCTTGACCTGGAACTTGGCGGTGATGAAGATCATGATGCTCCCTCCGCTCGTAGGCCCGCCGATGCTAACCCGGCCGACGCCTGCAGGCTGTCGCCCAAGCGTGTGCGCGTGCCCTCCCCGCGGACAGGGACCCCTACGCGCGCGGCCCCACTCGACCCGATAAGCTCAACCAAGTCGCCACGGCGACGGCCGGGATGTGGCGCAGCTTGGTAGCGCACCTGACTGGGGGTCAGGGGGTCGCAGGTTCAAATCCTGTCATCCCGACGGTCACGAGGACGTTTACGCAGGTAGACGGCCCGTACGAACTGAAGGACAAACGAACCGCCCCGGCGCATACCACATATGTGCAACACGGGGCGGTTCTCGTTTCAGGCGCTTTACCATCGAGGAAGGCGCTTCGTCGCGCGTCGAGCGTGTCGGCCACCTCGTCGAGACGGTCCGGGAACAGGATGCCCTCGCCGGGCAGGCAGGCTCCAGGATGACTCAAGCAGGGCAGGAACCGGCGCCTTGGCAGGGTGGGCGCTTGGTGGTCATCCCGACGCCTGATCTGATGGCTATCACGCCGTGCCGGGACCGCAAGCCTGGCAAGTTCGGCCGGCGGATTCGCGCGGAGGTTGCGGCCCCGGCACGGCGTGATCGAGACGCCATCAGGCGACGGGATGACCACCAAGCTCCGATGCGAACGAGGCATTGGGTATCGCCCATCTCTGCACAGAGGCCTATCGAGTATCGTAGGACGACGAAAGAACCTCAGTGGGCCGCGTTGCTGAATCCCAAGGCGCCCCGGTGGCCAGGAGGCCAACTGACCACCGGGTGCGCCGAACCGTTCCCCGTAGCTGTGTTCGAGGTAAATGCGGTCTCGAAGGTCCGCCTCAACGCGCTGGAAATGCCGGGGATGGATTGGCGGCCGGAACTCAGTTCTCCTTGGCTGAGCGTGAAACAGTCCGAGGATGAGCTGGTCCACAGTCCACATGTGGCTTTTCGGTCAGTTCGTGCCGAATCTCGGCGGGAGCAGGGCGTTCGGGGCGGCCTGGTCGAGGTCTGCTGAGCGCAGCCGGAAGACCTGCAGCGTGAGTCCGAAGTATTTGCTGGTTTCGCCGACCCAGTGCATCCCGTTGCGGACGGTGTCGGCGGCGCGCGTCTTGCCTGGCCGGACGACGGCGTATACCTCGTCAACGTAATCGAGCTGCCAACCCCGCAGGATCAATCGCTCGGAAACCAGCGGTGGACGCGGCGCCGCTGCGGTCGAATCACTTGTGGTCATCGAAAAACCATTTCCGGTCGGGGCTACCGAACCGACATGAGGCTGTTGAGGCATGTCAGATGCGGCCTCCGTCAAGTTCCCAGCGCCGGGTCTCCACGTCTGCCGCGTCGGTGACCGATGGCGTGGCGGGGCGGTCGGGAGGGAGAAGTTCGCCGATGCTCTCGACATTGCCCGGTGCGATGCCGCCATCATCGCTCGGTGCGCCGAGGCCGGGTCGGCTTTGCGGCGGCATCACGAGCAGGGTCAGGCGCTCGCGGCTCTGTCCGGTGATTGCCACCGTCCCGGGGCGCTGCATGTGGAACCCCTCCAGTCGCACGATGCCGCCCTCGGTCCGGAGACGCCGGCCGGCCGACTGCCAGGCAGTCAGGTTGTAGGTCACGCGCTCGATGCGGTCCGGCCGAACTGCC
>DASZUO010000165.1:0-14551 GCA_035547575.1 Amycolatopsis sp. | reverse complement strand
CGGCGCCCTGCATGTCCGTTGCCTGGTACGGCCGGTCGAAGGACACGGCGCGGGACCGCTCGGCCTTCTTGCCGGACGGCGAGTCGTACAGGCTGTACCCGCCCCACCGGTTGTAGGCCTGCCAGGTGGTGACCGCGTTGACGATCACGATCTTCCCGGCGCTGGACGGGGTGCGCAGCGTGAGCGGCACGAACTGCTGGGCGCCGTTGTCGCCGTCGAGCCGGAACAGGTAGTCGCCGGCCTGCCAGCCCGCGGTCGGCACGGTGAGCGACGGCTGCCATGGCGCGACCACCGTGCTCGTCGGGGCCTGCAGCACCGCCGGTGCCTGCCGATGCCCTGGCTGGGGCGGCGAGCCCCAGACCCGCAGCGCGTCGGAGTCCTGGTAGGCGCCCATGCGGAACGCGGTCACCGTGTAGTGCGCGGCTGTGGTGCTCACGAACAGCCGCACCTGGTCACCCGGCAGCACCGAGGTGTGGTCGGCGAAACCCTCGATCGCGTGCTCCGGGCCGGGATGGGTCAGTTCCCAGTCCGGCGTGCCCCGCTGCGCGGACCCGCCCGCGGTCGGCGGCGGGGTGGACGGCGGGCCGGGCGGCGGCGGGACGGCGGCAGTGCACGCCGTCAACGCGCCGACCAGCACCGCCACCGCCACCGCAGCCCGGCGCAGCGGGCGGAGCACAGCCATGCGGGCATTCTCCCCGCCACGCACGACCGTCGCCCCACCTCTGTGGGGGAGGCGGGAACCGGTCCCGAATTGACCCCAACAGCCCCACGAGCTGCGAAAACCTCACTTATATCACATGCAACAGCAAAAACAGTGGTTTACAGGCGTCCCGCGTGTCACGCACACTGGCCGATGTCACTCGACGGCAGGGAGGACTCCGATGGCGGCCGCCTTGGGGAGGATCGGCACGCGAACGTGCGCGGTGGCGGGCGCGCTCGCGGCGGTCACGCTCGCTTCGCTGACACTGCTCACCTGGCCGCACGCGTCGGCGGACACCACCCAGGTGCCGGGCATGGACGTGTCCGCGCACCAGGGCAACGTGGACTGGGCCGCGGCGTGGGCGGCGGGTGCCCGCTTCGCCTACATCAAGGCGACCGAGGGCACCGGCTACCGCAATCCGTACTTCACCCAGCAGTACAACGGCTCGTATCAGGTCGGCATGATCCGCGGCGCGTACCACTTCGCCCGGCCGGACATCTCGGGCGGCCCGGCCCAGGCCGACTACTTCGTCGCGCACGGCGGCGGCTGGTCGTCCGACGGCAGGACGCTGCCGCCGATGCTCGACATCGAGTACAACCCCTACGGCGCGACCTGCTACGGGCTGACGCAGCCGGCGATGGTCGCCTGGATCAGGTCGTTCTCGGAGGAGGTGCACGCCAGGACGAGCCGGTGGCCGATGCTCTACACGACCACCGACTGGTGGAAGACCTGCACCGGCAACTCCCCGGCGTTCGGCGACACCCATCCCCTGTTCATCGCGCGCTACGCCAGCAGTCCGGGCGCGCTGCCCAGCGGCTGGCGCTACTACACCATGTGGCAGTACTCGGATTCGGGCAACAAACCGGGCGACCAGGACACGTTCAACGGCTCGATGGACCAGTTGCTCAGGTTCGCCGGGGGTGACGCCCGCGGTGGCGTGGTCACCACCACGCCGGCACCGCCCACCACGACGACCTCGAAGCAGCCGACCACCAGCGCACCGACGACGACCACGACCACGACCGCACCGACGACGACCACGAGCGCACCGACCACGACGGCGACCACCGGCGCGCGGTCGGAACCGACCTCCTCGGCAACCACCTCGACACCGAGTTCCGCGGCGAAACTGGCCGCACCGCCGTCGACCACCACCACCCCGCCGAAGGCGCAGCCGATCAGCGGCCTCGTCTGGACCGGCCAGCACAGCGCCAACCCGCCGGCGTCGTTGCGCGACGACAACACAGCCGACGAACTGGTCGCCCGCGTCGACCCCGAACCCCCGGCGAGCCCGCCCGCGACCACCGCGGGAAGCGGCGCGACCGCACAGCCACAGCCGGTACAGGCCGCGGCCCGCCCCCTGGCGAGCACCGGCACGAACGCGGCACGGGTCGTCATCTTCGGCGCCGCGCTGCTGCTGCTCGGCGTGATCCTCACCGTGCTCGCCCGCGCTTTCCGGCCCGCGCACCGCAGGCGTTGATCTGTCCACAATGGTCTTCCTGAGCGGACGCTGAGAGCGCACCGGCCGGAAGTCCGGCACGAACACGAGGGCGCTGGGTAGCGTCGCGGACATGCGCGCACCTGGCAACCCGTTGCAGCGCCGGGTCTTCTTCGGCCTGCTGGCGCTGGGCGTGGCCGACGTCGTGACGGCCTGCTCCGGTGACCCGGCCGCCAGCGCCCCGCCGCCGAGCGGCACCGACCCCGACGTGCCCGCCACCGGCGACACCGGCGGTCCCACCACGGTGCTCAGCAAAGGCCCGACCGCGGGCAACAAGATCGCGCTCACCGTGGACGACGGCTACAGCGACGAGGTCGTCGCCGGATACGTCGCGTTCGCCCAGCGCACCGGCATTCACCTCACGTTCAGCCCGAACGGGCTTTACGCCCACGCCTGGGCACCGCACGCCGGCACGATCAAACCGCTGATCGAGGCAGGACAAGTACAAATCATCAACCACACCTTCAGCCACCACGATCTGCGCGCCATGAGTGACGCCCAGGTCCGGACGGAGCTCACCCGCAACGACGACTGGGTCGATGCCACCTTCGGCACCCGCACCACGCCGTACTACCGGCCCCCGTTCGGATTCCACAACACGCACATCGACGGCCTCGCCGCCGAACTGGGCTACCGCAACACCGTGATGTGGAACGGCTCCTATGGGGACTCCAAACTGGTCACCGCCGACTACCTGATGTCACAGGCCCGGAAGTACCTGCGGCCCGGCACCATCCTGCTCGGCCACGCCAACCACCCCACCGTGCTCGGGCTGCTGGACCAGATCGCCGACCTCATCCGGCAACGCCACCTCACCCCGGTCACCCTCGCGGAAATGTTCCCGCCCGCCCGGCACTGACCACGTGTCAGTCCACAAAGGATCTTTCTTTTCGTCGCAATAGCCCGGATCAAGCCGGTTTTCCGAGACGAACGTAGGGACCTTCGTACCTATCGGCCGTACGCGGCAGCGCCGACGCTCGAACGAGAAACGGGTCCGGTCCGCGCCCGCCCCACATGGCTCTTCCCTTTGCGAGGTATGACAAATGTCTTCCGTATCCGATCGTGAACGCGCGGTCGCCGCGCAGTTCGACGGCGCCGCCGCGGCGGCGTCCTACGCCGCCTCGCACGACGGCGACGGCGCGTCCGCCCGCTTCTTCCGCACCCGCATCGCTCTGGTGGAGCGCGCTTTGCGTGCCGCCCCCGGCGGGAGCCTGCTCGATGTCGGGTGCGGGCCCGGCATGATGGTGCGCGCCGTCCTCACCGCACGCCCCGGCGACTTCACGGTCTCCGCGCTCGACCGTTCGCAGTCGATGGTCGAGGCGTGCATCCGCAACACCGACAAGGCCGGCCTGGTCCGCGCCGCCGTCGGCCGCGTCGAGCAGATGCCGTTCGACGACGCCGAGTTCGACGTGGTCATCGGCATGGGCGTCCTCGAGTACACCGCCGCGCGCACGGCGCTGGCCGAGATCGCCCGCGTCACCCGCCCCGGCGGCCTGGTCCTGCTGACCATGCTCAATTCCGCGAGTCCCTACCGGTTCGTGCAGTTCCGGGTGTTCTGGCCGATGCTGCGCACACTGCGCCGCGTGGAGACCCTGATCGGCGTGCCGCCCGAGAAACGGCACGCCGCCATCGAACCCGGCATCGACCTGCACTCGGAACGAGAGTTGCGCGGGATGCTGACGGAGGCGGGCCTGCGGGTCCACGACACGGCGTACTTCGACGCCACGCTGCTCGTCCCGCCGCTCGACCGGGTTCTGCCACGGGTCAGCACCGAATGGAAACGCACCACCCCCAACCACGGCTGGCGCAAGCGCGTCAGCACCGCCTTCCTGCTGACCGCCCGCAAGGACGCCTGACTCGCGAGACAGCCGCGCCGAGCACGTACACCGACCCGCCCCCGATGACGAGCGGCAGGTCGACGTCGGTCACTTCACGATTCCGGTGATTGACCGAGGGTAGGGGCGCCGTTTACAGTTCTCCACGCGCAACGGTTTCAGGAAGCCGGTGAGAGTCCGGCACGGTCGCGCCACTGTGAGCCCGCTCCCCGCGGGTGAGTCAGGTCGAGAAGCCGTCGCGATGCTCCGCACGCCAGGGACGCACGATCCCCCAAGGAGGTCTGTGATGACTGCCATCCCCGCCGAATCGTCCACGCCGGTGGTCCTGCCGGTTTCGAAGGCGGTGCTCTGGCTGGCCGGCACCGTGGTGCTGGCGCTCGCCCTGTACTACTTCGTCGGCATCGACCAGGGCGCCACCTCGGTGTTCGGCAACGACATGCACATTCACGAGTTCGTGCACGACGCGCGGCACTTCCTCGGCTTCCCCTGCCACTGAGCGGGCGGGCAACCGAATCATGGAGAAGAAACTCATCGGCTGGGGTGTGCTCTCCGGCGCGCTGGCCGGGCTGCTCGCCTTCGTCTTCGCGCGGATCTTCGCCGAGCCCCAGATCCAGGCGGCGATCGACTACGAGAGCGGCCGGGACGAGGCGCAGGACGCGCTCAACCAGGCCGCCGGGATGGCCCACGAACACGGTGACGGCGAGTTGTTCAGCCGCGCCATCCAGGCCAACCTCGGCATCGGCGCCGGCATGGTCCTGTTCGGCGTCGCGATGGGCGCACTGTTCGCCGTCGTCTACACCGTCTGCCTCGGCCGCGTCGGGAAGGTTCGCCCGCGCACGCTCGCGGTGCTCGTCGCCGGAGCCGGATTCCTCACGATCTACCTGACGCCGTTCGTGAAGTACCCGGCCAACCCGCCCGCGGTCGGCCACGAGGACACGATCGGCTCCCGGGGCAGCCTGTACCTGATCATGGTCGTCGGTTCCGTCGCCTTCCTCGCCGCAGCCGTATGGCTGGGCCGCCGTGTCGCCCCGCGGCTGGGCAACTGGAACGCGACGCTGGTCGCCGGCGCGGTATTCATCGTGCTGAGCGGGGTCATGATGGCGATCCTCCCGTCGCTGGGGCATCTCGCCGCGAACGTCGCGGAGTACGGCGAACAGGCCACCGAGACCCCGCTGCCGTTGACCGATCCGGCCGGACACATCGTGTATCCGGGCTTCCCGGCGGACACGCTGTTCGAGTTCCGGCTCAACTCGATCGGCGCGCAGGTGATCCTCTGGGGCGCGCTCGGCCTGGTGTTCGGCCCGCTCGCCACCCGCGTGCTCCGGCGGGAGCGCGCGCTGGCGCCGGCCGGGTGACCCAGGGCAGGCCGGCGGACCTGGCCGCGCTCGGGCCGTATTTCGCGGTGGACCACCATCCGGCCGGTGCCGGGATTCCGGCGCCCTGGCGAGCGTTCCAGGATCTCGTCACCGAGTCGGATGTCATGCTGGAACGGGTCGGCGCCATCCGGCACGGGCTCGCCGCGATGGGCGGCCTGCCGGACGACGCGGTCGAGACGCGCGTGGCCGCGTCGGTGACCCATCTCGGCGTGACCGCCCGGCTGGTCTCCCCCGCACTGGCCGTCGCCGTCGCCGGCGGGATCGTGCTCGACCTCGCCCCCGAAGACACCTGGTGGCAGCCGGCGCCCGGCGGGCCGTTGCGGGTGTCGATCCGGCTGCCGCAGCCCGTGGCCGCCGAGCCGGACCCGGCGGCCGCGCTGGCGGAGCGCGTGCTCGACGGCCCGGTGGGCGCGCTCGTCGAGGCGTTCGCCCGGCTGTCCGTGTCACGGCGGATCCTGTGGGGCAACGTGGCTTCCGCGGTTCACGGCGCGGCGACGATGCTCGACCGTGACCGTCCTGAGTGGACTCCGCGGACGCACGCCATGACCGCGGCGCTACGACAACGGAAACCGTTGGCAGGCACCGGAGATGTGGACGCCCACGGCCGGTTCCGGCGGCGCAGCTGCTGCCTGATCTACCGCGCCGCGCCCGGCGGTGCGGGCCCCGTCTGCGGGGACTGCGTGCTCGCGGGCAACCGGGCCTGACTCAGGGAACGAGCAGGATCCGCCCGGACGTCCGGCCCACCGCTCAGCAGGAGGCGTCCGGCGAGCGCGGCGCTGACCGGGGCGGCCTCGACCCGCAGCACCAGGTGTCCCGGCCCCGGGCACCGGCACAGGCTCGCCGGGACAGCACCTCGGGACCACCGGTCTCCCGCATGACGACAGCCTGCTCAGGCGAGCGTGAGCCACAACAGGCTCGCGACCCCGGCCAGTCCACAGTAGATCGCGAACGGGGTCAGCGTGCGGGTGTGGAAGTAGCGGGTCAGAAACCGCACGGCCAGGTAGGCACTCACGAACGACGCCACGCTGCCGACGAGGATCGGGCCGTGAATCCCGGCCCCGAGTGGCCCGGTCAGGTCCGGGATCTTGAGCGCGCCCGCGGCCAGGATCACCGGTGTGGCCAGCAGGAACGAGAACCGGGCGGCGTCCTCATGGGACAGTCCGCGCAGCAGGCCGGCGACCATCGTGGCGCCCGACCGGCTGATTCCCGGTAGCAGCGCCAGAATCTGCGCCGAGCCGATCAGCACGCCCCGGCGCAGCGGCAGGCGCGCCAGCCGGTCGTCCGCGGACTCCCCGACCGCGGGCAGGACGACGGTCTGCGCGTCCGTCGCGGGCAGCACCCCGGTCGGTGCGTCCACTGTGGAGCTTCGTGCGGGAGCCGGTTCGGTGCGGCGCCGCAGCCGCTCGCCGAGGTAGAGCACGAACCCGTTGACGATCAGGAAGATCGCCGCCGGGACCGGTTTGCCGAGGACGGTGCGGAAGACATGTTCCAGCAGCAGCCCGGCGATCCCGACGGGGATGGTGGCCAGGATGATCAGCCACGCGAGGCGTTCGGCCGGGGTCTCGACGCGGCGGTAGCGGATCGAGGTGACCAGGCCGGTGACGATGCGGACCCAGTCGCGCCAGAAGAACACCAGCAGCGCGGCGGCGGTGGCGACGTGCAGGCCGACGATGAACGCGAGATAGGGCGACTCGGGTGCGGCGACGTCGAGGTCCCTGGCCCACTGGCCGCCGACGAGCGCGGGCAGCAGGACGCTGTGGCCGAGGCTGGAGACGGGGAACAGTTCGGTGACGCCCTGAAAGGCGCCGACGACGATCGCTTCGAGGTAGGTCAGGCTCACCGGTTCTCCTGCGGCTTACGACGGGCCCGCCACATTTCGCGGGCGACGGGGATCAGGGAGAGCAGCACGATCACCGCGATGATCGGCAGCAGGTAGGTGTCGATGCTCGGGATCTGGCTGCCCAGCGCGAAACCGACGAGCGTGACGCCGAGCGACCACACCAGCCCGCCCACGATCTGCCACCGGGTGAACGTCGCCGCCGGCACACCCAGCGCCCCGGCCAGCGGGTTGAGCACCGTCCGCACCAGCGGGATGAACCGCGCGAGCACCACGGCCTTGCCCACGCCGTAGCGCGCGAGCACCTCCCGCGCTCGCGCGGTCGCGGCATGCAGGCGCGGCCGGCCAGGACGGTCGAGCAACACCGGGCCGGCACGGCGGCCGATCAGGTACCCGGTCTGCGCGCCGAGCACCGCCCCGGCCGCGGCGGCGACGAGGACCCACGGCAGCGACAAGTGCAGTCCGGAGTTCGCCGTCGTCGCACACAACAGGCCGGCGGTGAACAACAGCGAGTCACCGGGCAGGAAGAACCCGATCAGCAGCCCGGTTTCGGCGAAGAGCACCACAGCCACCCCGAGCGGGCCGAAGGTGGCCAGCAGGCTGTGCGGGTCGAGCAGGTTGACGGCGAGAACATGCACCATCGCAGTGTCGCTGAAGCCGGGTTAACGGCCGGCTAACCGACGGCAAGCGCCGGCTCAGCGCTGGGCAGGAGCAGGGTGAAAGTGGTCGGGGCCGCCTTCGACAGCCACAACCGGCCGCCCTCGGCCTCGGCGAGGCCGCGGGCCAGCGCGAGCCCGATCCCCTGCCCGCGCCCGCTCGCCCGCCGCGCGAAGGGGTCCGCGCCCTCCGCGATGCCCGAACCCTCGTCCGCGACGTCCACGGCCAGCGCGTCCCCCGCGTCGCGTGCCGTCACCGTGACCGTGCCCCGGCCGTGGGTCACCGCGTTGTCCAGCAGTACGGCCAGGATCTGCCGGATCGCCGCCTGCGGCGCCCGCGGCGACGGCGGGTCGTCGCGCACGATCCGCAACTGCCTGCCCTCGGCGCCGAGCAGGCCACGCCACCCCTGTTCGACCTCGGCGAGCAACGCCGTCAGGTCGGCCGGTTCGCCGGTCTCGCGCCGGTCTCGCGCGAGGGTGAGCAGGTCGTCGATCGTGCGTTCCAGCCGGTCCGCGGTGCCGATCGCGTCCCGCAGGGTCGCGGCGGCGTCGGCGTCCGGCGCGTCGAGCGCGGCCTCCAACTGCAGTCGCAACCCGGCCAGCGGCGTGCGCAACTGATGCGACGCGTTCGCCGAGAAGGCCCGCTCTCGTTCGAGCATGTCGCCGATCCGCTGCGCCGTCGTGTCCAGCGACGACCCGACGGAGTCGATCTCGGCCACCCCGGCCCGCCGGGCCCGGACGGTGAAGTCCCCCTCCCCCAGCCGGCGCGCGGTCGCGGACAACTCCTCCAGCGGGCGCGCGAGCCGGGCGGCCATCCGCCGCGACACCAGCCAGGTCAGCGCGAGCGCCGCCACCGCCAGCCCGAGCATCGCCAGCCAGGTCAGGCCGATCCGCAGATACAGATCCAGATTGCCGGCCGCGGTCCGCACCACTCCGACGAGCGTGCCGGTGTCGGTCACCGGGGTCGCGAACACGAGGTCCGCGCCCCCTCGCGCCGGGCTGCCGGTGAGCGCGCGGCCAACGAGCTCGTCGGCGGTCGGTGGCCCGTTTCCCGCGAGACGGCGGCCGTCCGGTGCGTACACCGCCACGTCGACGCCGTTGTCGCTGCCCGGCACCTGGACCGAGGCCGGGGCGAAGTTCAGGGTGTCGGCGATCCGCAGCGCCGTCGAGTCGGCGGTCCGTTCGAGATCGGCGCGTTCGTCGTCCACATAGTACTTCGCCACGCCGGCCGCCAGCGGCAGCCCGAACAGGCTGATCGCGAGCACCGCGGCGGCCACCGTCAATGCGACGATCCGCTTGCGCACGACCCCTCCTCGGTGCGCTCCAGGCGATAGCCGTGCCCGCGCAGCGTCGAGATCCGCGGTGCCCGCTCGGGCGCCGACGCGGCTTCCGCGAGCTTGCGGCGTAACGCCGCGATGTGCACGTCGAGGGTCTTCGTCGAGCCGTACCAGTGCGCGTCCCACACCTCGCTCATCAGCACGTCCCGGCTCACCGCGACTCCCGGCGCCTCCGCGAGGCGGGCGAGCAGGTCGAACTCCTTGGCCCGCAGCACCACGTCCCGCCCCTCCAACTGCACCCGCCGCGCGGCGACGTCCACCCGCAACCGGCCCACCTCGATCACCGCGGCCGCGGGCGCAGGCACCGGACCCCGCCGCAGATGGGCGCGCACCCGCGCGAGCAGTTCGGCGAGCCGGACCGGCTTGGTCAGGTAGTCGTCGGCACCGGCCTCCAGGCCGACCACCACGTCCATCTCCTCCTGGCGCGCGGTGAGAATCACCAGCACCGCCGAGGACTGGCCGGCCCGGATCCGCCGGCACACCTCGATCCCGTCCAGATCGGGCAGGCCCAGATCCAGCAGCACCAGATCGAAATCCTCCGCCGAGGCGGCCGCGAGCCCGCCCGTGCCCGTGCGCTCCCACCGCACCTGGTAGCCGTGCCGCCGCAGGCTCGACTCGAGCACACCGCCGATCGTCGCGTCGTCCTCCACTACCAGCAGCCGTGACATGACCGCAGCCTAAACCGAAACGTCGCAGGTCACCGGCGCGTGCGGCGCAGTCCGGGCCGGATTTTGCCGCCCGCTAACCTTTTCCGCCGGTACGGCCGGAAGTCACCCACTCGGCTTATTTCGGGTGAACGGCTGCCATTCACCTCACCCGGACAAGCGAATGTCTCGTAGTGCGCGCGCCGGAACACGTGGTAAATCGGACGAACACCTCAGCTGTAGTCCGTGTCCGGGAGGCTCCTGGTGAAACCGATCCCCACGCGACCGCAACCCCAGCCTGGCCACCGCGTGACCTACCTCGACCGGCACCAGGCCGCCGCGGTCCCGCGTCCGCGCCACCATGGCACCGTCACCGGACACGCCGTGTTCGACGCCTACACCAACAAGACATGGGTCCCGGTCCACACCGACGGCGTCCCCGACGACGTCGAGCCGCACTGGGTCACTACGAACCAGATCGTCGAGGTGGAGGCACCGTGACTTCCGACGACACCGCCACGCCACCCGTGGGCACCCCGATCTTCGACGAGCTGATCACCAAGGCCGGTATCGACTGGCCGGACGACGTCCGCCCGGTCTCTGCACCCGAACCGGACACGGCGGCGCCGCGCGCGTGAACTCGGCCACGCCGGCGGGCCTCCTTCTTGACGGTAAAGCGTTGCGTGACGCAAAGTTTGCCCTATGCAAGATCAGGTGCGCCCGACCGCCACACCGCTGCCGGCCAGGGCCACGCACCTCGGCGATTTCCAGGTCCGGCCCCGTCTGGTACTGATCACCGCGTTCGCCCTCCCGGTCGGGGCGATCGCCGCCGGGGCCGCCTACGTGCTGCTGAGACTCATCGGGCTGATCACGAACCTGGTGTTCTACCAACGCTGGGGCACCGCCCTGGTCGCGCCGGGCGCGGGGCATCACCCGTGGTGGCTGGTGCTCGGGGCGCCGGTCGCCGGTGGACTGGTGATCGGGCTGATGGCACGCTTCGGGTCGGAGAAGATCCGCGGCCACGGGATGCCGGAGACGATCGAGGCCATCCTCACCGGCGAGAGCCGCGTCGCACCACGGGTGGCGGTGCTGAAACCGGTGTCGGCGGCGGTGAGCATCGGCACCGGCGGCCCGTTCGGCGCCGAGGGCCCGATCATCATGACCGGCGGCGCCGTCGGCTCCATCCTCGCGCAGTTGGTCAAGCTGTCCGCCGACGAGCGCAAGACCCTGTTGGTCGCCGGGGCCGCGGGTGGCATGGCGGCGACGTTCAACGCCCCGCTGGCCTCGATTCTGCTCGCGGTGGAGTTGCTGCTGTTCGAGTGGCGGCCGCGCAGTTTCGTGCCGGTGGCGGCTGCCGTCGTGGTCGCCACGGTGTGCCGGGGCCCGTTGCTGGGCACCGCCCCGATCTTTCCGGTGCCGGCGTCGCAAGCCCCGGGGGCGGCGTTCGACGGGCTCGCGCTGGTTCCCGGTCTCACCGGTGGTGTGCTGGCCATCGCGGCGACCGCGCTGGTGTACTTCGCCGAGGACTGTTTCGGCAGGCTGCCCATCCACTGGATGTGGTGGCCCGCGCTGGGCGGGTTGATCATCGGGGCAGGCGGGCTGATCGAACCGCATGCGCTGGGTGTCGGCTACGACGTGCTCGGTCAACTGCTCACCGGTCAGGCCGGGCTGTCGCTGATCGTCGGGATACTGGTGGTCAAGACGCTGGTCTGGTCGCTGTCGCTGGGGTCGGGTACGTCGGGCGGCGTGCTGGCGCCGGTGTTCATGATCGGCGCTTCGCTCGGGGCGGCCGAGGGGTTCCTGCTGCCGCACGTCGCACCGGGGTTCTGGGCCATCTGTGGCCTCGCCGCGGTCGTCGGCGGCGTGATGCGCTCGCCGCTGACCGGGATCGTGTTCACCCTCGAACTGACCCACGCGTGGCCGTACCTGCTGCCGCTGGCGGTGGCGTCGGTGTCCGCGTACGCACTGTCGGTGTTGCTGCTCAAGCGATCCGTGCTCACCGAGAAGATCGCCCGCAGGCGGCTGCATCTGACGCGGGAGTACACAACGGACCCGCTGGAGACGTTCTTCGCACACGAGGTCATGGAAACCGGCACCCTCACCGACGCCGATCCGACCGTGGTGGTGCATCCCGACCACACGTTGCGGGAGGTCGCCAACATCCTGGCCCTGAACCACGTCACGGAGGCGGCGGTCGTCGACCGCGCCGATCCCGCCCTCGTGCTGGGCACGATCACGCTGGCGCAGTTGCTGCACGCCCGGCGACGGGATCTGCACGAGGAACATCACCGGGAACGCCTGCTGCCGGCCGGGCGATGACCGCTGCGCGCCGGACCGGTTGATTGGGGGGCAAGTTCAACCGCCCGGCGCGCAGCCAGTGGACGCGCGTGTGGGGGGGGCACTGCGGCGTCCGTTGACAGAAGACGCTCTGCGGTCACCGTCGTGACGCGCGGCCGCGGAGATCACCCGCGCGAGGGAGAAGCCGACGTGGAACCGGCTCGGCTCAGCGCTGGGTGAACTGCTTGATCAACTGCTGCGCCTCGCTGGTCCCGACGGCAGCCGCGATCGTGTTCGTCTCGTCGACGGCGCTCTCCTCGCGCGACACGTCGAACGACGACTTGATGAGGCGCTTCGCCTGCCCCAGCGCGGAAACCGGACCGGCTGCCAGCGTCTCCGCCAGCTCAGCGACCCGCGCCGCCGCCGCGTCGTCGTCGACGACCTCGGTCACCAGGCCCCACTCCTGCGCCTCCTCGGCGGTCAAGGTCCGCCCGGACACCGCCAGCGCCAGTGCGCGCTGCGTCCCGATCGCGCGGGGCAGCAGGTAGGAAACCCCGCAGTCGGGGGTCAGGCCGATACCCGAGTAGGCCATCCGGAACTTCGTCGACCGCGCGGCGACCGTGACATCCGCGTTGAGCACGAAAGCCAGGCCCGCACCGGCGACCGCACCGTGCACGCCGGCCACGACCGGCTTGGCCAGGTAGCCCAGCCGCCGCAGTGCGGACTCCAGGACCGTGGCCAGCTCGTGCAGGTACTTCGACGGTTCGTCAGATGCCAGGAACGACGTCACGTCCCCGCCGGCGCAGAACCGCTTGCCCGCGCCGTCCAGCACGACGACCCGCACATCGTCCGACTCCGCCGCGGTGACCGCGTCGGTGAACGCCTGCGCGGTCGGCAGGTCGACCGCGTTCGACACCTCCGGCCGGTCGAGGGTGATCCGTCCGACTCCGCCGGTCAGGTCCCAGCGCACGCCCGTCATCAGCCGATCCTCCGCAGTAGTGCGGCCAGCGCCTGGCCGCCGCCGATGCACATCGTCACCACGCCGAGTTCCCCGTCGGTCCGCGCGAGGTGTTTGGCCGCGCGCAGCGCGAGGATCGCGCCGGTCGCACCGACCGGGTGCCCCAGCGCGATCGCGCCGCCGTAGGGGTTGGTCTTCTCCGGGTCGAGGCCGGCGTCGCGGATCACCGCGACCGCCTGCGCCGCGAACGCCTCGTTCAGTTCGACGACGTCGACATCGGCCGGCGTGAGTCCGGTCTGCTCGAACAACTTCCGCAAGGCGGGCACCGGCGCGTAGCCCATCAGCTCCGGCTCCATCGCCGCCGTCGCCACCGCCTCCAAGCTGACCAGTCCGGTCAAGCCACGCTCGGCGGCGACCGACTCGCGGGTCAGCACCACCGCTGCCGCCCCGTCGTTGATCCCCGAGGCGTTGCCCGCCGTCACCGTGCCGTCCTTCTCGAACGCCGGCCGCAGCTTCGCCAGCGCCTCCACCGTGGTGCCGGGCTTGGGATGCTCGTCCTCGGTCACCGTCACCGGTCGTCGCCCACCGACCTCGACCGGGGTGATCTCCTCGCCGAACGCGATCTTCGCGGCGACCGATGCCGCCCGCTGCTGCGACTCGAGCGCGAACGCGTCCTGGTCCTGCCGCGACACCCGGTACTTGCGGGCCACGTTCTCCGCCGTCACACCCATGTGGATGTCGTTGAACGGATCGGTCAGCATCATGACCGTGCCGTCCACCAGCGTCCGGTCGCCGAGCCGGTATCCCGCACGGGCCCCGAAGTCGTAGAACGGCATCCGGCTCATCGACTCGTCACCACCGGCCAGCGCGAAGTCGACGCCGCCCCACCGCAGCTGCATCGCCGCCGACCAGATGGCCTGCAAACCCGATCCGCACAACCGGTTCACGGTGTACGCCGGAGTCGTCACCGGGAGCCCCGCCGCGATCGCGACCCGGCGCGCGTTGTAGGCGTCGGGGCCGACCTGGCCGATGCAGCCCATCACGACTTCACCGATCACGTCGGCCCCGACGCCCGCGCGCTCCAAGGCCGCCTTCGCGGCCGTCGCGCCCAGCTCGAAACCAGGAACATCCTTGAGCGCGCCACCGAAACTTCCCACCGGCGTCCGCGCGCCCTCCAGCAGCACGACCCTGTCCTGGCTCATCCGCACCTCACTATTCGTCGCATACTGCGACGAATAGTAGGGTGTCCGACTACTTCCGGGGTGATAGCTCGATCACAAGCCCCGTCAGCGTTTCAGGTACTTGAGGCTGTTGGCGAGCGAGTCCGACCACGGGGACGCCAGATCCAGCCGCCGCAGTTCGTCCGCGTGCTGCACGGCGGCCAGTTCCGCCATCAGCCGGGCACGCATCCGGTCGTCGGGGGGGGGGGGGGG
>DASZUO010000164.1:0-20294 GCA_035547575.1 Amycolatopsis sp. | reverse complement strand
GTGGGAGTCGCAGGATTGGCCGCTGGCCGAAGGATTCGAACGGCAGCGTCCGTGGACGGACCCCGTCCGGGCCTCGGCCGATGCGAAAGAGGGTGCCAAGGCCTTCGCGGAAAAACGACTGCCCGTCTGGCGAGGTGAGTGACTATGGCCGAGCCATTGGTCCTGACCGAGCGCGTCGGGGCCTGCCTGCGGGTGACTCTCAACGATCCCGTACGCCGCAACGCGTTGAGCCCGGACCTGCTCGATGCGCTGCTGTCGGCGCTGGACGAAGGCACGACCGACGACGTCCGTGTCGTGGTGCTCACCGGTGCCGGCCCGGCGTTCAGCGTCGGCGGTGACCTGGCGTTGCGGGCCACCGGCCGGGGACTGCTCACCCCGGACAGGCACGAGTCGCGGGCCCGTGTGCGCAGGGCCGAGCGGAGTATCGAGTTGCTGGCGGAGATGGCGCCGGTGACGGTGGCGGCCATCAACGGGGCATGTGCTGGTGCCGGCCTCTCCCTTGCCAGCATCTGCGACTTGCGGATCGCGGCGGCGAATGCCCGGTTCAACACGGCATTCCTGACGGCGGGCGTCTCGGGGGATTTCGCCGGCATCTGGTCGGTGACACGGCTGCTCGGCCCCGGTCGTGCGCGCGAGCTGTTCCTGTTGCCGGGCCGCTTCGACGCGGCGCGGGCCGCGGAGGTGGGCCTGGTCAGTGAGGTCGTTGCCGCGGAGGCTTTCGAGTCGCACATCCGGGAGGTCGTGCAGCGGCTTGTCGACTGCGCGCCGCTCGCACTGAAAGCGATGAAGCAGAACCTGGTCGACGCGGAACGCCTGGCCCTGTCGGACTATCTCGACGCCGAATGCGAGCGCTACCTCGACACCGGCACCAGCGCCGACAGCATCGAAGCCGCCCGCGCCTACCTGGACAAACGCCCGCCAACCTTCACCGGGGCGTAACCACGCCGTGTCCGCCCCCGGTGACTTCAGTGGCGGGAGGGGGGACGGTCAGGGGGGCGAGGCCGGTGACGAAGGCTTCCAGGGTGGCGACCATGAGGGTGGTGATGAACGAAGCGACGTCGTGGCCCGTTGCGGACAGATGTTCCAACGGCATGCCGTTGATCATCGCGAAGACGCCCTGCACGAGCGCACGGGCCTCAGCCAGGTCGAGGTCGGGGCTGACGCCGTCGACCACCGCGGCCCACGTCGACACGTAGCCGCGCATCGTGGTGCGCACCTGCGCCTGCTCGCTCTTGGAGAGGTGGCGCAGTTCGTGCGCGTGCACGATGGCCAGCGACGGGTGCTGCACCACGAACGACACATGCTCCCGCACCAACCCGGCGAGCGCGTCCAGCCCGCTGTCACTGGTTTCGACGATGGCGATGGCGTTCTCGGCGAGCTCCCGGCTGCTGGGCAGCAGCAACTCGGTGAGTAGCTGGGCTTTCCCCTTGAAGTAGTAGTACAGCGCCGGCCCGGTGACACCGATCGCGGCGCCCAGATCGTCCATGCCGACGTTGTTGTAGCCCCGTTCGGCGAACAGTTGGGCCGCCACGGCCAGAATGTGATCCTTGCGTGTCACACTCATAGCCTAGTCAGTAAATACCCCCACCGCGATGTAGCCTAAATTACTCGTGTCGCTGCGCGGCTGGGCCTCCGCTGCCCGCAGTGCCTGCGTGTTTCCGGCAATACCGCCAACGACCTGGGCGAAACACCTGATCGGGACTTGTCAGCGCGTCCCGGGCACGCTATCGTCCAATGCGTTAAACGACCGTTAAAAACAATTGGGAAAAGGCTGAGGCACTGACCGCTCGCGTGGGGCGGTTGTGCATGCCCAGGGCCAGTTTCGCGCGCAGGCAGCATCGGCGCCTGTCCATCCTTTTGGCATTAACCGACAACGGAGTCGACATGCGTAACCTCCTACGACCTCTTCTCGTGGCGCTCGTTGCCATAACGGCGGCCGGACTGAGTGCTCCCGCGGCGTCGGCGGCGCCAACGCCCACCTGCCACGAGTACCAGGTCCCCGTTTCGCTGGTGCCGGGTCTCCCGGCCACGTACCACATTTCGGGTGACCTGTGCCTGCCCGCAGGGCACACGCCGGACACCGTGCAGGTCCTGATCCCCGGTGCGACCTACAACCGCACCTACTGGGAGTTCCCGATGTCGCGGTACTCCTATGTGGACGCCATGACCGCGTCGGGCCACGCTGTTTTCGCGATGGATCGCCTTGACACCGGCGACAGTTCCAGGGTGCTGCCCGCATTGCTGAGCGTCGAGGCGGACGCCTTAACGCTGCACCAGGTCATCGGTGCGCTGCGGGCCGGCGACGTCGGCGGGACACGGTTCAACAAGGTTGTGTCTGTGGGCCACTCGCTGGGCTCGATCATCGCGATCGACGGCGCGGCGCTCTACCACGACGTCGACGGTATGATCCTCACCGGGTTCACCAACTATGTGAACGCCGAATTCGTGACCAACACCGCGCTCGGCCGGGTCGTGGTGCCGACGCAGCTCGTGCAGGGGACTTCGCCGTATATCGAGAACCGCCCGCTGGGTGACCTCACCACCCCACCGGGCGGCAGGGAGCTGAACTTCTACGCGCCCGGTACGTTCGACCCCGCTGTCCTGGCAGCCGACGAGGCCACCAAGGACGTGATCACGGTGTCGGAACTGGCGTCTTTCCCGGTTCCGCAGACTGGGGTCGAGTCGGACCTCATCACCGCGCCGGTGTTTCTCGCGAATGGACAGTTAGACTTCCCGTTCCTGTGCGGCATCCAGCACTGTGCGAACTCCGCGATGCTCAAGGACGTCGAGGCAATCCGGTTCGCGGCGGCGCCGTCTCTGGACACCTTCGTGCTACCCAATGCCGGCCACGACATCAACCTGGCGCTGGACGCGCCGCAGTTCTTCGCGGCGGCCGGCTCCTGGATGGACGGACATTTCGGAGGCTGAGCGCGACGGTTTCCGCGACGCGCGCGGGTTTGTCCTCGCGAACGAATCTGGCGAAACACGAAGCGTGCGCCTCCCGGTTTGTGTGTGGCGTTGGGCTGATAGCCAGCAGACGGCGGGGGTCGAGGGGGCCTTGACAAGGTCACTCTGCTCGAGGTTCAAAGCCGTCCTGGGGGCTTCGCCTGCCGGGATACGCGGAGGCCCGTTCATGGCCTCAGCGGCTTGGCCCTGCTGCGACGAAGGCGCTCGCGGGTCTCACTCTCGGACAGCGAGGTCATCGGCTGCCCGACCGTGTGCTGATACTTGGCGTCGTAGGCCCTGGTCCAGACACCGGCCGCCCAGGACCGTTCACGTTCGTCGGCGCTGAATGTCCGGCCACGGGCGTCGCAATACGCGTCGAGGAAGTGCGCCGTGTCTTCGACGGTCGCCAGCGCGTCAACGCTGCCGGTCGAGTACAGCGCGGCAGCAAAGCCGACGAGGACAGCTTCGCTATCCACGGTCATGCTGTCCCAATCGTGCACCACCAGCAGCATGTCGCCGCTCCAGCGCAGGTTGCCGGCAAGCCAGTCGCAGTGACCGATCACGGCGTCGGACCCGCCGGCTCGCAGCCGGTCACGGGCACGGCGCCCGGCATCGTCGATCCACTCCGGACCGGCCACCTCGTTGAGGTTGACGTCAGAGTTCTCCGGACGCGGCCACAGTCCGTCCTCGGCGTGGTTCCACGCCGCCCACGACGGTGCCGGTTCGAGCGTGGACACCTCGGCTGGCCGTGGGGCCAACCGGATCAGTTGCGCGTACGCCTCGGCGAAGGCCTGGGCCGCGTGGTCCGCGCTCGGGAGCATGGCGCCGCCGGGGACATGTGCCTCCGCGGTCGCGACGTCCTCGCCGAGAGGCGCGGCGCCGGTGAGCGGCTGGGGGCAGGGATAACCGGCCTGGAACATGCGGCGCTGGATGTCGACGCAGGTCGCTATCCGCGGCGCGGCCGGGCGAACCTTGACCACGACCTCACGGTCGTCAGCCAGCCGGAGCCCGATGACGGCGGAGAGATGCCCGGATCTGAAGATCTCCTCCGCTGGCGGACTGCCGAGATGCTCCATGCACCACTGAGCGAGGCGCGCCGGATCGACGGCATGCGCGGACGGTGACATCTGAACATCCTCACATGCGCTGGCGTCCTGGAGCCGAGACCGGCCTCCCGGCCCCGCCGCCGCGTCACGCCAGGTGAACTCAGCAACGAGACGCACCTGACCGTCCAAGCCCGCGATCAGGACTGCTCTCTGGGGCTGTTCAGTGTCTGACGCGACGATCGGCTCTATGCGCGGTCGGGGTCGCGCACGCGTAGCTGCGCGCCGGCCGCGATGAAGGCCTCGCCGTCGCGCCAGGTCAGGGCGCTGATGATCAGTTCGTCGAGCCATTCCTGGCTCGCAAGGTGCCCCGCCGCGAGGAGTAGCCGCGCCAGCCCGGCTTGGTCGGGCGCCGTGAGGCCGTAGCGTGCGGCGAGGTGGGTGAATTGTCCGGCGAAGGCCAGCGCGTCGGTCAGGTCGAATGGTGCGATCCGGCCCGTCAACCGCTGCGGCGGCGCGACGTCGAGCCCCATGGTCACCAGCGGGCCCAGTTCGGAGTGGCCGATGATCTCCAGCCGCGCGGCGGGGCTGCACCCGTCGGCGCTCACCACTCGTCGGACACCGATGCGGTCCAAAAGCCCTGGCAGGTCCGTGCTGGCCGCAAGCGGTTCGACGTCGAGACGGCCGGATCCCTTGGTGCGCTGGCGGAACCGCACGAACCGTCCCAGCGAGCCAAGCGCCCGCACGCTGGCCCGCAGCCCGCGGCCACGGATGAGCGAGTCGCCGGCGTGGTCGAGCACCCAGTTTCCTGGCAGGCCTGAACAGTTCGCGATGATCGCGGGTTTGGACACTGTGGACGCCGCACGAGCGAGTTCCTTGACGACCGTCGCGGCGTGGTCGGCGTCCTCGTCGGTGAGGGGGTGGACGCACAGCAGCGCGTCGACTTCGTCGCTGCTCGCGTAGCGGTCGACGATGTCGGGCCAGATCGGGCCGGCCAGGCCGGTCGCGTCCAGCGGGTTGGGTATGACGACCCCGGGCAGATGCTCCGTGACCCATTCCGTGAAAGTGTCCAGGGGCGGGACGGTGATCCCCTCCTCGACGGCCAGGTCGAAGCCGAGCGAGGCGAAGCCACCGGTGACCGTGACCAAAGCCAGCTTCTCCACCCGCGTCCACCTGGTCCGGTCGAGCTGGTCGAAGATCGCCATCCGGTCGACCAGTTCCTCGGGGTCGTAGGCGAGTTCGACGCCGGCCTGCCGCAACGCGACGTCGTACACCCAGGCGTCCCCGGCAACGGCGGCGGTGTGGGAGGCGGCCATGCGCCGCGTCTGTTCGTTGCGCGCTAGCTTGAGCGCCACGACCGGCTTGCCGGCCGCGATGGCTCGCCGGACCGCCGAGAAGAACGCCTTCGGACGGCGAATGGTCTCGATCACCAGGCCGATGACCGAGGTTTCGGTGTCCGCGGCAAGATAGTCGACGTAGTCGGCCAGATCGGTCACGGCCTCGTTGCCCGCCGAGATCAACAGGTTCAGGCCGCACTCCTCGTACTGCCACGCCGCGAGAGCCGTGCCGCTGAGGATCGCACCGCTCTGCGAAACGATGGACATCCCACCGGGCCGCCGTTTGTGCGGGCTGGCGATGGTCAGACTGATGTGTTCGGGCACGTTGATGTACCCCAGCCCGTTGGGCCCGATCAACGCGAAGTCGCCGGCCGCCGCCGCGCGCGACAGACGCTGTTGCAGCGCGAGACCGGCGCCTCCGGTCTCGGCGAACCCGCTTGCCACGAGCACAAGGCCGCCGACGTCGCGGCCGATCACCGCCTCGGCCAGCGCGGTGGTCCGCTCGGCCGACATCACGCTCATGACCGCGTCGATCGGTCCTTCGACGTCGTCCAGCGTGGGGACGGTCGGCCGGCCGAGCACCGAGGGGTGGCGGGGATTGACGATCGTGACGCGGGCGTCGCTGGCGAGGGTCGGCGCCACCATGGGCGCCAGGGGAGACCCGTCGCTGAGGCCGACGATCGCGATCCTGGCGGGATTCAGCAGCCGTCCGAGTTTGGTGTTGGTGGCTTCCGTCGCCGCGGTCACGGTTGACGCGCCCTGTCCATCCGGCTGAGCCGGCGGTAGTCCGGGGACAGGCCGGGCTCGGCGATCCCGAGCAGCCGCGCCACGACCTGGGTCGGCACGTTGTCGTGCGCGAATCGGGTCTGCTCGGGCAGAATCGCCCGGGCCACCAGCGAATCGGCGGCGGGAATGAGGGTGATCGCGAGTTTGACGGCCGCGACGAGCCGGTAGAAGTCCAGATCGTCGATCACCCAGCCAGTGTCTGCCTGGTACGCGGCGACGACGTCGTCTTCGGTCGGGAAACCCGCGAGTGTGTCCCCGCCGGCGGCGCGCCGCGCGAACTCGTCCATCATGAGCCACCAGCCGACATCCAGGCCCGCCGGTCCGATGGCGGCGAGCTCCCAGTCGAGCACCGCGGCCACGTCGAGGTCCTCGGAGAAGATCATGTTGCCCGGCCGCGGATCGCCCCAGAGCAGCACCGTTTGATCGGGTTCGTAGCCGAGCCCGTCCCGGATCGTGCGCAGCGCCCGGTCCAGGATCGGGAAGCTCCGGTCACGCCGCGCCCAGTCGTACCACCGCTGAAGGTTTTCCACGTCCGCGTCCAGGGTGCCGCCGGTGCCCTGGGGGTCGAGGATCGTCCTGACCTGAGTCACCGGCACGTTGTGTACTCCCGCCAGTGAAGTGATCGCGTTGCGCAGCAGCCGCGTCCGCTGCCGCGGCGTCAGCGCCTGAAGCCAGGGGTCCCGGTGCACGGAGGGGGTGCCGGCGGGCACGTGGCCCTCGATTCGGGCCATCAGGAAGAACGGCGCGCCGAGGGGTTCCGGGTCGGGCTCGATCGCGTAGATGGCGGGCACGGCGATCGGCGAGACCTGGCCGAGCCGCTGGATCAGCCTGCCCTCGCGCACGACGTCGGCGTCCAGGAACATCTGGTTGGCCCGCGGCTGCCGCCGCAACACCAAGCCGGTTTCGCGGGAACGGCCGGCTTCCTGCCACGATGCGTTGAACAGGACGGTCTCGTTGGACTGGCCGGTCCTGGGTTTGGACAACGGCGACACGGTGAGCCCGGTGACCGTTCGCCCGTTGGCGGCGAACAGCTTCGGCAGCCAGTCCACCAGTGCGGCGCGAAGCTGTGCCGGGTCGGTGATCTCCACAGCCATCAGGCACCCGCCCGCAGGTGGGGCATGGTGCCGGCCAGTTGGGTGGCGGTGCTGCCGTGCAGGATTATCTCGTCCGCACCCGCCTCGAAATACTCGTCCAGACGTCGCCGGCAGGCGGCGGCATCGCCCAGCGCGGCCGAGGATTCCAGCCAGCCGCGCGGCACCACGGTGGCGGATCGCTCCCGCAGGCGCGAAAGGCCAGTCACATCCCAGCCGTTGACGGTGGTCAGGGCCTCGCCCAGTCCCGGGCCGCGGAAATAGCGCAGCGCGCGCCGCTCGACGATCTCGGTCTGCTCCTCCGGGGTGCTGCCGGGCGCGATGACGACCGCCGCGATGACGGCGAACGTCGACGGGTCCTTGCCCGCGCCGTCGCGTGCGCGGCGCGCCGCGGCGGCGGACCTCCGCACGGCGTCCGGTGTCAGGAACGGATGAAGGATCACGCCGTCGTAGCACCTCCCCGCCAGTTCGAGCATTCGTGGCCCGACGCCCGCGAGCAACAGGTCCGGCGGGCTGACGTCCGCTATCGCTTCCAGGCGCAGCTTGGGATAGCTGCCGACCGGGCCGTCGTAGGAGACGGTCTCGCCCGCCCACAGCCGCCGGAGAATCGTTGCGGTGTCTGCAAAGGACCGGAGTGTGGGAGCGGTGACGCCGTAGTTCGCCCACTTCGCCGGAGTCGCCCGGCCGAAGCCGATCCGCAACCGGCCGCCGGTGATCGCCTGCAGCGTCTGGCCCAGGGAGGCCAGTGCCATCGGGTGACGCATGCCGAGGTGAGTCACGGCGGCGCCGATCCGCACCGAATCCGTGAGCTGCCCGATGGCGCCGGCCAGCGACGGCAGGTCTTTCACGTCGTATTTCTCGGCGATCCACACCGCCTCCAGGCCGCACGACTCGGCGGTGCGAGCCTCGTCCAGTGCCATACGTGGATCGTTCGTCTTGCCCGGCATCAGGTAGCAGCCGAGCGTGCGTGAACGCGTTGCGCGATAACCGTTGCCCTGAGTCACTGTCGCTCCCGGGGAATGAGCCGACCGGGAGTGCGGAGACTACTCGGCGGCGAGTACGGCCGAACCGCGCCTGGCCGGTCGACCAGTGCATAATGTAATCTTGGTGTGCTGGTAGCGCAATGGTCGCGTTCACAGCGCACAAAGATTGGGAGAGCACAGTTACCAGTCCGCAAGGCCATATGGCGTTGCGACGCGCACGATGCTGAGTGGGCAGGCCTATGACAACCCGCGCATCCAACGGGCTCGACGAGCACTCGTTGTTCCCGGAAAGCCCGCAGAGCACGTCTCTGCTCCAGTCCGTCCAGCGTGCGATCGCGATCGTGCAAGTCGTTTCCCAGCATCCCGACCTCACCGCCCAGCAGATCGCCCGGCGTTCGGGTATCGAACGCACGGGCGCGCACCGGCTGCTGCGGACGCTGGAGTCGGAGGGCCTCGTCGAACGTGACGGCAAGGGCTATCGGCTGGGGCCGCGCAATCTCCTGTTCGGCAACAGCTACCTGGCGCAGCACGCGTTGCGGCAGGTCTCGTTGCCCTACCAGATCGACCTGCTGTACCGGGTTTTCGCGAACCGGCCGTGGTCGCTGGCGGTGCTTGTCCGGGTCGGCAGGGCCGTCACGCTGGTCTCGCACCTCTGGTCGCCGACCGCGCCGCTGGACAGCCTGCTGACCATTGGGCTGTCCGGTCGCATCGAACGTGCTGCCGGGGGCCGCTGCATTCTGGCGTACCTGCCCGAATCCGAGGTCACCGAGATCGTCGGCGACGACGTGGCGACCGAGTTGCGGCCGCGCCTGAACCGCATCCGCGCGGATGGGGGACTGGACTACATCACCGCGTCCGCCAAGCTCGGCGCGCCGCCGGGCCTGTCTGCCCTCTCCGCGTGCATCCGCGGCCAGAACGGTGCGCCACTGGCGGCGCTCACACTCTCCGGCGCCGAGCTCGAGCAGCACCTGCGTCCTGATTCCGAACCGGCGAACCACCTCAGCCGCACCGCCCGGCAGATCGGCCAGGTCCTGACCTGAGCCGATCTGACACAGTGTCGAACGATCGCGGTCCGGCTCTCGGTTCAAGGAAGAACGAGACATAAGCCCCAAGATCGATCTCGAGTTGTGCCTCGGGTAGGGCGAATGTGCCGCCATCGCCCTCGGCGACTGATCGTGGCGCCCGGCACCGCTGTGCTCAGCGGCTCTCCCCAGCCTGAATGACGCCAGGTATCCGCCTGGTCACGAGTGTGTCCGCGCCGCGAACGAAACCCTTGTGCTCCACATCACCCGATCGTATAGTCGCTTCAGATGAGCAGTTAACACACACCGAGTGCGCTCAGCGCACAAAATTGGATCGGCCCGAAGGGCTCCCCGACGGTGTTGACGCTGTGATGAAGAGGTGGTCGCCCGTGTCCAGCACGCCCGTTTACTGGGACCCGATGTCGCACAAGCTGAACGAAGCCCCCTACGACCTGTATCGCCGCCTGCGTGACGAGGCGCCCGTTTACCACAACGAGCGGTACGGCTTCTATGCGCTGAGCAGGTTCGACGACGTCTACACGGCACGCACCCAACCGCAGATCTACAGCAGTTCGCATTCGGTGCAATTCGAGCGGCTGCTTGATCCGACGATGCCGCTCAACTTCATGAACGATTCGGACCCGCCGGCACACACCAGTGTCCGCAAGGTGGTCGCGCGCGAGTTCACGCAGAACCGGATAAAGCCGCTCTCGGATTCGATCCGGCGGCAGTGCGTGGACCTGCTCGACAAGGTCGACGATTCTGGTTCGTTCGATTTCGTCGAGGACTTTTCGGGCCCGTTTCCGTTCCGGGTCATCTGCGAGCTGCTCGGCGTCGACCAGTCGTACCACGCACTGCTGGCGGGCTGGTGGGAGGAGCGGGAGGCTCAGCTCACGCAGGAGCGCGAGCATCCCGATCTGAGTGGTTCGACCGCGGTCGAGGCCAAGATCGGCGGGCTGCTGGCCGAGATCGCGACGGACCGGATCGCGCACCCGCGCGACGATCTGATGTCGAAACTGGTCCGGGCCGAGATCGAGGACGAGGGCCGCACGAGGCCGCTGACCATCGACGAGGTCGGGGAATACTGCCGGGCGTTCTTCGTCGCCGGTAGCGCGACCACCACGCAGGCGCTGAGCTGGCTGGTGCTGCTGCTGGCCCGTAACCCGGACCAGTTGCGTGAGCTGGCTGCGGCACCGGATCTCGCCTCGAACGCGTTCGAGGAGGCATTGCGCCTGGAGCCCCCGTCACCGTCGGGTGGCCGGTGGCTGTTCGAGGACGTCGAATTGCACGGCACGGTGATACCCAAGGATTCCGTCGTCATGCTGCTCACGGCTGCCGCTTCACGCGACGATCGCGTTTACGATCAGCCGGATTCGTTCCAATTGCGACGGAAGATCAGCCGGCAGCTCGCCTTCGGCACCGGCGTGCACCTCTGTCTCGGTGCCGCGCTGGCGCGGCTGGAAGCGCAGGTCGCCATGGCGGAGATCCTGGCGCGTTACCAGGATTGGGAGATCGACGAATCCGGCAGTGTCATGCGCATTTCGTCGGGACTACGGGGATTCTTCAAACTCCCGTTCCGGGCTCGGCGCCGCTAGCGGTCCCGCATTCGCCGCGCAAACAGGTTCAGTGAGAGGACACGTATGTTCTACCAGCGCCAGGGGGACCTCCCACAAAAGCCGTTCACCAAACACCGTACGGCTGACGGCGTCGAACTACACGAGGAGATGCTGACCTCCAGCGGGTTCAGCGGGCCGTCGTCGCTCATGTACCGGTTGCGTCCGGCGACCGCGATCGACGAGATCACCGCCTATCCGCACACGCCCGCACAGGAATGGGCGGAGGGTGCGCTGGCCAACCGGCGGCTGGAACTCAAGCGGGTCGAGAGCAACGGCGACGCCGTGACCGGGAGGACGCTGCTGTTCTTCAACGAGGGGTTCGCGTTCTCGTTCGCACGAGTCGCCGGTGCCGAGCAGATCTTCTACCGCAACGCCTGGTCCGACGAGCTGTTGCTGGTGTTGAGCGGCCACGGCACCCTTACCAGCGCGTTCGGCGGGATCGACTACGGCCCGCTGGATCTGCTGTACGTTCCCCGGGGCACCGTGACGCGTTTGGACAATCTCGACGGGCCGCAAACCTTCAGCGTCGTGGAGAGCCGCTCTCCGCTGGCGCCGCCGCCGCGGATGCGCGGCACCGGCGGGCAGCTCTCGTATTCGGCCATGTACCAGGAGAGCGACCTCAGGACGCCGGTGTTCACCGGACCGGTCGACGACTTCACCAAGCAGCAAGTGATCGTGAAGCTGGGGGACCGCTACGCCCGGCACACGATTCCGTCGCATCCCTTCGACGCCGTGGGGTGGAGCGGGGCGCTGTACCCGTTCGCGCTGAACATGGACGACCTCAACCCGATGGCGTCCAGACTGCACACGACGCCGGACCTTTACCAGATCTTCGAGAGCAGGTCGCTGTGCGTCACCGCGATCACCCCGGTGCGGCTCCCCGACCATCCACAGTCGACGGCGGCGCAGCCCGACCACAGCGCCGACTGCGATGAGATCTTCCACCGCCTGGGGCGGAAGGCGGAGAACGGGCGCGAGGAAGGCATGGTGACCTTGCATACGCGCGGGAACCCGCACGGGGCAAGCCTTTCGCTGAAGGCCCGCGAGCCGCGGGAGAAGACCTCCGGCTACGGACTGATCCTGGACGTGTATGAGCCGGTGTCGGTCGCGCGCTCGGCGATCCCGGTCGAGGACACCGACTATTACCGATCCTGGGCGTGACGGGAGACCTGTCAATGACGACACGTACCAAGCTCCCGCCGACGGCCGCGAACACCGCGGTGCTGTCGGATTCCAGCCGCTTCACCGTCGAGCCGGTCGACCTGCGCGCTGCAGACGGGGCGTTCTCGTCGGGGCTGCTGTACAAGCCCGCCGGGAAGACCACCCGGGTCGGCGCCCACCTGATGCACCCGCGCACCGATCAGACCCGCAACTACAACATCGGCCCGCTGGTCGACGCTGGCTTCACCGTCCTCGCGCGGTCCGGCCGCTCGGTGAACAACGACGCGGAGACCCTGCACGAGGAGTTGCTGCTGGACGTCGCGGCCGGGGTCCGGCTCCTCCGCGACCGTGGCTGCGACTCGGTGGTCCTGGTCGGCAACAGTGGCGGCGCGCCGCTCGCGGCGATGTACCAGGCCCAGGCGGAACTCCCGCCCGAACGCCGTATCAGCGCCGAGGAGTCGGTCGCGTCCGTCGTCCTCGCCACGGCGGATCTTCCCGCGGCCGACGCCTTCATCAGCGTGGGCGGGCACCTCGGCCAGGGCCAGAGCCTGCTGCGGTTGCTGGACGCCTCGGTGGCCGACGAACACGATCCGCGCTCGGTCGATTCCACAGTGGACATCTATGACCCCACCAACGGGTTCACCCTGCCGGTGCGCGAGACCCGGTACCAGCCCGAGTTCGTCGCGGCCGTCCGTGCGGCGCAGCTGCAGCGGATGCGCCACCTCGACCGGCTGGCCCGCGCCGCGCTCGCCCGCTCCAACCAGTCTCGGGCGCTGGCCAGGCAACTGCCCGAGAGCGGAATCACCGACGCCGCGCGGTTCCAGGTCCAGCGGTCGGCGGCCACCCGCGAGTACCTGGTGATCTACCGGACGGTCGCCGATCCGGCGCTGCTCGACCTGTCGCTCGATCCGGACGACCGGGTGGCAGGCGGGTTCGACTCGCATCCGCGTCCGGACATCCAGAACTACGCGCAGGCCGGGTTCGCGCACTACCTGTCCCCGCGTGCGTGGCTGAGCACCTGGAGCGCCACCTCGACCAACGCGAACATGCTGGACAACCTGCCTTCGGTGACCGTGCCGAGCCTGTTCGTCCACTACGCGGGGGACATCTTCGTCCGGCTCGGCGACCTGCGAGCAATGGAAGCGGCCTCGGGCGCATCGGACAAGAAGGTCGTCGTCGTCCGAAACACGGATCACTACGGCCGCGAAATCCTGACCGACGGCACGCTGGGCGCCCGGGTCACCGACGGCACCGCCGCGGCCCGCGATTGGTTACTGGAGAGGTTCACGCCGTGACGACGCACCATATCCGGCCGGAAACACCGACGTCGCCCGCCCGGCTGAGCAGCCGGGACGCGGCGGCCGAAACCACGTGGCGCGCCGGCGCCGACCAGTGGCACGGCCGTTCGACACTGGGGCAGGCCTTCGCCGCGGGCGTGGCCGAGAACCCGGCGGACACGCTGGTCTTCGCCTCGACGGCCCGCCCGGACAGCCTGACATTGGCCGAACTCGGTGCGCGGGGTGCCCTGGTCGCCCGGGCGCTGCACTCCCTGGGGCTGCGGCGCGGGGACGTGCTGGCCGCCCAGATGCCGCAGTGGTCCGAGCAACTCACGCTCTGGTACGCCGCCAGCCAGCTCGGGCTCGTCTACCTTCCGATCATTCACATCTACGGCCCGGTCGAGCTGTCCTACATCCTCGCTGACTCCGGGGCTCGGGCGCTGATCGTGCCGGACACCTGGCGCTCCATCGACTATCTGCAGCGGGTCGCGGAACTCGGCGATCTGCCGGCGCTGGACAACATCGTCGTGGTCGGTGACGCCGGCACGTCCGGGTGCCTGCAGTGGGAGGACCTGGTGGGCCGCGCGGCGCGCGAGGCGAACGGCACACCGGTTCGGCCCGACCCGGACGTGTCCACAACGGACGCCTGCCTGCTGCTGTACACCTCGGGAACCACCGCCCTGCCCAAGGGCGTGGTGCACACCAGCGACAGCTTCCTGGCCGAGGCGTGGACGTCGTTTCCGGTGCTGTACCGGGGCCCGCGCAGCGTGACGCTCGATGTGAGCCCGGCCGGGCACATGGCCTCGATCATCGGTGTCACGCGGCCCATTCTCACCCACGCCAACCTGACGATATTCATGGATGCCTGGAGTGCCGAGCACGCGCTCGACCTGGTGAGCCGCTATCACGTGACGTCCTCCGGTGGCCCGCCCTATTTCCTGTCCACGCTGCTGGATGCCGCCGGCGACAATCCAGGCCGCCTGGGCGGCATCACCGACTGGATGCTGGGCGGTTCCGCGGTGCCGGTGCCGCTCTCGCAGCGCGCCGAGGAGATCGGGCTCCGGACCTACCGCTGTTACGGGTCGACGGAACACCCGACAGTCTCGACGAACATGCCCACCGACACCGAGGACCAGCGCACCCGTACCGACGGCAAACCGCTTCCGGGCACGCACGTCCGCATCGTCGACGAGGACGAACGCGATTTACCCCTGGGCGAAGAAGGTGAAATCCGGGTGGTGGGACCGGAGCAGATGGCCGGCTACACCGACCCGGAGGCGACCGCGCAGGCCTTCGACTCCCGCGGCTACTTCCGCACCGGCGACCTCGGGGTGCTGCGCCCCGACGGCCATCTCCAGGTCACCGGCCGCAAGAAGGACATCATCATCCGCGGCGGCGAGAACCTGTCCGCGCTGGAGATCGAAGAGATCCTTCTGCGTCATCCGGCGGTCAGGGAAGTGGCGGCCGTCGCGGTTCCGGACCAGGTCTACACCGAGCGGGTGTGCGCCGTGGTCTCGCTCGAAGCCGGTACCGCACTGTCCCTCGAGGACGTTCGCCGGCACTTCGTGCAGTCCGGTGTCGCCAAGCACAAGACGCCGGAACGGCTCGTCGTCATGGCCGAGCTTCCGCACACGGCGACCGGCAAAGTCAAGAAGCAGGAACTCCGTGAGAAGTTCAGGTCGTCATGAGCCCGGCGATTGACGAGACACGCCGGACGATCCAGGCCGCTGCCCCGGCCGGGACCCAGCCGCTGCTGTCCGTGAGCGGGCTCACCATCTCGTTCCGCCAACGGGGCCAGGCACTGGAGGCGGTCCGCGATGTCAGCTTCGACATCGGTCCCGGCGAGTTCGTGGGTGTCGTGGGGGAGAGTGGCAGCGGCAAGTCCGTCACCGCACTGGCCGTCATGGGGCTGCTGGACCCGCGCATCACGCAGGTCACCGGCTCGGCCCTGCTGGCCGGAAAGGATCTGCTCACACTGGGCGCGCAAGAACTGCGCCGGACCCGCGGCCGCGACGTCGGCATGGTCTTCCAGGAGCCGATGACCGCGTTGGATCCGGTGTTCACCGTCGGACATCAGCTCACCGAAACGCTGCACGCCCACGAGAAGATCTCGCGCCGCGCCGCACGGGAGCGAGCCGTCGAGATGCTGGCGGCGGTGGGCATTCCCGATCCGAAACTGAGGTACTCCGCGTACCCGCACCAGCTTTCCGGCGGGTTGCGGCAGCGGGCGATGATCGCCATCGCGCTGTGTTGCAACCCGCGGTTGCTCATCGCGGACGAGCCGACCACGGCCGTGGACGTGACGATCCAGGCGCAGCTTCTGGAGCTGTTGCAGACACTGCGTCGCGAGCGAGGCACGTCCATCCTGCTCATCACCCACGACATCGGCGTCATCGCCGAGAGCTGTGACCGGATGATGACGATGTACGCCGGTGAGATCGTCGAGACGGGTCCGGTCGGCGACGTGCTGGAGAACCCCGCACATCCTTACACGATCGGACTACTCGGAGCGCAACCCAGCCTGCTGACCAGAGGGAAACCGCTGACGACCGTCCCCGGGCGCCTGCCGCGGCAGGAGGAGCGGACCTCGGGCTGCCTGTTCGAGCCGCGGTGCCCGGCCGCGCTGGAACGCTGCGCGCGTGACCGGCAGGAATTGATCGAACTCGGGTCCGCCCACACGGCCCGGTGCTGGCGCACGCACGACCTCATCGGGCACACGACGGCGGGAGGCGCACGGTGATCGCGGACGACACGGCCCGGGCGCTGCTCGAGATCACCGACGCGGTGGTGGAGTTCCCCGTCGGAGGCCGGCGGCTGAGGGCCGTCGACACCGTTTCGCTGGCCGTCGACCGGGGCCAGACCTTCGGGCTCATCGGCGAATCCGGGTCGGGCAAGTCGACACTGGCGCGGGCCGTCATGGGGCTCGTCCGGGGCGAGGGCACCGTGCGGATCGGGGATCAGGCCGCTGAGAGCCTTGCGCGGCCCCGCCGTGGGCACAAGCGGGCGCGACCGGCGCAGATGGTGGTGCAGGACCCGCACAGCGCGCTCGATCCCCGGCTCACCGTCGCCGCGTCGGTGGCCGAACCGTTGCGGGCGCGAGGAACCATGTCCCGACGGGAGCGGTCGCAGCGGTCGCTGGCGATGCTGGAACGCGTCGGCCTGCCCGCCCAGCTCGCCCGCCGGTATCCACATCAGCTTTCCGGCGGGCAGAAGCAGCGGGTCAACATCGCCAGGGCGCTCGTCTCGGATCCTGAGGTGCTGATCTGCGACGAGTCCGTCTCGGCCCTGGATGTGGCTCTGCAGGCGGAGATTCTCAATCTCCTGACGGATCTGCAACGCGACTTCGGGCTCACGATGCTGTTCATCAGTCACGACCTCGCCGTCATCGCTCACCTCGCCGACCGGATCGGCGTGATGTACCTCGGGCACCTGGTCGAACTCGGCGACGCGGCCGACCTGCTGACCGCGCCGAGCCATCCCTACACCGAAGCGCTGATCGCCGCGCGGCCGGAGCCCCTGCCCGGTAAGGCGCGGCCCGGAAAGCGCGTCATCCTGGAAGGAGAAATGCCCAGCCCGCTGACCCCACCGAGCGGGTGTCCCTTTAGGACCAGATGCCGGTACTCGCGGGAGAAGTGCGCGCAAGAACGGCCCACCCTGCGCAGTGTGGGGCACGGTTCACTCGTCGCCTGCCATTTCGCGGAGGAGATCCATCTCCAGGGCGCGCTACGGGAGCGGCATCCGCTCCCGGCGCTCACCTCGGCCCCTCGATCACCCGGCACCACAATCGGAGGTACTGCATGAAAGCGATGATCCGGCAACGGAGGCGGGCATCGTTGCCCATCACCGCGGCGGTGGTGGCCATGGTCGTCACGCTGAGCTCCTGTGGCAACGGCGGCGGATCAGCCGCGTCGAATGGTTCAGGCACCGCGGTCGGGGGCAACCTCACCGTGGGAGACCCGGTGGCGCTGTCGAACTCCGATCCGATCCATGCGATCAGCTCTCGTGACCAGTCCTATCTCTGGACGGTGTACGACACCCTGCTCACCTTCACCCCGACGCAGATGGAACCCGCGCCCGGACTGGCGGAGTCCTGGACCCAACCCGATCCGCAGACCCTGGTGCTGCACCTGCGCTCCGGTGTCACCTTCCAGGACGGCACGCCCTTCGACGCCGCCGCGGTCAAGTTCAACCTGGAACGCGACCTGGCGCCGGGCACGACCACGGTCGGCCTGCTGGGCTCGCTGGCCAGCGTCGACGCCACCGATCCGGCCACCGCCACGCTGCACCTGAAGAAACCCGACTCGTCGCTGCTGCTGGCGCTGTCGGACCTTCCCGGGATGATGGTGTCGCCGGCCGCGGTGCAGAAGGCGGCCAACAGCCTTTCGACGGCGCCCGTCGGTGCCGGCCCGTACCGGTTCGTCTCCCAGGTGACCGGTTCGAACTTCCTCGTCAAGCGGTACCCGGGCTACTGGAACAAGAACTATCGCGGCCCGGACCAGATAGAGATCAAGACGATCGGCGATCCCGCCACCCTGGTGAACGCGCTGAAGTCGGGCCAGGTCACCATGGCCATCAACGTGGACCCGGCGCAGCTCAGTGCGCTCAAGGCGGCGAGCAACCTCAAGGTCGAGACGGATCCGTCCTTCGAGGACATCCCCATCACGATGAACCTGAACAAGAAACCGCTGAGCGATCCCTTGGTGCGTAAGGCGATCAGCCTCGCCGTCGACCGGAACGCGCTGGTGAGCACGGCGGAGTTCGGAGCGGCGACGCCGGCCTGGAGCATTCTGCCCAAGCAGTCGTGGGCCTACCCGGCCGGGATCGCCGAAGACGGCCGCAACGTGAACGAGGCCAAGCAACTCCTCGTTCAGGCCGGGTATCCCGACGGCATCAGCTTCGACATGATCTACCACCCGACGTCGACCTACCGGCGGATCGCAACGCTCATCCAGTCCCAACTGGCCGAGGCGGGCATCAAGGTGGACATCGTCCCGCACGACCTGACCAACGGTGCCCCGGAATACCTCAGCGGCCAGAAGTACGACTCGGAGCTCGCTTCGTTCGGCGGCAGGCAGGACCCCGCGACCGCGTACGCGGCTTTGTTCTCCAGCAAGGCGCTGCTGAACCCCGGTCAGGCGGTGATCCCCGGAGTGGACGACGCGATCGCCAAGGCGAACTCCGTGAGCGCGACGGCCGACCGGAAGGCGGCGCTGCAGAACCTCGGGAAGATCATCTCGGACGGCACGTATTCCATGGTCCTCTACCAGCGCCAGCTCATCGTCGCGATGAGCGACTCGGTGAGCGGCTACACGCCGAACATCCTCGGGAAGCCGAAGTTCGACGGGATCTCGGTCAAGAACTGAGCTCGCGTCACGTCATCGCGCTGGGTGGCTCGCCATGAGCCACCCAGCCGGAGGCCCAGGTTGTGAGAGGCACGCACATGACCCGATTGTTCGCCGTCCGGCTCGGTACCGCGGTGCCGACGGTGCTGCTGGCCACGGCCATCGTTTTCCTACTGCAACACCTCATTCCCGGAGACCCGGCGGTCAGCCTCGCGGGCGAGAACGCCACCCCGGACGCCATCGAGCACATCCGCGCTCAACTGGGCCTCAACGAATCGCTGTGGGCGCAGTACGGGCACTGGCTGGGCGGTCTCTTCCACGCCAACCTGGGCACCTCCATCCAATCCTCGCAACCGACGCTCACCGTCATCGCGAGCCACCTGCCGGCCTCGGTCATCATCTGGATCGGTGCGCTGCTCGTCGCGCTGCTCGTGGGCGTTCCGGCCGGTGTCCGGGCCGCGCGGTCCCGCGGTCGCGCGACGGACGAGGTCATCACGAGCGTCGCGTCGGTGGGCATCGCGATGCCGAGCTTCTGGCTGGGCATGTTGCTCGTCTTCTTCTTCAGCCTGCGGCTGGGCTGGTTCCCGGCCACCGGGTCGGTGTCCTTCAGCGCCTCCCCGTTGCAGGCGATCCACTCGGCTGTCCTGCCCTCCATCGCACTGGGCTGCGTGGGCGCCGCGGAAGTGGCCAGACAGGTCCGCAGCGCCATGATCGAGGTGCTCTCGCAGGACCACATCCGCACGGACTACGCCAAAGGCCTCGGCGGAGTGTCCATCTTCTGGCGGCACGCCCTGAAGAACGCCGGCATGCCGATCATGACGATCACCGGCCTGCTGATCAGCCGGATCATCTCCGGCAGCGTGATCGTCGAGACGGTCTTCGGGGTGTCGGGCATCGGCTCGCTGCTGATCCAGTCGGTGAACTCCCGGGACTACCCGGTCGTGCAGGGTGTCGTCCTGGTCGCGGTCATCCTGGTGCTGGCCGTCAACTTCCTCATCGACCTGGCCTACCGCGTCCTGGATCCGCGATTGAGGGGTGCCTGATGGTCGCATTGTCGTTACGGTCGGGACGGCGCGCCGTGCGCCACGGTCACCTTTCCGTGCGTACGGTGGTCGCGCTGATCGTGGTCGTGCTGCTGGTGGTGGCCGCGGTCGCGGCACCGCTGCTGGCGAGGCACGACCCGATCGCTCAAGCCGGCGGTCTGTTCCAGTCGCCGTCCGGCCGGTACTGGCTCGGCACGGACGACCTCGGCCGGGACATCTTCAGCCGGATGGTCTACGGCGCCCGCACGTCGCTGCTGGCCAGCCTGCTCGCGGTGGGCACCGGCCTGGTGCTGGGCATCCCGTTCGGGCTGCTCGCCGGGTACCTGGGCGGCTGGGTGGACATGGTGCTGATGCGGATCGTGGACACCTTCCTGGCGTTCCCGGCGCTCATCCTCGTCATCGCGATCACGGCGGCGCTCGGCCCCAACCTGACCAATTCGATGGTGGCCGTCGGCATCCTCTTCGCACCCGCCATCGCCCGGCTGATCCGGGCGCAGACACTGGCCGTTCGCGACCAGCAGTACGTCGAGCTGGCCCACACCTACGGCGCGTCCTCGTGGCGGATCGCGATGCGGCACGTGGTGCCCAACGCGATTCAGCCGATCCTCGTGGAGGCGTCGTCGATGTTCGGGATGGCGCTGCTTTCC
>DASZUO010000163.1:0-4496 GCA_035547575.1 Amycolatopsis sp. | reverse complement strand
CCCGATCGACCCCATCCGCAAATACTGCTTCCTGGTCCAGGCGACGGACGGCAACCACGTCTACCAGACCGCGCCAAGGCCCATCCGCGGCGCGACATGCCATCCCTGACGCGGAGGGACTAACGACCCTGGTCCGGCCGGATGCGCGGGCCTATCGTCGGCGCGGTCAGAACGACCAGGGAGGTAACGATGAGCGGCAAGATTGTGCACTTCGAGATCCCGTTCGACAACGGCGACCGGGCCCGCGGCTTCTATCGCGAGGCATTCGGCTGGAACGTCATGGAAATGCCCGAGATGAGCTACACCATGGCGTCCACCGGCCCGACGACGGAGCAGGGCATGCCGTCGGAGCCCGGCTTCATCAACGGCGGCATGTTCAACCGCTCGGAGACGGCGCCGAAGGGCCCGGTGCTCACGATCGACGTGGCGAGCATCGACGAGGCGCTGGGCAAGATCGAGCAACTCGGCGGCCAGAAGCTGGTCGGCCGCACCGAGATCCCGAACATGGGGTTCTACGCGTACTTCACCGACACCGAGGGCAACACACTCGGCCTGTGGGAGAACCAGCCGCAGACCTAACGCCGTGCGTTCCACTCCGTTCACTCCGGCCCCGTGGGGGCGCCCAAGGTGGCCTTGGGTGCCACATAGGCGCCGAAGGCCACCTTCGGCCCCCGCGGCCGGTGGCTTGCGGGCCGGGCGTGGGCGCCGGTTGATTGGCCCCGAGGTCAGGGACGTGGCGACCATGGGCTGCCGGGGAAGGGAGCCTTCGTGAGCTCCTCGGAGATCTGCCAGATGCGCTGGGCCTCTTCGGCGCCGCGGAGGCGCGAGTAGAGCTTCTGCTCGCCGGGAGGGCCGCCCAGGTGCCCGAGTCCGCGAGGCCCGTAGAACCCGCCACGCTTGGCGTCGGGGGAGGTGGCGGCGCAGATGGCGGGGAGCTGCGCGGTGTGGACCGTCCCGACGAGGATGCCGCGGGCGGACAGCGCCCGGATCATGCGCACGCTCAGGGTGTCCCGGTCGCGCCCGACCTCGGGACGGGCTGCGAGCAGGTTGGTCGGGGCGACGCCGGGATGGGAGAGGTTGCTCGTGATGCCCCAGCCATCGGCCTGGCTGCGCCGGTCGAGTTCGAGGCCGAAGAGCCCGAGCGCGATCTTCGACTGGCTGTAGGCTTTCCTGCCGTCGTAGGCGCGTTCCCAGTTCAGGTCGTCCCAGTTGACGGCGCCCTGGTTCGCCGCGACGCTGACCTGTGAGGTCACGCGTGCGTGGCCGGCGCGCAGCAGCGGCAGCAGGTGGGCCACCAGGACGAAATGGCCGAGGTGGTTGGTGCCGAACTGCAGCTCGAACCCGTCGGGGGTCGTCTGGCGGTCGGGCGGGGTCATGACGCCGGCGTTGTTGATGAGCAGGTGGATCGGTCTGCCCTCCGCTCGCAGGGCATCGCCGAGGGCTGCGACGGAGGCAAGCGAGGACAGGTCGAGCTCGCGGAGCGACACGTTCGCGTCGGGGGCCGTCCGACGGATCGTGGCGATCGCGGCCTGGCCCTTGCTCGCATTGCGAACGGGCAGGAGCACTTCGGCCCCTGCCGCGGCGAGCCTCGTGGCGAGGCCGAGCCCGATGCCGTCGCTTGCTCCGGTGACGACTGCGCGCCTGCCGGAGAGGCCGGGGACGGTGATGTCGATGGGTTTGCGTGGCATCTTCCTACTCCCGGGTTGGATCGTTGCCTCCAGCTTCGTCGAAGACAGCGGCCTTGTTCAGGGCTGGTCGATCCACGGACTGACAATCCGTGGTTGCTGTCCGTCATAGGAGCGCATGGTGATTCACCTAGACTGTGGTGCCATGAGCGACACGGTCGGCGACGACGATTTCAGCGATATCCTCAGCCAGGTGCGGCGCTTCATCCGCGACGACGTGGTGCCGCGCGAGAACGAGATCATGGCCGCCGACCGGATACCGGACGACCTGCGGGCCACCGCGGCGCAGATGGGGCTGTTCGGGTACGCGATTCCCGCAGAGTGGGGCGGGCTCGGGCTCGATCTGCGGCAGGACGTGGAACTCGCGATGGAGTTCGGCTACACCACGCTGGCGCTGCGGTCGATGTTCGGCACCAACAACGGCATCGCCGGCCAGGTGCTGGTGAACTTCGGCACCGACGAGCAGAAGAAGCAGTGGCTGGAGCGCATCGCGTCGGGTGACGTCGTCGCGTCGTTCGCGCTGACCGAGCCGGGGGCCGGATCGAACCCGGCCGGCCTCCGGACGAGCGCCCGCCGGGACGGCGACGACTGGGTGCTGGACGGGCAGAAACGGTTCATCACCAACGCCCCGATCGCGAACCTGTTCATCGCGTTCGCGCGGACGCGGGAGGCCGCGCCGAAGGATCCGGGGATCGCCGTGTTCCTGGTGCCCGCGGACGCGCCCGGCGTCAGCGTCGGCCCGAAGGACGCGAAGATGGGCCAGGAGGGCGCCTGGACCGCTGACGTGCACTTCGACTCGGTGCGCGTCCCGGATTCCGCGCTCGTCGGCGGCGCCGAGGATGTCGGCTACCGCGCGGCGATGACGTCGCTGGCCCGCGGCCGGGTGCACATCGCGGCGCTGGCGGTGGGCGCCGCGCAACGCGCCCTCGACGAGTCCGTCGCCTACGCGGCGGCCAACACCCAGGGCGGCGTGCCGATCGGCGAACACCAGCTCGTGCAGGCGATGCTCGCCGATCAGTACACCGGCGTCGCCGCGGGCCGCGCCATGGTCCGCGACGCCGCGGCGGCGTACGTCAGCGGGGCCGACCGCCGGGTCGCGCCCTCGGCGGCGAAGTTGTTCTGCACCGAGATGGCCGGCCGGGTGGCGGACCTCGCCGTGCAGGTCCACGGCGGCACCGGATACATGCGGGAAGTGCCCGTCGAGCGGATCTACCGGGACGTCCGCCTGCTGCGCCTGTACGAGGGCACGAGCGAGATCCAGCGGCTGATCATCGGTGGCTCGCTGGTGCGTGCCGAGCAGGCGCGCTGAGCTCAGGCCCTGGTCAGGGTGAAGAACTCCTCCTCGTCCGGCGGTGTCGGTTCCTGGGCGGGCGATCTCGGCTCGAGGAGGTCTTCGAGCGCGGCGGCGACTTCGGGCGGACATCCGGCGCGGACAGCGCGCAGGCCGTCCCGGAGTACGGCCGTGCCGACTTCCGCGGCGAGGCGGCGGATCTCCGCCGCCAGCCGGTCCGGGCCGAGTTTCAGCGCCCCGTGGGCGATCTCGAGGCCGACGATCTTGCCCCGGACGTCGACCGATACCGAGACGTGGTCACCGCGAGCCTCACCACGCGGGCCGGCGATGCCCGCGGCCAGCCCGAGCCGGCGAGGGCGTTCTACGACGCGAAAATCACCGCCGGGAAGAGCCACCACTCGGCCCTGCGTGCGTTGGCCAACCGCTGGCTGGAAATCCCGTGGCCCCGCCTGTTCAAAGGCGTCCGCTACGACGAGAACACCCACATTCGCAACCGACAGCAGGCCCTCCAACCCCCTTCGGCCGCCCGAGGGTGTCTCATGAGGCCACCTCCTTGCGTCTCCCCCTCCGACGCCGGGCGACGGCGTTCCATTCCAGCGGCCTCAGCGGACGCGGTCGGTGAGTTCCGCCGTCCGCGCGGCAAGCCATGACCCGTCCGCCGGGGTGAGCGTCACCCAGCTGTCCCCGGCGATCTGCTCGACCCGCGCCGCGTACCGGCCGGCCTCGGTGTCGAACCAGCTCACGATCGGCGACCGGCCACCAGGACCGTTCGCCGCGAGCTGGCCCGAACAGGTGCGCGGTGCGGTGGCCAATGTGGACAGTGCGCGGGTCTCGCGACCGGTGATCCCCGCTTGCGCCAGCACCCATTCCAATCCGGAATGTCCCTTGGTGGCGAACGCGTTCATGGCTGCCGAGAACACGGCACGGGGCAGCCGGACCTCCTGTCCCCGTCCCGGCGGAGCGTCACCGATGACCTCGGCGACGACCGGCACCAGCGCATCCGGCGCGATCGGCCGCAGCGCGAGCTCCGCGTGGTCGAGGACGGCCAGCACGGCCTGCCGCTGCCCGGCCGCGGCAAGCAGCCGCAGCGGCACCTCGCCGATCAGCAACGCGTCGACCGAGAGCGCGGGGTCGCTCAGCAGCGTCAGCTGGTCCTCGAGGTCGGCCGCGATCTCGTCACCGTCGATCAGCCCGGCCTCGTCCAGCGTGTCGAAGACCTGCCCGCCCAGTTCGTCGCGCTCGGCCATGGTGTGCCCGTGCGACGGGACTTCGAGCGGGTACGGCAGTTCACCCAGTGCCAGGTCCGTCCACAGTAGATCGAACTCCAGGTTGGACAGCACCACACCCTCGACCCCGGTCATCCGGCGCGCCATGACGGTTCACTCACCGAGCACCGGCGGGTACGCCGGCGGCATGTCGTCGAGGAAGTCCAGGCCGCTCTCGGCGCCGTAACGGTTGTGGTGCTCGTCCGCTCCGCCGCCCTGCCGCCCGCCCGCGCCGGGCGGGAAGAAGCCGGCAGT
>DASZUO010000162.1:0-7926 GCA_035547575.1 Amycolatopsis sp. | reverse complement strand
GCGATGGACCTCGCCGAGCGGTGGCGGCTCCCGGTGCTCACCCTCATCGACACTCCAGGGGCGGAGCCCGGCCCGTCGGCCGAGGCCGGCGGCGTGGCCGGCGAGATCGCCCGGCTGCTGCTGGCGATGGCCGGCATGACGGTGCCCACTGTCGCCTTGTGCGTCGGCGAGGGCGGCAGCGGTGGCGCGATGGCGCTCGCGCACGCGGACCGGTTCTTCCTGCTCGAAGGCTCGGTGTTCTCGGTCATCGGGCCGGAGGCCGGCGCGGCGGTGCTCTACCGGGACGCGTCCCGCGCGCCGGAGCTGGCCCGGTCTTTCCGGCTCACCGCCGACGAACTCGCGCGGCTCGGCGTGGTCGACGCCGTGCTGCCGGACGGCGACGTGCAGGCGGTCCGCGCCGCCGTCGTCGCCGCCCTGTCCAGCGCCCGCGCTGGTGACCGGGACACCCGTGCCGACCAGCTGGCCCGCGGCTTCCTCAGTGCGGCGCCCGACGATTCGCCGCCCGTCATCGCACCGGACGGGTGGCAGGCAACCCAGCACAACGCGAAAGGGATGGTGGGATGAGCACTGCGATGTTCCTGGCCTGGAGCAGCCCGGTCAGTCCGGAGGCCGACGCCGAGTTCAACGACTGGTACGCCAACACCCATGTGCCGCAGGTGAAAGCCGCCGTCCCGGCGGTGACCACCGTGCGCCGGTTCGCGTTGCTGGGCAGCGGCGAGTCGGGGCCGAAGCGTTACCTCGCCTGCTACGAACTGTCCGATGGCGACGCCGCGAGCGCGGCGCAGGCGCTGAATGCGGCGTCCACCGGCGGGAAGTTCGACATGACGCCCACAATGGACATGTCCACCGCACCGCCCGAGATCCAGTTCCTCGAGCCGGTTGACTGACCCCGCGTGGTGTGCGTTGCTGTCAGGTCATCCGGTATCTCTTACTATAAAGATTACTAGAATGCTTTCCCATCGAAGGGGTTATCCGTGCAGAAGCAGGTGAAGAAGACTGGGGACTTCGGGATCGGCCTGATGATCCACGCGGTCCACATGACCGACGATGTGCCCAGGTTGAACAAGTTCTACGAAGAGGTGTTCGGCGGCCTGATGTACATGGGCGTAGACGAGCCGAACTACCTCCCTCCGGAGGACCGGTGGGCCGGCCTGATCATGATCAGCGACCTGTGCATCGAGACGATGGCGCCGAACACGCCGGTCGACGCGACCAAGCCGGTCGGCAAGTTCTACAGCAAGTTCGGTCAGCACCTGCACTCGGTCGGCTACCTGGTGGACGACCTGGTCGGCCTCGCCGACCGGATGATCGAAAAGGGCATGTACATCGGCAAGCCGGGCGGCGGCAAGATCGAGAAGATGGACCCGGAGACGGGCTACTTCTACCCGAGCCCCCGCGACACCGCGGGCCTGATGGTGGAGCTGTGCAAGCTCCACATGCCCGACGACCCGCGCGAGCGGGAAACCTGGTCATCGCAGCGCAAGTTCTGGGAGCTGTCCCACCCACTCGGGATCAAGCGCATGCTGTACGTGACCCTTGGCGTGAAGGACCTGGAGTCGGCGGTGAAGACCTACGTCGACACCATGCAGGCGGTGCCGATCGCGGAGGGCGTCGACGACGGTGGTCAGTACAAGTACATGACCGTCCACCTCGGTGACTGCCTGCTCCAACTGGCCGAGCCACTCGGCCCGGACTCGGCGCTCGGCAAGCACGTCGAGCAGTGGGGTAACATGATCTACTCGATCACGTTCCGGGTCAACGACCTCGACTCGGCCGAGAAGTGGCTGAACAGCAAGAACATCAAGACGTCCCGCCCCCGGGCCGGCCTGCTCGCGGCGGACCCGGCGGACACCTTCAACGCGCCGTACTTCTTCACCACGGACGTCCTGGAGAAGGACCCGTTCGAAGAGTAGAACGACGCGGCACAGCACTAGCCCACACCGGCCGGCTTCGTACCGAAGAAGCCGGCCGGTGTGGTCTTCCCGTTGCTCTGTTGACGGTGACGCGGGGCGGGGGCCGTCGTCTTTCCGTTGCGTCTTTCCGTTGCGGTGCCGGTTAGCTCGGTGCAGGTTCCGGCTTTGGCTGCCCGAACCTCCCCCACCCCGATCCGCTTATCGTGCTACGGCGCGGTCGGGCCGCGTCAAGACCGCTCCTTCGTCGCGCCGCTTCGCGGTGGCTTCGCCAGTCTGGACCCGGCATGACCGCGCCGTGGTTCGGCTTGGGATCGGGGTGGGGGAGGTGTGGGTGGTGGATTGGCTGCTGTGGCGAGCCGGGCGGTCTTTCCGGGTGATGGCTAGTCGGCGGTGATCAGGGCGCAGCCGGAGAAAGAGCCGACCGCGTTGCTCACCACACCGGCCGAGGGCCGCTTCGGTAGTGCCCGATCGCCCGCGGTGCCTCGCAACTGGCGGGTGACCTCGATGAAGAAGTTCGCGCCGTGGCGGCGGCCCACGTTGCAGGCGCCGCCGTCGGTATTGGTGGGGATGATGCCGTCCGGGCGGGTGTTGCCCGCGGAGACGAAGGGACCGCTTTCGCCGAGGCCGCAGAAACCCAGTGCTTCCAGCCACTGCATGGCGATGAAGGTGAAACCGTCGTACAGGCCGGCGACGCCGACGTCTTTGGGCTTGAGGTCGGTCTTCGACCACAGCCGGCGCGCCGCGTTGAACGGCGAGGACTGGGTCATGTCCTCGACCAGGCTGAAATCACTGTGTTCGGTGGTGCCCATCCCCCAGGAATCGATGAAAACCGGCTTCTGCCTGAGGTCGCGTGCTCGTTCCTCCGTGGTGAAGATCAGCGCCGAACTCGAGTCGATCGGGTAGTCGCAGTCCAGCAGCCGGAGCGGCTCGGCGACGTAGCGCGCGTTCAGGTAGTCCTCGATGGTGAGCGGGTCCGTGAAGAAGGACTCGGTCGGGTTGGCGATCGCGTAGTCGCGCTGGGCGACGGCGAAGGCACCGAAGTCCTCTTCTTTCGTGCCGTACAAGGCCATGTGGCGCTGCATGTACAGGCCGGCCCAGTGTGCGCCGGTGAACGCGCCGTACGGCATGGAGAACTGGAACGGGCCGGGCACGCCACGCTCCATGCCGGGCACCATCGACGCGCCACCGGCCGCGCCCGCGCGGTGCACGGTGCGCAGTGTCAGGCACATCTCCGAACTACCGGACGCGACGGCGGCGATTCCGTGCAGCGCGGCCATCATGTATGCGGCGCCGTCCACCGAGCCGGACCAGAACGCGAGATCGGGGATACCCAGCGTCGCGGCGGTACGCGTCGCCGAAACGTACTGGTGCGGGAAGCTGTGCACGACGACGCCGTCGATGTCGGCCGGCTTCACACCGGCGTCCTGCATCGCGGCGACCGACGACTGGGCAGTCAGCGTGTTCAGGTCCAGGCCGGTGTCGCGGCCCACGGTCGAGTAGCCGAGCCCGACGATGGCGACGCGTTGCTTCTTGGTCACGGTGATCCTCCGGGATGTCGTCAGGGCTTCACTACGCGGAACACGGGCAGGGCCATGTCGTCGCCGAGGTCTTGGAAGGTCACCTCGACCGGATCCCCGACGGACACGCCGTCGGGCGGGAGGTCGACCACGTTCGTCAGCAGCTTCAGACCCGGCTGTTCGGGCAGTTCCACCACGGCGATGCAGTAGGGCAGCTTGTCCGCGAACGACGGATGAAAAGCCTGGTTCGACATCGAGTAGGTGTACACGGTGCCGCGGCCGGACACTTCGCCCGCGCCGAGATCGAAGGACAGGCAGGCGTGGCAGACGACATCCGGCGGATGCTGGTAGGTGCCGCAGACCGAGCAGCGTTGGATCATCAGTTTGTGGTCCCGCGCACCGTCCCAGAAGAACTGGGTCAGCTCGTCGGGGAGAGGGCGCAACGGCGGTGCGGACTGCTCGGTCATTTCTGGCTACTCCTGCTCTCGATGCCCCGGCGGGGGCCGAAGGTGGCCTTCGGCGCCTATTTGGCACCCAAGGCCACCTTCGGCTCCTCGCTGGAACGGGCTAGATGTTGAAGCGCTGCGCGCCGTCGATGCGGATGACGGTGCCGTTGAGGTAGTCGTTCTCGGCGATGTGCTGGGCCAGCCGGGCGTACTCGTCGGCGTGCCCCATGCGCTTGGGATTCGGCACCCCCGGGCCCCACTTGGCCTGTGCCTCTTCCTCGGCCATGCCGTAGGCCGGGGTGAAGAAGGTGCCGGGGGCGATGCACATGACGCGGACGCCGGTGGGTGCGAGGTCGCGGGCCGCGGTGAGGGTCAGGCCGATGACGCCGCCTTTGGCCGCGGAGTAGTCGGTCTGGCCGACCTGGCCTTCGAAACCGGCGATGCTGGCGGTGGAGATGACGACGCCGCGCTGGTTGTCCTCGAGGGGCTCGTTGCGGCTCATCACCGCGGCGGCCTTGCTCATCACGCGGTAGGTGGCCGTGAGGAAGATGTCCACGGTCCGGGCGAAGATGTCCGCGGAGTACGGTTCGCCGCTGCGGCTCACCATCCTGCGGCCGGCGGCCGGACCGCCGTGCACGATCACCGTCGTGCGCAGCGGGCCCAGTTCGGCCGCGGCGGCGATCGCCTCGTTGACGGAGTCATCGCTGGTGACGTCGGTGGGCACGAAGACGGCGTTGCTGCCGAGCTCGTCGGCCAGTGCCTTGCCCTTGTCCTCGGAGAGGTCGGCGATGACGACCTTGGCGCCTGCTGCGACGAGGCGCCGGGTGGTGGCGGCGCCGAAGCCGCCGCCACCACCGGTGACGAGGGCGGATGATCCTGCCAGGTCCACTATGACTCCTTCTGCGGGGGATCGAGTACTCGACCCTACTGTACTGTCAGAGTTACAGTAATGACTACTGTTTCGGCCCAGGAATGAGGTGCTCAGATGTCTGCTCCGGTTATCGTCAGCGCGGCACGCACGGCGATCGGGACTGCGTGGAAGGGGACGCTGGCGAACACGCCCGCGGAGACCCTGGCGACGGCGATCGTGGAGGAGACGGTGCGCCGGTCGGGTCTGGACCCGGCGCGGTTCGACGACGTCATCCTGGCTGAGTCCTTGTACGGCGGTGGCGACCTCGCGCGGTATGCCGCCGTGGTGGCCGGCCTGACCGAGGTGCCTGGTGTGGCGGTGAACCGGCACTGTGCGGGCAGCCTGACCACGATCGGCATGGCGGCAGCCTCGATCGGGGCCGGCATGGACTCCGTGGTGCTGGCGGGCGGCGTGCAGTCGAGTTCGATGTCGCCCAAGCTGCGGCAGCGGGTTGCGGGCACCGCCGACGAGTACGTGGACTGGTTCCCCGCCACGCACCCGGACTCGCCGGATGCCCCGAACCAGGACATGTCGATCTCGGTGGGCTGGAACACGGCCAAGAAGGCCGGCATCACCCGCGAAGAGCAGGACGCCTGGGCCTACCGGTCCCACATCCGGGCGGTGGCGGCGACCGACGCCGGAAACTTCCGCGACGAGATCGTGCCGTTGAAGCTGACCGGGCCGGACGGGGCCGTGGTGGAGTTCGCGGTGGACGAGCACCCGCGGCGCGGCAGCACGCTGGAGAAGCTGGCGTCGCTGAAGGTGCTGCACCCGGAGATCCCGGGCTTCTCCATCACCGCGGGCAACTCGAGCGGGATCAATGACGCCGCGGCCGCGGTCACCGTCGCCGGCGCCGAGGTCGCGGCGAGCGAGGGCCTCACGCCGATGGCGAAGATCCTGGCGTGGGGCGCGGCCGGGGTGGACCCGGCGCTGATGGGTTTCGGGGCGCTGCGTGCGGCGGAGAAGGTCCTCAAGCGTGCGGGCCGGACCACGAGCGACATCGCGCTGTGGGAGATCAACGAGGCCTTCGCCTCGGTGCCGATCGCGGCGTGCAAGGAGTTCGGCCTCGACGAGGAGAAGGTGAACGTGTCCGGAAGCGGCTGCAGCCTCGGCCACCCGGTCGCGGCCTCGGGTGCGCGCATGGTCACCACGCTCATCCACGATCTCCGCCGTCGCGGCGGCGGACTCGGTGTCGCGACCATGTGCGCCGGCGGCGGACAGGGCGGCGCCGTCCTCATCGAAGTCTGACCCCGGGCACACCCCCGCCGCGGCTCCTTGGAATGCTCAACTGTAATTGTTACGGTAAGCCAGGAGCCGACAGCGGGTCGGCCCGTTCCCACGTCGAGGAGTTACCTCATGGGCCTCGCCATAACCGAAGACCACCAGGCTCTCGCGGCCGTCGTGCGATCTTTCGCCGCAGACCACCGGATCATCAGTGGCGCACGTGCGTCGCTCGACCCGGACGCACCCGCCGCACCCGACGTGTGGAAGCAGATCGCCGATCTCGGCTGGCTGGGTCTGCACCTGCCCGAGTCGGCAGGCGGATCCGGTTTCGGGCTGGCCGATCTCGCGGTCGTCGTGGACGAGCTCGGTTACGCGATCACCCCCGGCCCGTTGCTGGCGACGACCACCGCGTCCGCCATCCTCGCGGCTTCCGGTGGCGCGGAGCTGACCGAGCTCGTCGCCAGGCTGGCGAACGGTTCCACCGTCGCCGGGGTCGGGCTGGCGCCCGGCTTGACCCGGGGCGGCGACGGCGCGGTCAACGGTGAGCTGACGGTGCTCGGCGGTCAGAAGGCCGAGGTGCTCGTCCTCGCGGCCGGTGACGACGTGGTCGTGGTTGCCGCGTCCGATGCCTCGGTCCGCGTCACTCCGACGGCGGGGCTGGACCCGTCGCTGGGCCTGGCGAAGGTCACCGTCACCGGGCTGGCGCCCGCCGAGGGTCACGTGCTCAGCGGCGCCGCCGGTTCGGCGATCGCGCTGTTCCGCACGCTGGCCGCCGCCGAGGCCGCCGGCGGGGCGCGCGGCTGCCTGGACTTCGCGCTCGACTACGCCAAGGTGCGCCACCAGTTCGGCCGGCCGATCGGCAGCTTCCAGGCTGTCAAGCACCACCTGGCGAACATGCTGGTCGGGGCGGAGCTCGCTACCGCACTCGCCTGGGACGCCGCCCGCGGGGCGGACACCCCCGACGAGGCGAAGCTGGCGGCCGCGGCCGCGGCGAGCTTCGCGATGCGCAACTACCAGGAGTGCGCGCAGAAGGCCATCCAGATCTTCGGCGGCATCGGGTTCACCTGGGAGCACGACGCCCACCTCTACCTGCGTCGCGCCACCGCGCTGCGTGGCGTAGTGGCCGAACTCGGCTCGCCCGAGGACGAGGTCTACGCGAGCTCGCAGGCCGGTGTCCGGCGGCACTTCGCGCTCGACCTGCCCGAGGAGGCGGAGACCTACCGCGCCGAGGCACGGGCGTTCCTCGAGCAGTACCGCGCGACCCCCGAGGATGAGCGCCGGGCGCTGCTCGCATCCTCGGGTTACCTCGTGCCGCACTGGCCCGAGCCGTACGGGCGTGGCGCGGGCGCGATCGAGCAGCTTGTCCTCGAGGAGGAGCTGACCGAGGTCGAGACGCCACAGCTGGGCATCGGCGGGTGGGTCGTGCTGACGCTGACCCAGACCGCGAACGAGGAGCAGACCAAGCGGTGGGTCGCGCCGAGCCTTGCGGGCGATCTCGTGTGGTGCCAGCTGTTCAGCGAGCCGAACGCCGGCTCCGATGCGGCTTCCGTGCAGACCCGCGGCGAGCGCGTCGAGGGCGGCTGGCGCGTGAACGGCCAGAAGGTGTGGACGAGCGGCGCGCAGAACTGCAACCGTGGCCTGGCGACCGTGCGCACCGACCGGGATGCCCCGAAACACAAGGGCATCACGGCCATGGTGATCGACCTGACAGCGCCCGGCGTGACGGTCCGGCCGCTGCGCGAGATCACCGGCGAGGCATTGTTCAACGAGGTTTTCTTCGACGACGTGTTCGTCCCCGATGAGGATGTGGTCGGCGAGCCCAACGACGGCTGGCGCGTCGCCCGGACGACGCTCGGCAACGAGCGGGTGTCCATCGGCGGTGGGTCCCGTCAGGGCATGTCCGCGTTCGCGCTGGC
>DASZUO010000161.1:0-22382 GCA_035547575.1 Amycolatopsis sp. | reverse complement strand
CGTGACCAGGCTGATGCCGAACAGATAGTCCTCGACGGGGATGTCGAACGGGAAGCGGATCCCGCTCAGCTGCCTCGGGTCGTACTCCACGACGGGGGCGGACAGTTTGGTGAGCCAGCCGTCGGCGGCGACCTGGAATGCGAGCACGATGACCATGGTGAGCCAGTAGCCGCGCCGGCGGAACAGGCCGGTGCGCAACCACAGCAGTTCCAGCGCGGCGACCGCGGGCACCGACAGCACGGCCGGCAGTGTGTAGCCGATCATCGCTTCGGCAGCGTTCGCTCGACGGTCTCGAACGTCAGCAGCCCGCACAACGGGATCACGACGAAGAACAGCGCTTCCTCGAGCGGCACGCCGAACGGCAGGTCCAGGCCCAGCAGGTAGCGCGGGTTGTAGGTCCACACTCCGGCGGCGATGGCCAGCACGTCCCAGACCAGGAACACCGCGGCGGCGGGCAGGATCGCGCGTGCGAGCCGCGCGGGCCTGCGGTAGACGCGGCTCCCGCTCAGTTCGAGTGGCAGCGTGACGAGCAGGCACGCGGCCAGGAGCAGCAGGTACTGCAGTCGGTCCATCGCGGCCGCCCTTCCCCGGGGTTCGCACGTGTGCCCTTCCGTGCCTACCAGTACTGCCCGGATCGGGCTCGGGAAAACCGTTCGGTCACGGTGCGGTGGCCGGCGGTGAAGTTCTATATTGCGAGCAGGCCTTCGAGGGAGAGCGGTGCACATGGGCGAGCACGAAGCGGGCAGCGTGGTCGAGGTCGCCAGAGCCGCTGATCAGTGCACGTCCGCCGTACGGGCCGCCGCCTACGGCGAGCTGGACGAGGTGTTCCGGCAGAGCCCGTACCGGGCCGAGCTGGTCGCGTTGTGGGCGCGGCTGCTGGTCACGATCACGCCGGAGGATCTCGCCGCCGAGATGGTGGACGAGTTGTGGCGGCACGGCACCAGCGAGTGGCTCGCCGCGATCGAGCACTTCCTCGACTACGCGCACGACCGCGGGCCGGAGAGCCTGGAGCGGTTCGTCACCGAGGTGGTGTCGTGGCCGTGGGCGCTGCAGCTGCCGTTCGCGCGGATCGTGCTCACCACGGTCGCGAAGTCGCTGCCCGACGGGATCCTGCCCTCGCACTACCTCGTGGCGCGGGGCATGGTGATCGAGGCCGCCGACCGGGTCGGTTCGCCCGGCCTGACCAGCGCGCTCACCGGCCTCATCGCGCAGTGCTGGCGGCACGCCGGGTTCCCGGCGATGCGGCTCGCGTTCGACCTCGCGCGCCACGTGGACCGCGAGCTGCCCGACCGCCGGTCCCGCAGGCAGGCGATCGCGGCGCTCGCGCTCGTCGCCGGGGAGGGACGGTCCGCCGAGCAGGTGACCGTCACGCTGCGCCGCGACGGCCGCGTGCTCACCGAGCACGACGATCCGGCGCGCGAGGCCGGGTGCACCGAGAAAGCCGCGGTCGTGGCCGCGCGCGTCGTGCGGTACGCGGCGAGCGGCGCGGTCGAGAAGATCGAGACGGAGCTGACCGACCAGATGCGTGGCGAGAACGAACTGGTGTCGGTGCTGCTGGCGCTGACCCTGGCCGCGGCGGCGCACGTCCGGGACGAGGTGCTCCCCGGCCTCGGCTGAGGCCGGGGAACCCCGTCGTCACCCGGCCAGCGGCGTCCCGGTCTCCAGCAGCGACTTGAGGTCGGACAGGATCCACGGCCAGCCGCCGCCGGCGCCCTCGTCCTCGGCACTGCCACCCGTTACGACGGCCAGCTTCGGCGCGTTCTCCAGCTCGTGGATGACGGTGAGCTTCGTGCCGCCCGCCGCTTCCTTGAGCTCGTAGGTCAGCCGGGTGAAGCCTTCCGCGGCGAGGTCGGCGTCCATCAGCATTCGCCAGCTCAGCACGAGCCTTCTTGGCGGGTCGGCCTCGATGACCTCACCGTCGATGATCACCTCGGCGACGGGGTGTCCCATCTCCTTGCCTGCCTTGACCATCGACTCGCTCGGCCGCGTCTCGAACTTGGCGCCGGGCGTGAAGTCGTAGTCGGTGAGGCCGCCGTAGCCGTAGCGGTCGGTCCATTCCGGTTTGGTGATCGCGTCCCACACCTTCTCCGGCGTGGCCTTGATGTAGATCGAGTAGACCTGCGTGGTCACCGCGGTGTGCGTGCTCGTCATGGGTCCTGCTCCAGTTCCGCTTTGAGTTCGATGAGCGCCGCCGCCGGACGCTCGGTGTATTTGTCGATCCACCGGTCGTGGATCACCTTGATCGGCACGGGGTTGAGGTAGTGCAGCTTCTCCCGGCCGGACTTGCGCGTGACGACGAGATCGGCGTCCTCGAGCACCCGCAGGTGCTTCATCACCCCGAACCGCGTCATCTCCAGTTCCGACTCCAGTTCCGACAGCGTGCGGCCGTCGCGGGCGAACAGCAGGTCGAGCAGGAAACGGCGGGTCGGGTCGGCGAGGGCTTTGAACACCCGGTCGTCGTCCGTCACACCTGCAGAATAGGTGACCAAAAGGTCACATGTCTAGAGGCCGTTGGGTTTGCGCACTTGGGCGCGCCGGAGCCCGACGTGGTCGGCGGTTTGCCGATTGTCCACGGGCGCCCGTCGAACAGGCCGTATCGCAGCGAGATCACGGTGTACTCCAGCGCGGGCAGCTCGCCTGCGCCGCGTCGTGCGTCCGTGGTTGGCCGGGCCTGGAAGGCGAGTGGGTTCGGCGGGGGAGTGCCCCCTGCGCCGCGTCGTGCGTCCGTGGTTCGCCGACCGGGCCCGAGCGGGCGGCCTCAGCCGGCGAGGGCCAGTTCCTCGGATTCGCGTAGGTGTGCCAGTGCCTCGGACTCCAGTTTGCGCACCTGGGCGCGCCGGAGCCCGACGTGGTCGGCGGTTTGCGGGATCGTCCACGGGCGCCCGTCGAACAGGCCGTATCGCAGCGAGATCACGGTGCGCTCCAGTGCGGGCAGCTCGCCCAGCGAGGCGTGCAGCTGGTCGCGTTCGGCCTCCTGCTCGACGGTGTCCGCGACCGGGTCCGTCGCGGCCGCGTCCAGGAGGTCGCCGAGCGCGGTGTCGCCATCGTCGCCGACCGGCGTGTCCAGGCTGACCGTGGTGCGCCCGATATCCCGCAGCTCACGTACCCGCGCGACCGGCAGCGACGCGGCCTCGGCCAGCTCCTCGACGGTCGGGTCGCGGTCGGATACCAGCCGCAGCGCGCGGTCGGCCCGCTCGAGTTTGGCCAGCTGGTCGTAGGTGTGCTCGGGAAGCCGGATGGTCCGGCTGCCCAGCGCGCTGCCGCGCTGCATCGCCTGCCGGATCCACCACATGGCGTAGGTCGAGAACTTGTATCCCTTGGCGTAGTCGAACTTCTCGACGGCGCGGATCAGCCCGAGATTGCCCTCCTGGACCAGGTCCAGCAGCGGCAGCGCCCGGTCCCGTCGCTTGCGGGCGGCGGCGACCACGAGCCGCAGGTTCGCGCGGATCATGTGCTCCTTGGCGCGCGCGCCATCGTCCGCGACGGCTTCGAGGTCGCGCCGGTCCGCGGGCAGGTCGCCGCCCCGGCGCAGCAGCTCGGCGGCGTAGACGCCCGCCTCGATCCGCTTCGCCAGGCGCACCTCGTCGTCGGCGGACAGCAGTGGCGTGGCCCCGATCTCGTCGAGGTACTGGCGTACCGAGTCGGGTTCGGGGGTTTTCATCACGCTGTTTTCAACGCACCCGGGTCCGGTGGAATTCCACAAACCGGACGGGCTACTCGAGGCCTTCCCGGTCGGCCCATTCCAGCAGCGTGTCCAGCGAGTAGCCGGCCTCGTCGATGCCTTCGTGCAGGTCACCCAGCTTGGCGAACCGCTCGGGCACGGTCGCGATGGTGCAGTCGCGCGGCTCGACGTCGTCGATCTCGTCCCACGTGATCGGCGTGGACACCGTCGCCTCGGGCACGCCGCGAACCGAGTACGCGCTGGCGATCGTGTGATCGCGGGCATTCTGGTTGTAGTCGACGAACAGCAGGGCGGGATCGCGGTCCTTGCGCCACCAGGTGGTCGTCACGTCGTCGGGCGCGCGCCGCTCGACCTCATGGGCGAACGCGAGTGCGGCGCGGCGCACCTCGCCGAACCCCCATCGGGGCCCGATGCGCACGTAGATGTGCAGCCCGTCGCCGCCGGACGTTTTTGGCCAGCCGACCGCGCCAAGGTCGTCGAGGATCTCGTGCGCGACATGCGCCACCCGGCGGACGCGGGCGAAGTCGCACAGCGGGCCGGGGTCGAGATCGATGCGCCACTCGTCGGGCCGTTCGGTGTCGGCACGGCGCGAGTTCCACGGGTGAAACTCCACAGTGGACATCTGCACGGCCCAGATCACGCTGGCCAGTTCGGTGACGCACAGTTCGTCGGCATGCCGGTTGTAGCGCGGGAAGTGCACGCGTACGGTCTCCAGCCAGGGCGGCGCGCCGTGCGGGATGCGCTTCTGGTGCACCTTCTCGCCACTGACCCCGGACGGGAACCGGTGCAGCATGCACGGCCGCTCCCGCAGCGCGCGCACGATGCCGTCGCCGACCGAGAGGTAGTAGTTGGCGAGGTCGAGCTTGGTCTCGCCGCGGGCGGGGAAATACACGCGCTGCGGATTGGAGATCCGCACCGTCCGGTCGCCGATCTCGAGTTCCACCGCCTCCTGCGCCACACGCAGAACCTAGCGCGAAAAGCTACGGTCGCAAACATGGACACGTGGCCGGAGGGACTTCCGGTGGCCCAGGTACGCGTCGCGCGCCCGACGGACAAGCTGGACGAGGTCGTGGCGTTCTACTCGTGCCTCGGCCTGCCGGAGCTGTCGCGGTTCAGTGGGCACGCCGGTTACGACGGGGTGCTGCTCGGGCTTCCCGGCACCCGCTACCACCTCGAGTTCACCTCGCACCTGGACGGCAGCCCGTGCCCCGCGCCGACCCCGGAGAACCTGCTGGTCCTGTACTTCGACGGAGCCACGCGGATGTCGCGGACCGTGGCGCGGTTGCGGAGTGCCGGGCATGAGCCGGTGGAGCTGGAGAACCCGTACTGGGGCGAGCACGGGGCGCTCGGGTTCGCCGATCCGGACGGCTGGCGGGTGGTGCTGGTGCCGGAGCCGGTGTCCTGATTTTCCGGGACACTGGGGGCATGACCGAACGCAAACCGGCCGGCGTCGGGTTCGAGTCGTGGGTCGAGCGGCAGATCCGGGAGGCGCAGGAGCGCGGGGAGTTCGACAACCTGCCCGGCGCCGGCAAACCGCTGCCCGGCCTGCACCGGCCCTACGACGAGCTGTGGTGGGTCAAGGACAAGATCCGCCGCGAGGGGCTGCCCGAGGACGCGCTGCTGCCGGAGCCGCTGCTGCTGCGCAAGGAAGTCGAGCGCTTGCCCGACACCGTGCGTCCCTTGCGGACGGAACGTGCGGTGCGGGACGCGGTGTCCGCGCTGAACCGGCGGATCGCGGCCTGGTTGCGCGCGCCGACCGGGCCGCGGGTGCGGGTCGCGCTGGTCGATGCGGACGCGGTCGTGGCGCAGTGGCGGGCCGGGCGCCGGCCGCCGCAGCCGGGCCGCGCCGAGGCTGACTGTGGGCGAACGCGACGCCGGTGGTGGCGTCGCTAGACCTCACCCCTGCGGCGGCGCCGGTCGACCGCGCCGTCGAGGAGCGGGCGCAGCTCGGTGACCACGGTGTCCAGCGGCGCCACGTCGCGGCCGGCGCGGGACAGCACGATCGCCCCTTCCAGGGCGCTGATCATCAGCACCGCGAGTGACCCGGACCGCGCCGGCGGCACGCCCATCCGTTCCAGTTCCGCGGCCAGCGGGCGCTGCCAGCCCTCGAACGCGGTCGCGACCGCCTCACGCGCGCTCTCGCTCGCGGCGGCCACGGCGGCCGTCGCGGCGACGAGCGGGCAGCCGTGCGCGTAGCCGGCCGCCGTGAACTCGTCGCGCCACTGGTCCGCCATCGCGGCGAACAGGGCGCCAGGGCTGGGGTCCTCCAGCGCCTGCGCGTAGCGCCGCACCCGCCGCGCGACGAAGCCGCCCGCCCACGCGATCGCCTCGTTGACGAGTTGCTCCTTCCCGCCGGGGAAATAGTGCGCGAGCGAACCGCGCGGCGCGTCGGCATGGGCGACCACGTCACGCATCCCCGTGCCGCTCACCCCGCGCTCCCTGATCAGCTGCGCGGCACTGAACACCATCCGCTCACGCGGTGACCGCGGCATCGGACTCCCTCCGCAACACCAGTTCGTACTCGTGCTGACCGGATTCGAACGTCGGCACACGGCGGAAACCCTGCTGCCGCAACAACCCGATCGCGGCCAGGTTGCCGGACTGGACCGCGGCCCGCACCGTCCACCCCGGCCACCGCCCGGACCGCCGCAGCCAGCCTGTCAGACCGCCGCCCAGGCCGCGCCGCTGCCACGGGTCGGCCACCAGCACACCCAGGTCGCCGACGCCGGGCTCCGCGGCCGGCACGAAATTCAGCAACCCGGCGGGCGCCCCGTCGATGACGCCGAGCAGCGCGACGCCCGCGGGCGGCCCGGCGAGGAAGAACCGCTCGTAGCGCACCAGGATCTCGCGCGGGTCGGGTTCGCCACCGAGCCAGAACCGCCGCCGCAGGCTCGTGGCCGAACACGCCAGCACAAGTGCGCTGATCCCGGCCAGGTCGCGCGCACCATGCAGCTCCCGGACCGTTATGACGGACGTCATAGCCTCAGTTGTACCATGACAGCCGTCATGCTGTGCCGTTCGTTACCAATCCGACCACAGTCATGGCGATCCGGCTTGTGTAGCAAGGTTTCCGGCTGCCCGGGGTCTGCCTACTTTGGCCGGATTGGTAATAGGACTGGTCACCGGGATGGCCCACTCTTGTCACCGGGATGGCGGACTGAACCGGGGTGTTCGTGACGATATGGTGAACGACCCGGTTGAGCACTCCAGCCGCTGTTGACTCGGAGCGACAGGAGCGTGAGTTGGCCCGCGATCTACCGTCAGCCTTGCTGGAGCTCACCGACACCTCGGATGTCGTCGATCTGGACGGATACGCCGACCGGCTGGCCCACTGGTCCGTCGAACTGACACCGGTGACCGGCGCCGCGGTCGTGCTGCGCGACGAGACGGGCGCGCTGCGCGTCGGCGCGGCGCGGCCCGGCTGGATCCGCGTCCTGCCGGAGTTCTCGATCGCCGGCGGCGAGGGGCTGGCGGCCGAATGCTTCGACCGCGCGGAGCCGGTGTCGGTGAGCGATGTGTCCGAGCGGAAATGGCCCCGGTACCGGGAAATCGCCGAGCGGCTCGGCATCCACGGCGGCCACGCGATCCCGCTGGGCCGCAGCGGGCGGCTGTCGGGCGCACTCACCGTCTACTATGGAACGACCGACGGTGACCGCACGGGCGTCGCGGAGGTGTGTTGCGCACTCGCGCACGCCGCGGCTATCGGTCTCGCGAACCTCGCCGAGTACCGGCGGCTGCGGCTGCTGGCGCAGCAGTTGCAGACCGCGCTGGAGAGCCGGATCGTCATCGAGCAGGCCAAGGGCATCCTGGCCGAACGCATGCGCACCGACATCGATCAGGCGTTCGCGATCCTGCGCCGCTTCGCGCGGGAGCACAACCTGCGCCTGCACGACGTCGCTCGCACCACCGTCGAAACGCGGAAAGCCCCGCAATAGAGGCCACGAACGCAGCGACCGGCCTGGCTCACGAGACAGGGATTTCGTGCGCCAGGCCGGTCTTCGCAGCAGTTGCCCTTTCGGGCTGGCCTTCGGAACCCTGAGGAACCTGGAGGCCGGGCCACTCCCGCCTTCCCGGGTGCGGAGCGTGACCTGAGATCAGAGAATGGCCGGTTCCGGGAGCGGGGAGTAGGGCCGAAAGACCCCTAGTGTCTCGTGATTCTGTTTAGTTTACGTTGGGTTGACCGGTCATGGTGTTGGCTGAGGGGGTGGAGTTGACGATGCAGGAACGCGCCGAGTTGCAGGCCGTGGTGTACAGCCCGGACGTGACGGCGACGGTGGCGACCAGGGCTCGGATCGTGCTGTGGACAGCGGAGAACCGGCAGAAGAAGGATGTTGCCGTGTTGGCCGGGGTGTCGCGTCCGACCGTGGATCTGTGGCTGTCCCGCTACGCCAGTGACGGGATCGCCGGATTGCTCGACCGGCCGCGTGGGGCGGGGCGCGAGCAGGTTCCCGCGCATGTGCGCGCCCGGATTCTGGCGGCGACCCGGACCAGTCCGCCGGCCGAGACGGGACTGTCGCACTGGTCCAGCCGGGAGATGGCCGCGTTCATCACCCGCACCGAGGGTGTGTCCGTCTCCCATCACTATGTGGCGAAACTGTGGCGGGACAACGGATTGGCTCCGTACCGGCAGGGCACGTTCAAGCTCAGCAAGGACCCGGAGTTCGCGGAGAAGGTCGCCGATATCGTCGGGTTGTACCTGGCCCCTCCTGGGGGTGCCGTGGTGCTCTCGATCGATGAGAAGACCCAGATCCAAGCCCTGGACCGGACCCAGCCGCTGCTGCCGATCGAGTTCGACGCGACCGAGAAACGCACCCACGACTATGTTCGGCACGGCGTCACGAACCTGTTTGCCGCGTTGAACGTGGGCACCGGGCAGGTCCTGGGCGAATGCGCACCCTCCCGTGACGGCGCCTACTTCCTGGCGTTCCTGAAGAAGGCCGTCAAGCCCCACGCGGGCAGGGACGTGCACGTGGTGCTGGACAACCTCTCGACCCACACCACGCCGGAGGTCATGGATTGGCTGGCTGACCATCCTCGCGTGCGGTTTCATTTCACTCCCAAGGGTTCTTCCTGGATCAATCAGATCGAGACCTGGTTCGGGATCATCACCCGTCAGTCCATCCGGCGCGGCACGTTCACCTCGGTGAAGGTCTTGATCGCGCAGATCCGTGACTACATCACGCATTGGAACACCACTGCCACGCCCTTTGCCTGGACGGCTACGGCTGAGGAGATTCTGGCCAAGGTCAGGATCGTCCAGACCAACATCAAGAAGCTCGTCGACAACAACGCGAAGTAAAGACATCAGAATCACGCGACACTAGTGTGCCGAAAGCCGGCGACGTGGCGAAAATGTCGGTGGCGGATGCGAACATATGTTCGTGACCGTCGAAGGCCCGATCCTGCACGCCGACCTCGACTCGTTCTACGCGTCGGTCGAGCAGCGTGACGACCCCGCACTTCGGTCGCGCCCGGTGATCGTCGGCGGGGGTGTGGTGCTGGCGGCCAGCTACGAGGCCAAGGCGTTCGGGGTACGCACCGCGATGGGCGGCGGCCTCGCCCGGCGGCTGTGCCCGCATGCCATCGTGGTGCCGCCGCGCATGTCGGCGTACGCGCAGGCCAGCAAGGCGGTGTTCGGGGTCTTCGAACAGACGACGCCGCTGGTCGAGGGTATTTCCATCGACGAGGCGTTCCTGGATGTCGGCGGCCTCGCCCGCATCGCAGGCACCCCGAGCGAGATCGGCGCCCGGTTGCGGCGGGAGGTCGCCGAGCAGGTCGGGCTGCCCATCACGGTGGGCGTCGCCAGGACGAAATTCCTCGCGAAGGTGGCCAGCGGAGTCGCCAAGCCGGATGGGTTGCTGGTGGTGCCGCACGGCGGCGAACTGGAGTTCCTGCACCCCCTGCCGGTCGAGCGCCTGTGGGGTGTCGGCCGCGTGACGTCGGAAAAGCTGCGAGCCGTTGGGATCCGCACGGTCGGCGAGGTAGCGCGGCTCGGCGAGGCCACTCTGGTGATGATGCTGGGCCGGGCCGCGGGCAGGCACCTGCACGCGCTGGCGCACAACCACGATCCACGACCGGTGCAGGTGGGCCGCAGGCGGCGGTCGATGGGCGCGCAACGGGCGCTGGGCCGCCGGCGCCGGACCCCGGCTGAACTGGACGAGATTCTCGCGGGCCTGGTGGACCGCCTTGGCCGGCGACTGCGGGCCGCGCACCGCCTGTGCCGCACGGTCACGCTGCGCTTCCGTTTCGCGGATTTCACCAGGGCCACGAGAAGCCAGACCCTGCGAGAGCCCACAGCCCACACCGCGGTGGTCCTGTCGACGGCGCGGGGCATCCTCGCCGCGGCGCGCCCGCTGATCGAGTCGCAAGGCCTCACCCTGATCGGCGTCGCGCTGTCCAATATGGACAATGATGACGCGGTGCAGCTGGTGCTCCCGTTCGAGGGCCCCGATCTCGGCGCACTGGACGCCACACTGGACCAGGTACGGGACAAGTACGGTGCGAAGGCGGTGACCAGGGCGATGCTGCTGGGCCACGACCCTGGAGTGGAGGTTCCCCTGCTGCCGGACTGAAACCGGCCCGCTACTCGCTGGCCGCCGTCACGATCCCGTATTCGTGAATCTTGCGGTAGATGGTGGCACGGGAGATCCCGAGCAACTTCGCGGCCTGGACCTTGTTCCCGCCCGCGTCCTCCAGGCTCCGCACGATGGCATCCCGCTCGACGGTTTCGAACCGGTTGAGCTGCCGCCGCCCCAGAGCGTGATACTCGGCAGGCAGATCCTGCGGCTGGATCGTCCCGGTCCGCCGGGCACGGGTGACCTGCTTGAGCACCCGGTACAACTGCGACACGTTTCCCGGCCAGGTGGCCCGCATCAGCAGGTGGAGGGCAGCAGGCGAGCACGCCAGCTGCCCGCCCCCGGACAACCGGCTCAGGAACAACGGCACCAGATCACTCAAGTCCTCGGGATGCCGCCGCAACGGCGGCACAGTCACCGTCCGTGGGAAGAACATCATCAGTTCGGCGAGAACCGGCTCGGTGTCGGCATCCGCCGACATCGTCACCACGACCCAGGGCGCCTTCAGCCCCCCGGCGCGAACCTCCCGCAGCACCCCGATCAGCGCCCGCAAGCCGGCCTCGCCGAGCCGGTCGACATGCCGGATGACCAGGGTGTCGGCCGGGTCCTCGATCAGTTCGTGCCGCAGGTCGTCGTCCCATCCGGCGCCGCGTGCCGCGTCCAGCATGTGCAGCCGTCCGGTGGGGTTGCGGCGCTGGTGCACGCCGCGCACGACGGTGTACTTCCCGGTGCCGGCCTCGCCGGCCACGACGAGCCATTCGCCGCGCACGAAGCTGGAGTCGATGTCGTGGCCGCACCGCAGCCACGGCGGCGACGCCCCGACCACGCCCGGCAGGAACATCGGCACCATCGGCAGCGACCCGCCGGTGGTCTCGTCGTCGGGTTCGAGCAGCTTGAGCGACAGCACGCCGCCCGCGACGTCACCCTCGCGGTGCCCGTCCACCCGGCGGCAGTACATGCGCACCTTGCTGCCGCTGGACAGCGTGACCGTCGCGGTCGCGCGCCGCCCCTCGGACAGTTCCTGGTTGGCGCGGCCGAGCAGCATCGACTGGTCCGCCGGGTCCAGCAGTTGCCGGGCTAGGTCGTTCATCATCACGATGTCCTTGTTGAACGCCATGACGATGCCGGTCGTGCGGCGGCACGCCTGCAGGTACGACTGGAACAGGACCAGCTCGCGCAGGTCGCTGTGGGTGAGCAGGGCCTGCCGGATCTGCTCGGCGGTGGTCCTGGCGAGCGCGACCAGCAGGCCGCCGGCGTCCTTGCGCCAGCAGGTCAGGTCGACCGCGCCGATCGTCTTGCCCGAGATCGGATGCTGGATCGGCACGCCCGCGCACGCGAGGTTCTCCAGGTGCTCGGCGTAGTGCTCGTGGCCGAACACGTAGGTGGCGCGCCCGTCCTCGAGCGCGGTGCCGATGCCGTTGGTGCCGACGAACCGCTCGCCGTAGCTGAAGCCCGGCACCAGCTCGACGCTCTCCAGATGCCGGTGCAGGTCGCGGTCGCCGGTGCACTGCGTGAGCACGACGCCGGCGGGGTCGGTGACGATGAGGCTGATGGGCTGTCCCTCGAGTTGCTCGCCGAGCCGGTCGAGCACGGGAGCGGCGCCCCGCAGCAGCGGCGTGTCGAGATTCTGTTCACCCGTATAGGGGGAGTCGATGTGGTCGGCCGGGACCTGGAACTCCCGCGAACGCCACCACGACGCGAGAATCGCCTCGCGCACCTGGTCGGGTCCGATCCGCTCGTTGCTGAGGAATCTCACCCGCGTCAGCGCCAGCCCGTCGTCGGGACGGATCGGGGATGTCGTGGTCACGCGGTTCACCATTCGGCCTCCCACTCGCCACATCTGTGTGTCGCCTGTCACAGCGTATGCCCTGGGACGGGGTCACCGTGTCTCAAATTGAGACACGCTCGCCGTCGCGCGCTGCGGTCTCATGAGGACATGGCGGAAGAGACGTACAACCCCTGGACGATCGTCAACGTCGTGTTCCACCATCTCGCGGAACAGGGCCTGCACCCGGTGTTCGGGGACACGGGTCATCCCGGCGAGCCCGCCGCGGCGTTGTTGAGAACGCTGGGTATCACGCCGCTCGCGGAGGGCGACATGCGCGTGCACGACGACGTCCAGCAGCAGCTGGCCGACTTGCGTGCGGCGATGTTCGACGAGCCTTGATCGCTGTGCAACGCCGGACTGTCTCATATTGAGACCCGCGTCACACTTTTCCGGGCTTGTACTTGTCTGCGTAGGACGTGTGCCCACGTAACCGGAGCTCGCCCACGGGAGTGTGATTATGAGCCGCCAGAGTGTGGCGAAAGCCCACCAGAAGATCCAGGAACTTTCCTGGGAGCCGGCGTATCACGAGCCGGTCTCACAGTACGGAACCGACTACACGTTCCGGAAAGCCAAGAAGAAGGACCCGCTCAAGCAGGTCCTGCGGTCCTACTTCCCCATGCAGGAAGAGAAGGACCACCGCGTCTACGGCGCCGAGGACGGCGCGATTCGCGGCAACATGTTCCGTCAGGTGCAAGAGCGGTGGCTGGAATGGCAGAAGCTGTTCCTGTCCATCATCCCGCTGCCGGAGATCTCGGCCGCGCGGGCGATGCCGCTGCTGTTCCGCACGGTCCCCAACCCGGAGCTGCACAACGGGCAGGCCATCCAGATGATCGACGAGGTCAGGCACTCGACGATCCAGCAGAACCTCAAGCGCCTGTACATGAACAACTACATCGACCCCGCGGGCTTCAACTCGAGCCTGCGCAACTTCCACAACGACTACTGCGGCACGATCGGCCGCCAGTTCGCGGAAGGCTTCATCACCGGTGACGCCATCACCGCCGCGAGCATCTACCTGACGATCGTCGCCGAAACAGCGTTCACCAACACGCTGTTCGTCGCCATGCCCGCCGAGGCGGCGGCCAACGGCGACTACCTGCTGCCGACGGTGTTCCACTCCGTGCAGAGCGACGAGTCCCGCCACATCAGCAACGGCTACGCGACGCTGCTGATGGCGCTGTCCGACGAGAGCAACCACCAGTTGCTCGAACGCGACCTGCGCTACGCGTGGTGGAACAACCACCGTGTGGTGGACGCCGCGATCGGCACCTTCATCGAGTACGGCACCAAGGACCGCCGCAAGGAGCGGGAGAGCTACGCGGAGATGTGGCGTCGCTGGATCTACGACGACTACTACCGCAGCTACCTGGTGCCACTGGAGAAGTACGGCCTCGTCGTCCCGCACGACCTCATCGAGGAAGCCTGGAACCAGATCTGGAACAAGGGCTACGTGCACGAGGTGGCGCAGTTCTTCGCCACGGGCTGGCTCGCCAACTACTGGCGGATCGACCCGATGACCGACGAGGACTTCGAGTGGTTCGAGTTCAAGTACCCCGGCTGGTACAACAAGTACGGCAAGTGGTGGGAGAACTACAACCGGCTGTCCACGCCGAACGGACACCACCCGATCGTCGCCGAGAACGTCGACTACGTGTACCCGCACCGGTGCTGGACCTGCATGGTCCCGTGCCTGGTCCGCGAGGACATGGTGGTGGACAAGGTCGACGGACAGTGGCGGACCTACTGCTCGGAGCCGTGCCGCTGGACCGACGCCGAGGCGTTCCGGCCCACCTACCAGGGCCGCAACACCCCGAACATGGGCCAGCTGATCGGGCACCGGGAGTGGGAGACCCTCTACCACGGCTGGAACTGGGCCGATGTGGTGTCGGACATGGGCTTCGTCCGTGACGACGGCAAGACGATGGTCGCGCAGCCGCATCTGCACCTGGACGACCCGAAGAAGATGTGGACCCTGGACCACCTGCGGCGGATGCCGGAGGTGCAGAGCCCGAACGTGTTGCTCAACCAGATGACCGACGACGAGCGGGCGGCCTTCGTGGCCGACTACAACCGCCAGGGCCCGGCAGGCCGGCCGGCACCCGCGCAGTAGCCGCTCGGTGATCGGGGGAGGGCCGCGGCCTTCTGCGACCCTCCCCTTCGCATCTCGGATTGGTACCGAGTGGGCACACATACCAATCCGAGCGAAAGCAGGCCGACCCGGCCAACCGGAAGCCGAGCCGCAGTCCGGCCATCGCCGTGACTGCCGGCCGGATGGGTACTGAAGGGCACAGCATGGGAGAGAAGCACCAGGTCCGCTTCGAGCCGGTGGGGATCGAGATCGAGGCCGACGAGGAGCAGACGATCCTTCGCGCCGCGGCCGAGCAGGGCGTCATGCTGATGCACGGCTGCAAGGAAGGACAGTGCGCCTCATGCAAGTCCTTCATCCTCGACGGCGACGACGTCGAACTCGACAAGTACTCGACGTTCGCGCTGCCGGAGTTCGAGAAGGAGGAGGGTTACACGCTGCTGTGCCGCGCGCACGCGTACGAGGACCTGACGATCGAGCTGCTCAACTACGACGAGGAGATGATCCACTCCGGACTGCCGATCGTGCAGGCAGAGGTGGAGGTCGTGGCCAAGGAACACGTCACGCACGACATGTGCCATCTCGTCGTCCGGCTCATCGAGCCGGAGACGATCAAGTTCTTCCCCGGTCAGTACCTCGATTTCACGATCCCGGGGACCGAGGAAACGCGGTCGTTCTCGATGGCCAACACGTCCGCCCGTGAGGGCGGAAGGCTCGAGTTCGTCATCAAGATCTACCCCGACGGGCGGTTCTCCCAGTTTCTGGATACCGAGGTCGCGGTCGGCCATCGGTTGCAGGTGAACGGGCCGTTCGGGGTGTTCACGTTGCGCGACGCGCCGGACAAGGACCTGGTGTTCGTCGGCGGCGGCGCCGGAATGGCGCCGATACTGGCGCTGCTGCGTTCCATGGCCGAACGCGGTGGCGACGTCGCAGCGCGCAGGGCGACCTTCTACTACGGCGCCCGCCGCCGGCAGGATCTCTGTTTCGAGAAGGACCTGGCCGAACTCGCCGAGAAGCTGCCGGATTTCCGGTACGTGCCCGCGTTGTCCGAACCGGACGGTGAGGACTGGGCCGGCGAGACCGGGCTGATCACCGACGTGCTGCGGCGGTGCGAGTCCGATCTGGCCGGCGCCGACGCGTACGTGTGCGGGCCACCGCCGATGGTGGAAGCGGCCCTCGAACTGTTGCCCGCACTGGGCGTGGCCGACAAACGGATTTTCTACGACAAGTTCACGACGACAGCCTAAGGACCGCACGAAGGCGAACGCGACGAAGGAGTGTTCGCAGGCAGGACCGATCGGGCGCGGGTGTCCCGCACGACACAGAAGGACAGAACTGATGACCAGCACTCAAGAACGCAGTGTGCCGAAGCCGGTCTTCACCGACGCCGAAGCTGGCGCCAAGGAGTTCCCGGACTCGCAGCTGCGCCGTTTCAACTACTTCACGCCGCAGAAGCGGAAGCAGAGTCACTACGAGGACGTCACGGTGGAAGTCCAGCCCGACCCGCGGCACTACCTGAGCCAGGGCTGGCTGTACGGCTTCGCCGACGGCCGGGGCGGCTACCCGCTGGAGTGGACCAAGCTCAAGGCATGGGGCAGCGACCGGCCGCTGCCCGAGCGCGGCCCGGGTTCGGGGGGTACCGGCTACGAATGGCCGGCGCTCGGCTGGCACGAGTTCCGTGACCCCAACGAGGAATGGGAGCTCACGCTCTACCGCTACAACGCCAACGTGGTGCGCCAGCTCAACCAGAACATCGACTCGGCGCGCCAGTCCAAGGCGTTCGACCAGTGGAACCGCAACTGGGTGAACTTCGTCGCGCAGCACGTCGGCGCGTGGATGCACGTGGACCACGGCCTTGGCCTGTACCTGTTCGCCAACGCCAACCGCCGTGCCCCGACCAACATGCACAACAACGCGATCTCGGTGAACAGCATGCACCGGATCCGTGCGGCGCAGGACCTGGCGCTGTTCAACCTGACGCTGACCGAGGAGATCGCGGACTTCGACGGCACCGCGCACCAGACGGTGTGGAACGACGACCCGGCGTGGCAAGGTGTGCGCGAGGTCGCCGAGCAGCTCACCGCGATCGACGACTGGTGCGAGGCGATCTTCGCCGCGAACGTCGTGTTCGAGCCACTGGTGGGCGAGCTGTTCCGCAGCAACCTCGTACAGCAGGCGGCACCGGCCAACGGCGACTTCGTGACGCCGACGCTGGTCGGCGCGGCGGAGTTCGACTACTCCGAACGCGACCTGCGCTACACCCGGGCGATGTTCGACCTGCTGGTCAACGACCGGGAGTTCGCCGACCACAACAAGAACCTGCTGCAGCAGTGGCTGTCCGTCTGGGTGCCGCGCTGCATCAGGGCCGCGCGGACGCTGCAGCCGCTGTGGTCGCTGCCCGACCAGAAGCCCATGCGTTTCGAGGACGGTCTCGACCGTGCCAAGAGCCGCTTCAGCGGCATCCTGTCCGATCTGAGTCTGCAAGAACCGAAGGAGCTGGCGCAGTGACTAGTCTGAAGCAACCGGTCGAGAGCCCGTACAAATCCGACAACACCGCCTCCAACCGATGCGGGTTCACGTTGATGAACAACCAGGTCGGCGAGATCGTCGCGGAGGTCATGAAGACCAAGCCGAACGTGCGCACGATGCCGCTGCCTTCCATGATCCGCGTCGATGCCGACCGGCGGGTGGACGTGATCTACTCGGAGATGGACGAGGCAGCAGGCGAGGAGGAGGGCTGGTTCAACTCGGCGGAGTTCGAGGAGAACATGTCCACCCACTACGGCCGCATGGTGCACCTCGACGACCGCACGATGTTCTTCGCCAATCCCGAGGACGCGGCCGAGTTCCTCGACTTCGACCTCAAACCGCTCAGCTGAGGGGGACAGATGTACGAAAAGGACGGTGAGCGTTACTTCGTCGTCGACGGGCACACTCACTTCTGGGACGCGAGCCCCGAGAACTGGGTGCCGGGTCAGGAGGAGTACGCGAAGGGCTGGATCGAGTGCTTCCACGCGTACCAGGGCCTCGGCCCGGCGGACACGCACTGGCCGATCGACCGGTTCCAGAAGTACTCCGAGGAGCTGATGATGCACGACCTGTTCGAGGTCGGGCACGTCGACAAGGCGATCTTCCAGCCAACGAACCTTCGCCAGTGGTACAAGAACGGGTTCAACACCACCGAGGCCGACGGCGCGATGGCGGAGCGGCACCCGGACAAGTTCCTGGTGAACACCACGTTCGACCCGCGTGAGGGCGACGCCGGGATGCGCGCGTTCGAGGAACGGGTGAAGCGCTACAACTGCAAGGGCGTCAAGCTCTACACCGCGGAATGGCGTGGCGACTCGCGCGGCTGGGACCTCAAGGATCCGGAGGCGGCCAAGTACCTGGAGAAGTGCGAGGAGCTGGGCGTCAAGAACATCCACATCCACAAGGGACCGACGATCTGGCCCCTGGACAAGGACGCGTTCGACGTGTCCGATGTGGACCACGTGGCGACCGACTTCCAGGGCCTGAACTTCATCGTCGAGCACGTGGGCCTGCCGCGGATCGAGGACTTCTGCTTCATGGCGACGCAGGAGCGCAACGTCTACGCCGGCCTCGCGGTCGTCGTCGGCGGGCTCATGCACGCGCGGCCGAAGTTCTTCGCGAAGGTGATGGGCGAGCTGATGTTCTGGCTCGGCGAGGACAAGCTGATCTTCGGCGCGGACTACGCGATCTGGGAGCCGAAGTGGCAGGTCGAGGGCTTTGTCGACTGGAACATGCCGGCCGACGAGGATCTGTCGGACTTCCCGCCGCTGACGGTGGCGCAGAAGAAGAAGATCCTCGGCCTGAACGCGGCGCGCCTCTACGACATCGAGGTGCCGCCGGAGTACCGGCTCGAACAGCCGGAGACGGTCGAGCCGGTGGGCGTGCCGAGCTCATGACCGCCATCGGAACCGGCCAGGCTGCCCGCCCGTCGCCCACCGCCACCCTCGACGGAGGCGCTGCGCGCCGCGGTCCTGTCTCCAAGGCAGCCTGGTCGGCGCTGGGCACGGTCCGGGATCCGGAGCTGGACGAGCCGCTCACCGATCTCGGGTTCGTGGCGCGGTGCGAGGTCGATGCGGCGGGCAGAGCGGTGGTGCGGCTGCGGCTGCCCACCTACTTCTGCGCGCCGAACTTCGCGTTCCTCATGGTGGCCGACGCCTACGACGCGGTCGCCGCCGTTCCGTTCGTCCGCGAGGCGGATGTCCAGCTGGTGGACCATTTCGCCGCCGACGCGATCAACGCGGGCGTAGCCGCGCGAGCCGGTTTCGTCGCGTCGTTCGAAGGGGAGGCGGTGGACGAACTCGACGAGCTGCGGGCCAACTTCCTGCGCAAGGCGGTGTATGCCGGCACCGACCGGGTCGTGCGCGCGATGGGGGCCGCTGGGGACCCCGCGCGGCTGGCCGGGCTGACCCTCGGCGACGCGCCCGCCGGGGACGACCGCGAGCGGCTGCGTGCCCGCCGCCGCGAGCTCGGCCTGCCCGCGGGGGACGGCGACCCGCTGCTCGTCGACCCCGGCAGCGGTGCGCCCGTCACTCCGGACGAGGCCCGCAGGCACCTCGGGATGGCGCGGCTGACCCGCACCAGCCAGGAGGCGAACTCCGGGGTGTGCCGGGGAATGCTGGGCTTCCGATATGGCGTGACGCAGGCGCGAGAACCCAAGGAGAACCCATGAAAGCGGTGCGGTTGCACGCATACCACAAGCAACCCGTCGTCGAGGAGGTGCCGGAGCCGACGGCGAAGGAGCCCTTCGACGTCGTAGTCAAGATCGGCGGGGCCGGCGTGTGCCGCACCGATCTGCACATCATCGAGGAGCAGTGGGCCGAGAAGTCCGGCGTCACCCTGCCTTACACGATCGGGCACGAGAACGCGGGCTGGGTGCAGGAGATCGGTCCCGCGGTGTCCAATGTGGAGGTCGGCGACACGGTGATCCTGCACCCGACGCCGACCTGCGGGCTGTGCCACGCGTGCCGCGCGGGCAACGACATGCACTGCGAGAACAGCCGGTTCCCCGGCATCGACTCGGACGGCGGGATGGCCGAGTACCTGCTGACCTCGGCACGGGCCTGCATCAAGCTGGACCCGAACACGCGGCCCGAGGACGTGGCGGCGCTCGCCGACGCGGGTATCACGGCGTACCACGCCGTGCGCAAGGCCGTGCCGCTGCTGTATCCGGGCACGGTCTGCGTCGTCAACGGGGCAGGCGGCCTCGGGCACATCGGCATCCAGTCGTTGCGCGCGCTCACCGCCACGACCGTCGTCGTGGTCGACCGCAACGCCGGGGCTCTGGAACTGGCGTCGGAACTGGGCGCCGACCACACCGTGCTCGCCGACGGCAAGCAGGTCGACGCGGTACTCGACCTCACCGGCGGCAACGGCGCCGAGGTGGTGCTGGACTTCGTGGCCGAGCAGGGCGCGCAGCAGGACGCGTTCGCGATGACGCGCCGTAACGGTTCGCAGTTCGTGATCGGCTACGGCAGCAACATCGACATCCCGACCATCGACATCATCTCCACCGAACGCAACGTGGTGGGGAACCTGGTGGGCACCTACAACGACCTGGCCGAGCTGATGGTGCTCGCGCAGTCCGGCAAAGTCACGTTGCACACCAAGAAGTATCCGTTGGACGCCGCGCTCGACGCGCTGGCGGATCTCGACGCCGGCCGGGTCCGCGGCCGCGCGATCCTCACGCCCTAGGGAGACACGACGATGGCCAAGGAACTGCGTTTCGGCTCCGACGCCCGCGAGCTGCTGCTGTCCGGTGTGGACAAGCTGGCGGAAGCGGTCAAGTCGACACTCGGCCCCAAGGGCCGCAACGTGATCATCGAGAAGATCACGGGTTCGCCGGTGGTGACCAACGACGGCGTCACCATCGCGCGGGAGATCCACCTCAAGAACCAGTTCGAGAACATGGGCGCGCAACTGGTCAAGGAAGCGGCGATCAAGACCAATGACGTGGTGGGCGACGGCACCACCACCGCGACCGTGATCGCACAGGCCATCATCCGCGAGGGGATGCGGGCCATCGGGCGCGGCGGCAACCCGGTGCTCGTCAAGCGCGGCATCGACCACGCGGTCGGCCGGCTGGTGGAGTACCTGGAGAAGGCGGCGCATCCGGTGGTGACCGAGCAGGACTACGCGCGGGTCGCGGCCATATCCGCCAACGACGACGACGCGGTCGGTGCCGTGATCGCGAAGGCGCTGCACACCGTGGGCGACACCGGCGTGGTGACGGTTGAGGAGTCGCCGCGGAACGGGATGAGCGTCGAGTTCGTCGAGGGGTTCGAGTTCGACAACGGCTACCTCTCGCCGTACCTGGTCACCGACCCAGGCCGGCTGGAGGCGGTGCTCGACGACCCCTACATCCTGATGTGCGCGGAGAAGATCACCAAGGTCCAGCAGTTGATGCCGGTCCTGGACAAGATCATGCGCGAGCCGCACCCGCTCGTGCTGATCGCCGAGACCGTCGAGGGCTCGGCGCTGTCCATGCTGGTGCACAACCAGGTCAACGGCACCTTCTCCTCGGTGGCCGTGCGGGCACCAGGGTTCGGCGACCGGCGGCTGCACAAGCTGGAGGACCTCGCGGCCGTCGTCGGCGGATCCGTGCAGTCACGGCAGTCCGGGTTCGGCCTGGAGTCGATGGGCCTGGAGCACCTCGGCCGGGCCCGGCAGGTCCGGGTCACCGAGAACACCACCACGATCGTCGGCGGTGCGGGAACATCGGAGAACATCGAGTTCCGCGTCAACCAGCTGCGGGCGGAACTGGAACGCGCCCAGTTCGGGATCGACGAGGACGTGCTGACCGAGCGGATCGGCGCCCTCACCGGCAAGGTCGCGATGATCCGGGTCGGCGCGCCGACGCCTGCGGAACTCAAGGAACTGCAACACCGCGTGGAGGACGCGCTGTCCGCGACCCGCGCCGCGATGGCCGAAGGCATCGTGGCGGGCGGCGGCGCCGCACTGCTGCACGCGGAGCAAGTACTGTCCGATTTGGACCTACAGGGCGATTACGCGACAGGGGCGGACATCGTCCGGAGGGCGCTGAGCGAACCCGCGTTTCTCATCGCGAGCAACGCGGGCTACCCGGCGCACGAGGTTGTCGAGCGGACCCGGCGGCTCGGCGACGACGAGGGGTTCGACGCCCTTCTCGACCGCTACGGGAACATGGTCGAGATGGGCATCATCGACCCGTTGCGAGTCTGCCGTTCGGCGCTGCAGAACGGCGCGTCCGTGGCTGGGCTGCTGCTCACCACGAACTCGCTGATCGCCGAGGAGCAGACCCCGTGGGGCGGTAGCCCCGCGCTGATGACGGAGTACGGGCCGCTCGACGAGGGCCTGCACCAGCCGTCCCCCGATGCCAGCACACCACAGTCCCTTGGCCTGGGACCGTCGGTGGGCTGACGTCCTGCCGTGTTCGATCAAAGGTGATGGCAATGTCACAGATGCAGAGCAACGAGATCCGCGTACCCGACTCGCCGGCCACACTCGGCGACCACGCACCGCCCCCGGCCGCCCCCGCCCCCGCTGAGCCCACGGCCGTGGTCGTGGGCGCCGGCGGCGACCCGCTCATCCTCGGGTTGCCCATCTTCGCGGTGGGCGCCCTCACTCTGGGCATGGTGCTCATCGGCTTCCTGCCCGCCACCGCACTGGGCGCGATCGTGCCGATCGTGCTGTTCGCCACCGGGATTTTCCTCGCCATGGTCACCGCGTGGTCGGCGATGCTGGGACTGACCATGGTCGCGGGCATCACCGGCACGTTCTCCGGGTTCTGGCTCAGCCTGGCCGGGCTGTTGCTGGGACTGCAGCACAACTGGTACGGCGTCGCGACCGCCGACGTGCCCCAGGTCGAGCAGATGTTCTTCATCGCATGGGGCTGCCTGTTCCTGTTCCTGCTGGTGCCGAGCCTGCGGCTGCCCACCGTGTATCCGGCGATCGTCGGTCTCGTGGTGGCCGCCTGCGCGGTCGCGGCGGCGGCGATCCGCCTCGGCAATACGGACCTGCTGAAGGCGTCCGGCTACATCATCCTGGTCCTGGCGTTGCTTGGCTTCTACGCCTTCGTGAACGTCGGGCTCACCGCCATGGGAGCGACCCGGGCTGTCCCGCCGCTAGGCAGGCCGATCGTTTCCTGACCGGGGGAGGGCGAAGGCCGCTCCGGTGCAGCCCGCGCACCGGAGCGGCCGTCTCGCC
>DASZUO010000160.1:0-2122 GCA_035547575.1 Amycolatopsis sp. | reverse complement strand
GGAGTTCGGCGCCCGCACCGCCGGGGAGATCATGACGCCGCGGGTGCGCCAGCACAGCGTGGAGGAGAACGACCGCGCCCAGGCCGTCATCGACCTGGCCCGCCGCACCGGCCACTCCCGGTTCCCGGTGCTCGACGAGCGTGAGACCGTGGTCGGCACGGTCCACGTCAAGAACGCCGTCGCGCTCCCGCTGCACGAGCGCGCCACCACCCGGGTCAAACACCTGATGGCCCGGCCGATCGTGGTGCCGGACTCGCTGCGGCTGGACCCGCTGCTGGCGCTACTGCGCAAGGAGAGCTTCCAGATGGCGATCGTGCTCGACGAGTACGGCGACCAGGCCGGCATCGTCACGCTCGAGGACGTGATCGAGGAGATCGTGGGGGACATCGCCGACGAGCACGACACGCTCGGCTCGCGGGCCCGACTGCGCCGCGACGGCACCTGGTCGCTCTCCGGCCTGCTGCGTCCCGACGAGGTGGAGGACCTCACCGGCATCTCCCTGCCAGAGGGGGAGGAGTACGACACCGTCGCCGGGCTGGTGCTGCGGGTCCTCGGCCGCATCCCGGAGCGGGGCGACATCGCCGAGGTCTCGGTGCCGGGGGCGCCGACCGGTCCCGACGACGCGCCGCGGCCCCGGACCGCGGTGCTGACCGTCGAGCACATGGACGGCCTGCGGATCGACCGGCTCTCGCTGCGGGTGCATGAGGCATGAACACCCCATTCGAATGCTCGCTGCGCCCCGCTCCGAACGGGGACCCCGCATGAGTAGCCCTGTGTCAACGTCAGGCCGCGAGAACGGCTTGGAGCGCGTTGTGCTGGTCGGGTTGGTAGGTGGTGTTGTCTTGCCAGCAGCGCCAGATCACGCCGAGCCAGGCTCTTGCCAGGATGCGGGTGGCGTGGGGATGGTCTTTGCCGCGGGCGATGGCGTCGTTGTAGATCTTCGCGGCCCAGGGGTTGGCTCGTCGGGAGTCGCCGGCGAAGTCGCAGACCGCATCACGGAGTTCCTTGTTGACCGCCCATCGGTAGGTGACGGCCTTGTGCTTGCCGGATTGGCGGGTGGAGGGGGCGACGCCGGCCAGGCAGGCCAGGGAGGCTGCGTCGGGGAACCGGCCGCGGACGTCGCCGATCTCGGCGAGCAGCCGGGCGGCACGCACGGTGCCGCCGCGGGGCAGGGAGCAGAAGATGTGGGCGTCGGCGTGCAGCGCGAGTTGTTCGACGATCTGGGCTTCCAGGGTCGCGATCTGCTCGACGAGCTCGCCCAGAACGCTGAGCATGGCGCGGGTGACGTGGGCGCGGGCGGCGCCGTCGGGACCGACTGGTCCGCGGGGCGCGGCCTGCAAGTGGGCGAACAGGTCGGCGGGGTCCTTGCGGCCGCAGTAGCCGACGCTGCTCAACCACGCTGCGAGGCGCTTGACGCTGAGCCAGTCCGCGCGTTCCTGGGAGTCGAAGCGGGCCAGGAACCTCAGGCTGATCTGGGAGTCCAGGTCGCTGAAGAGGCCCACGGCGCCGGGGAACGCGGCCTGCAGATGGGCACGCAGCTGGTTGCACAGCGCGACGCGGTGCTTGACCAGCTCGCGGCGGGCGCGGACGGTGGCGCGCAGCGTCTTGGTGGCCTCGCTGTCGTGGGTCAGCGGACGCAGCTGGGTGCGGTCGGTGCGCAGGGTGTCGGCCAGGACGTAGGCGTCGAACCGGTCGTCCTTGTTGCCGGCCGAGCCGTAGCGGCTGCGGAGGTTCTTGAGCCGGTTCGGGCTGATCACGACCACGGTCAGGTTGGCGTCGAGCAGAGCATCGACAACCGGTCCGTCGCCGCGTTCGATGGCGACCTCGCCGACACCGTGGTTGATCAGGAGCTTCACCAGAGTGCGCAGACCAGCCGCGGTGTGATCGACGCTCTTGCGGGCGACTTCGCGGCCGCGGTCGTCGACGATGCTGACCGCGTGGTCCTCGCTGGCCCAGTCCACACCGGCGGTGAGGCCGTTGGCGGGCTGGTCGGACAGTTTGCTACCCATGGTGTTGGTCGGGGTGGTGCTGGCAGACTTCACGTCAGCCTCCTCGCTGCTAGACCCAGTGGGGAGGCACCCTCTTTTCGGTGCCGGGACGCATCTGTCAGTCAGCTCACTGA
>DASZUO010000159.1:0-37654 GCA_035547575.1 Amycolatopsis sp. | reverse complement strand
TCGGCTCGTGCGAGCGGCTGCTGTCGATGGCGATCGAGCATGCCAACAACCGCAAGACGTTCGGCAGGCCGATCGCCGAACGGCAGGCGATCCCGTGGATGATCGCCGACTCGGGTGTCGAACTGGAGGCGCTGCGGTGGCTCGTGCTGCACGCGGCTTGGCAGGTCGATCAGGGCATGGACTCCCGGCACGCCCAGTCGATGGCGAAGCTCTACGGTGGCCAGAAGGCGAACGAGATCGTGGACCGCGTGCTGCAGATTCACGGCGGGATGGGTTACACCCGTGAACTCCCGGTTGAACGGTGGTACCGGGAGCTCCGCCTGCTGAGGATCTACGAAGGCACGGACGAAATCCAACGTCGCACGATCGCCCGCAATCTGCTGAAGGGCCACGCGAAGGTCAGCGGCGTACTCGGCTGACGACGTGAAGCGGAAACCTCCCCGCCCCCGGCCCCGAGAAGGGCGCCGGCGGCGGGGAGGGATGTGTGGCTCGGTTCGCTGTGCTCTCGACCTACGTCGAAGGTCTGGTCCCTACTTGGACCGTGCTCGGAGCGCCAAGGGTGCGCCGGCCAGGTCCTCCTCGTTGCACAAGACCTTGACGTCGTAGTAGGGCGCGCCTTCGGTGTCGTCGTAGTCGAGGTGAATGGCGAGCACGTCGAGCGGCTCCCCCAGCCATTCCTGGGCATTACGCAGCCAGTTCGCACAGCGTTCCAGTGCGGTCGGGAGGTCGTCGTCGCGGAATTCCACTGGACGGTAGGGGACATCCTGCACTTTGTCGCGAGGGTGGGTGGGTACCGGGAGCCCCGGCGCGAGACCTGAGTCGTCCAGTTCCAGTTGGATCGTTTGCTCACTCACGCTTCGAGGGTCCCTCAGATAGGCCCTCCGGGCAAGCTATTCCCCGCGAACCCCCAGCTAGAGGGGTGTGCGCCACACGGCCGTGACCACCGCGGAGGCACGGTGGACGGCATCGTGACAGTCGCTGTCCGCACCGCCGAGCATGCGGAGAGCGAGCTGTGCGTAGTGAACGGCCAGGTCGTCCAGGCTCAACGGGCCCCGTGGGGAGTACCAGCGGGCCACGCCGTTGCACATTTCCAGTAGTGCGAGCCTCGTCACGGCCGGCTCGCCGGTGCGGAACGCGTGGCATGCCACACCGTCGTCGATCGCCGTTGACCACAACGCCTCGTACTCGTCTCGCAACCGTACGATGCCGCGTTTCGCGGCCGGCGAGAGCGCGTTGACCTCGTTGTCCACCACTCGCGTCTCGGCCGGGCGTGAGCCGTGCGTGAGGACGTGCAGCGCGACGAGGGCGGCGAGCCGTTCCCGCGGGTCCGTGACGCCGTCGGTCGCCTGGCGGGCGCCGAGCAGCAACCGCTCGAGGCTTTCGCGCATGATGGTGGCGAGCAGGTCCTCCTTGGTGCCCATGTAGTGGTACAGGCTGGACGTGGAGATTTTCGCCGCCTGTGCCAGATCCCGGATGCCGGTGCCGTGGAAACCCTTGCCCGCGAACAGCTTCACGGCCGCGCGCCGGACGCGTTGCTCCGTGCTCAAAGCCACGTGTGCCTCGCCCGGTCGTACGTGGGCAGGTCCGAGTCGCGCAACTCGCCCTTGGCGACGCGTTCGGACGGGGTGAGGGGAAGTGACGGCGCGATGCTCCAGTAGCGCGGCACCTTGAAGTAGGCCAGCTTGTCCGCGCAGAATGCCGCGAGCTCCTCGGGATCGGTGCTGCCTTCGGGCACGACGAAGGCCTTGACTTCCTCGCCGCGCAGCTCGTCGGGCACCGCGATGGCTGCGGCGAGCCGCACGCGGGGGTGCAGCAGCAGTGCGCGTTCGACCTCGTCGGCCGAGATGTTCTCGCCGCTGCGGCGGATCATGTCCTTCATCCGGCCCACGTGGTAGACCCGGCCCTGGCCGTCCATTGTGGCCAGATCACCGGTGTGAAACCAGCCGGCGCGGAACGCGCGGTCGGTGGCCTCGGGATCGTCGTGGTAGCCGTGCATCAGGCCGATCCCGCGTAGCACCAGCTCACCGGTGGTGCCGCGCGGCAGCGGGCGGTCCGCTTCGTCGACGATCATCGCCTCGCGGTCCCGCGTCGGGCGCCCGAGACACCCGGTGCCGACCAGCTCATGGTGGTCCACTTCGGACATCCGGATGTCGCCGCCGGTCTCGGTCATGCCGAACGCCTCGAACCAGGGCACACCCCAGCGCCGCTCCAGGTCGGCGTGCAGCTCACGCGGGATGGCCGAGGCGCTGATCGCGCGGACGCGGTGCCGCCGGTCCTGCCCGGAACGAGGCTGCCGGAGCAGGAGCGCGGGCATCAGGCCGAGGCAGTAGAACCAGGTGACGTCGTACTCGCGGACCTTCGCCCAGAACGTGGCGGGATGGAAGCGGTCGAGCACGACGAGCGGGGCGCCGGACGCGAGCCCGAGCGCGACGTTCCACATCGGATCGACGTAGTGGAACGGTTGCGCGGTCAGCAGGATGTCGGCGGCCGAGATCGCCGGGAAGTCGGTGATCAGGCCGCGCGCCAGCGTGGTCCAGTACCGGTGCGGCAGCACGCAGCCCTTCGGGGCCCCGGTGGTGCCGGACGTGTACTGAATGTTCACGGGCTGCTCGCCGTGCACCTCGAACCGCGCGCCGGTGTGCCCGCCCTCGAGGTCGGCGAGGGTGAGCACGCGTTCGAGCCGGGTGCCGGAGGCCATCCGGGTGAGCGGGCCCGTGAAGTCGGGAGCTGCGACGGCGAACCGCGCGCCGGAGTGTCGCAGCACGTGAGCGCCGTCGAGGTCGCGGTAGTTGACGTTGACCGGCACGATGACCCCGCCGATCTTGGCGAGCGCGAGCCACAGCAACGGGAATCCGGGCTCGTTGCGCAGCATCGCGGCCACCCGGTCGCCCGGTTCGACCCCGAGCGCGCGCAGCGCGAGCGCAAGCCGCGTGCTGTGGTCGTCGACCTCGGCGAAGGTCAGCCGCAACCCGGTCTCGTCGAAGATCCACGCGTCGTTCCCGGGCCACCGGGTGGCCGCGCGCGCCACGAGCGTGGCGAGATCGTCGACCTCCTCCAGCGGGATCATCGCTCGCCCCGGAGGGTGTCGGCGCCCTCGGGTGTGTGCTCGGTGACCAGGGCGTGGCTGATCTCGAGTTCGAGCGCGGCGGCGAGGTCGATCCCGTGGTCCAGCGCGCGTTTCGCGAGTGCCGTGGCGCCGGCGGGCCGTTCCGCGATGCGCCGCGCCCAGTCCGCCGCCGTCGCGTGCACGTCGGGCACGACGGCGTTGACCAGCCCGAGGTCCAGAGCCTGCGCGGCGCCGACGCGCTGCCCCAGCAGCACCAGTTCCTTCGCCTTGAGTGGGCCGGCGAGCAGCGGCAACAGCCGCGACGCGGCGCCGGTGACGCTGAGCCCGAGGCCGGTCTCGGGGAACGCGAACACGGCGTCCTCCGCGGCGAGGACCAGGTCGCAGCCCAGCGCGAACTCCGCGCCCGCGCCGATCGCGTAGCCGTGCACGGCCGCGATCACCGGCTGCGGCAGCGCGCGCAACCGGCGCGTGACGTCCTGCAGCCGTTCCAGCCGGGCACGGGAATCTCCTTGCGGCGTGGGCTCTTTCAGGTCGTGACCGGCACAGAACGCGCGCCCGCGGCCGGCCAGCACGACGGCCCTGGCGTCCACGACCCCGTCCAGCGCGCGCAGCAGGTCGTCGACCAGCGCGGGCGCCACCGCGTTGAGCCGCTCCGGCCGGTTCAGCCAGATCCACGCCACCGCACCGTCCCGCGAAGTCTCCACCGTGCTCACCCGGACGAGCCTAGACGAACCGATCGATCGATCGATAGCCTCTGGGCTGCGAAAGGGGGTCGGATGCCCATCCGTGACGCCGAGGTCACCGACGCGGACGAGATCTGCGCGCTGATCGAGGAACACGCCCGCTTCGAGGGGAACGACACGCTCGTCCTCGACCGCGCCGAGATGACCGGACACCTGTTCGGTCCCGGGCCGCGGGCATGGGTGCTGATCGCCGAACCGCCCGGCGAGCCCGGCCGCGTGGCGGGGTTCGCGTTCTGCTCGTGGAACTTCTCCACCTGGGAGGGGCGGCCGGGGATCTGGCTCGACGACCTGTTCATCCGACCCGGATACCGCAGGTCAGGGCTCGGCCGTGAGTTGCTGAACGCGTTGCGCGAGCGCACCAGCGGCCGGGTGGAATGGGACATGCGGGCAGGGAACGACAAGGCGGCGGCGTTCTACGCGGAACTCGGCGCCGAACCGGTTCCGGGGTGGATCCGCTACCGTTGGTCGCCTCGCAGTTAGGCAAGGCTGACCAGGGGCCGGGCGAAGTCGTAAAGTTAACCGTATGCCTGACAGTCCCAGCCGCCGGTCGTCGTCCTCGATCGAGGACTACATCCGGGTGTTCTATGGGCTGGTCGAGCGCGGTGAACCCGTCACGAACACCACGCTGGCCAGCCGTCTCGAGGTCAGCCCTTCGTCGGCTTCGGGCATGGTCACCAAGCTCTCCCAGCAGGGGCTCGTCGAGCACGTCCCGTACCGGGGGATCGAGCTGACGCCCGCCGGCCGGTTGCTCGCGCGCGGCGTGCTGCGACGGCACCGGCTGATCGAGGCGTGGCTGGTGCAGGAACTCGGCTACACCTGGGACGAGGTGCATGTCGAGGCCGACGTGCTGGAACACGCCGTGTCCGACCGGCTGGTCGAGCGCATCTCGGCCAAGCTCGGCCATCCCGTGCGTGATCCGCACGGCGACCCGATCCCCGCCGCCGACGGCAGCGTCGAGGAGATGCACACGCGGCTGCTGGACGAGATGGAGCCGGGCGCGGTCGGGCAGATCGTGCGGGTCTGGGACACCGACCCCGATCTGCTGCGGTACCTGTCCGAGCACGCGATCGGGCTCGGCGAGCGCATCGAGGTGGTGGAGCGGCAGCCCTTCGGCGGGCCGCTCGTGGTCAAGGTCGGCTCGCCGCCGGACGCCGCCACGCACGCGCTCGGCAAGGAGATCGCGCAGGCGCTCAGCGTCGCCGTACTGTGATGTGCGTACATCCGATGACGTCGCTGGACGGATGCCCGCGCGCCCGCGCGCGGCCACGATCGGAGCATGACGAATCGACCCTTCCGCTTCGGCGTCGTCGGCACCGCGGCGGACCTGGAGACCTGGACCGACCTCGCACGCCGCGCGGAGGACCGGGGGTTCGACACCCTCGTCTCGCCTGATCCACAACTCGACGCCGATCCGTTCACGATCCTGTCCGCCGCGGCCGCGGTGACCACCACCTTGCACGTCGGCACGTTCGTCGCGGTCGAGCGGTTCCGCGACCGGCGGCTGCTGGACTGGCAGGCACGCTCGCTGCACGAGTTCACCGGCGGCCGGTTCGAACTGGGCCTTGGCACCGGCAGGCCCGACGCGGCACGGAAACTCGAGCAACTCGGCGGTGAGTTCGGCAGTGGCGCCGCGCGGTTCGCGCACCTCGAAGAGACCGTCGCCTATCTCAGGCGCCGGCCCGGCCCGCCGCTGCTGCTCGCCGCGGGCGGCCCGAAGATGCGCGCGCTCGCCGCGCGGGAGGCCGACATCGCGACCATGGCGTGGATGCCGCGGACCACGGTGGACGAAGCGAGGTCCATTGTGGATGATTTCCGGGCGGCGGCGGATCGTGCGGCGGACGTGGAGCTGGCGGCCAACCTGCTGGCTGTCGGCAACGAACCGGCCCCGTGGATGAAGCAGTTCATCGGCACGGACGTGGCCGAGCTGGCCGCGGCGGGCGCGGTGACGGTGCTCCCCGGCAGCGCGCGCGAGGGCGCCGACACACTGCTGCGGTGGCGCGAGGAGCTGGGCATCTCCTACGTCACGGTGAACTCCGGCTTTCTCGACCAGTTCGCCGCGGTCATCGACCTGCTACGGCGCTGATCGCTGCCGATCCGGCAGCGGTCACGGCGACCGTTGGCCTGCTTTCGGTCGGCTTGGTAGCTGGGCGGTGACGGCTATCGTGGTCGCGTGACACCGCCGGCCAGTTACCCCGAGCTCGCGGAGCTGCTCCGCGGCCGGCTGCCGAGGCTGGCCGGGGTGCAGCTGCGGATCGCGCACCTGGTGCTGGCCGATCCCGAGGGCACGGCGTACCGGGGCATCACCGAGGCGGCGCGGCTGACCGAGGTGCACGAGTCGTCGGTGACGCGGTTCGCGAACTCGCTCGGCCTCGCGGGCTACCCGGCGATCATGGACCTGTGCCGGGCGTGGCTGGCCGAGCAGGCCGTGCTCGCGCGGCGTTCGGACGGCGAGGCCAACGAGCCGCCGGGTGGCGTGCTGTCCGCGACGCTCGAACAGGAGCAGGCGAACCTGACGCGGACCTTCGGCCGGCTGGACCGGCCATCGTGGCTCACTGCCGTGTCGCTGGTGTCCGGCGCGTCGGGCGTGCCGGTGCTGGGGCTGGGCGACAGCGCGCCGGTCGCCGCGCTGCTGGCTCGCAGGCTCGTCCACGCGCGGCGGGTCGAGGACCTCGTCGCGGACCTGCGGCGGCTCGAGGACGGCGAGGTGCTGGTCGCCGTGTCGGTGCGCCGGTACGCGGCGGACACCGTGCGGGCGGTCGAGCACGCGCGCGAGCGGGGCATCCGGGTGGTGGCGCTGACGGACAACGCCGCGTCCCCGCTCGCCGACTACGCCGAGGTGGCGTTGTTCGCGGAGATCGCCGGCGTCGGCGGGTTCCGGTCGCTCACCGCGCTCGCGTCGTTGGCGCAAGCGCTTGCGGCCGAGGCCGTCCTGCGCCGGGGCGACCTGAGCCCCGACGACAGCCTGCCCGCGGCGCTGGGGTTCTTCCACAGCTGATGTGCAGCGCGGTTTGTCGAGGGGCAGCGTGCGGCGCCCGCATCGTCCATTGTGGATAGCGTCACCAGCGGCGGTCGATCACCGTGCCGTTCGGGTACCACTGGATGTAGCCGTACTGGAAGTCGTTGCGCCGACCGCCGTCGAAGCTGAACTCACCCGAGCGCGGGTAGCCAAGGTATGACCGCTCCCAGCCCAGCGCGGACCACCGTTGCCGGATCGCGCCGTACACTTCGTGCGGGCCCGTGTCCGGCGTCCAGTAGATCGACGCCGCCCTGTCGAAGTGGTTGTAGCGCCCGACGCCGTCCGGCGTGGTCAGTTCGTCGGTCACCGGGTAGCCCATCGGGCCGGTCTCCCAGCCGAGTCGCTGCCACTGCGCGCGGATCGCACCCCACACGCCGTGCGCCCCGTTGCCCGGCGTCCAGTAGATCGACGCCGCCCTGTCGAAGTGGTTGTAGCGTCCGACGCCGTCGGGCGTGGTCAGCTCGTCGGTGATCGGGTAGCCCATCGGGCCGGTCTCCCAGCCGAGTGCCTCCCACCGCTGCCGGATCATGCCCCAGATCGCGTGCGGGCCGGTGCTCGGCGTGTAGTACACCGATGCCGTCATCGTGCCCGGCGTGCCGATGAAGTGGTTGAACCGGCCGACGCCGTCCGGCGTGCCCGTCTCATCGGTGGTCGGCGCGCCGAACTTCGTGTGCCCGCCCAGTTCCAGGTACTTGACGAGGACCTGGCCGTGCACCTCGTGCACCCCGGTCTCCGCGGACCAGTACAGCCGGCCGTTCGCGTAGACGCGGTAATGCACGCCGCCGTCCACGGCCTCCGGCGCGGTCGGCGCGCCCAGCAGGTTGCGCAGCGCGGCGTCGGAGTCGTAGCGCCGCTCGATCGGCGTCGCGTACTTCGCCGTGAGCGTCAGGTCCGAACCGGGCATCGTGATGGTCCGGCTGCGCGCGGTCGGCCCGTCTGCCCACGCGGTGAAGGTCGATGCGCCGTCGCTGGCCAGGGTGGACGCGACGACGTCGAGCGTCAGGCCCTCGGTGACCAGTGCCGTGTTCACGCCGCTCTCGGACGGGATCTGCAGCGACGCGGGCAGGTTCGACGCCAGGGTGAGCCGGTGCTGGCGTGGCATCGCGAGGTAGGACTTCGTCGCCGACACGCCCGGGCTGTCGGTCACCGTCGCGGTGAGCCGCATGCGGGAGTCCGGATGCTCGGTGAAGTCCACCGTGAAGTCCGGGCCCGTCGCGCCGACACCCGGATGCGCGTGGCAGGTCGCCTCCTCCGGGCAGTGCACCACGGTGCTGGTCCACGTCACCGCGAGCGGGCCGTCCTCGGCGTCGGTCGCGGTGGCGGACACGTGCACCGCGTCCCCGACGGCGAAGGTCTGGCTGCCCGGCGAGGTGAGCGTCAGCGCCGGCGAGTGGTTCGAGGGTGCCACCGCGACCTGTGCCGTGCCGGTCGCGCCCAGCGGGTCGCGCACGGTCAGCGTCGCGGTGAACCGGTCGGTACCGGCCGCGTAGGTGTGCGTCGCGGTCGCACCGGTGCCGGTGGTGCCGTCGCCGAAGTCCCACTGGTACGTCAGCGTGTCGCCGTCGTAGTCCACAGAGGACGATCCGTCGAAGGTGACCGTGCGGGTGTCCGGGTTCGTGGTACTGGTGGCGGACGCCACGGGCGCCGTGTTGCCCTGCGTGTACGTGATGCGGCGGAGGTTGCCGGAGAGGATGTCGGCGTATACGACGTCGCCGTTCGGTGCGGCGCCGAACTTCACCGGGCCACCGATTCCCGTGGCCCACGGGGGATCCTGCGGGGCCTGGACCAGCTTGCCGGTGCTGTCGTAGCGCATCGTCCAGATCTTGTTGGTGACATAGTCGCCGAAGAAGAACGTGCCCTTGTACTCGCTCGGGTAGCTCGCGCCGGTGTAGACGAACCCGGCGGTGACGCTGTTGCCCTCGGTGCTGCCGCTGCCGTGCCGGTACTCCCAGATCGGCGGCTGGTTCTGGACGCCGGCGCACTGCGGCAGATCCTGGTAACCGGGCGTGCGGTGCGTCGCCTCCCAGCACGGCCAGGCGTAGTTGCCGCCCGGCTGCACGACGTCGACCTCCTCCCAGGTGTTCCAGCCGACGTCACCGACGATCGGCAGGCCGCTGCTGGGATCGAGGGAGAACCGGAACGGACTGCGGAAGCCGCTCGCGAACACCTTGCTGCGCGCGGAGTTCGGGGCCGCGGCGTCGTAGTAGGGGTTGCCGGGCACGCCGGCACCGTTCGCGGTCAGGTGCAGGATCTTGCCGTAGTAGCTGGTGACGTCCAGCGCGCGCAGGGCGTTGGCGTCGACTCGCGTGAAGTCCGAGTCGTCGCCCATGGAGACCCAGATCGTGCCGTCATCGGCGGCCACGATCCCGGTCATGCCGTGCACGATGGAGGTGTTGGGCAAGTCCAGCAGCACGGTCTCCTGGCTCAGCGCGGTCGGGTCCGGTGAGCCGGTGACGGTGAAGCGGGCGAGCCGGAACGTCGGGCCGCCGGGCAGGTTCGCCGTCCGGGAGAGGTAGATGTGGTGCGTGGTCGCATAGTCCGGCGCGACCGCGAGGCCGACGAGTCCGAGGTCGCCGTCGGTGCGGACGGAGAACGTCGCGATCGTGCGGATGGCGCCGGTGGGGGAGATCCAGGTGACCTTGCCGGTCTTGCCGGTGGTGACGATGCTGTTGTCGGGCAGGTAGGCGAAGTCCGTCAGGTCGTAGGCGGCCTGCCCGGTGGCCTGGTCGCGCAGGACGAAGCCGGCGGGAAGGGCGGGCGCGGCTGCCGCGGTCGGCGCTGTCGCGACCGCACCCAGCACGACGAGGAGTCCGCCGAGCATCGCGGCGAGCAGTCGGGTAGACCACCGTGGGTACATGCATCCCCCTTTCAGGCGTAGTGATCTCTTCGCCTAAAAGGAGGCATTCGTTACGCTAGGTTATGATGTTGTGACATTTTGGCGAAATAGGTTTGTTGGTTAATCTGTCACGGCCGCGTTCTTTTCGGCGAGCGAAAGAATTGGCTCAGCACCAGTTGATGATGAGCCAGCAATTCGATGGCCTGGTCGCGGTGGGCGTATTTCCGGGAGTGCTCGAATCATTTCCGCCGGGTGGCCCGGTATTGGTCGGGGTGGTCGTTTCCGGCTTGGATCCAGAAGTGGGAGTCACGCTCGGACCGGCCGACGTATCCGTCTCGGTGCTGGAGCTCGACCGCGTGGTCGACCACGGCACGCCGGCGAGCACGGGGCCGACCTGGTTGGTCACGACGACACTGCTGTCGCCGCCCGTCTGCTCGGTCGGTGGCGGGTTCGACGGGACTCCGCCGCCCGCGAGCCCACCGGTGGGGCCATGCGGCAGGTCGAGCAGCGACGGTGCGTCAGCCTGCGGGTCCTGCGATCCGAAGTGGACCAGCAGTGCGGCGAGGCCGCAGCCCACTATCACGGCCAGCATCACGGCCATCACCCGTAGTTTCCCCTTGGCGCGCTGCTCGGCCTCGGTCCACCCCTCGCGTTCCAGTAGCTCGGCCACCGACACTTCGTCGTCCACCGGTCGAACCTTTCGAACGAGGGGAGAAACGATGTGTCTTCTTAGCGCAACTGAGCGCGTGAGCAATAGCCGGGGTAGGTAAAAAGTAGGAAAATCACGGATCGTGTCGGCGGCGGCACCGATAGCGGGGGTTTTGGCGACAATCTGCAACCATCCACCGTGTGGGTGACATGACTCACAGGGTGCTCGGGACCCGTCCGTGCCTACTGGCTCGCGGAGCCGAGGAGTCCGGGTGCGTGTTCGCGGACGGCGGTGAGCACCTCGTCGATCGTCGGGTTGACCATCGCGACCGGGCCGACGAACACGGTCGGCACCGTCTCGCTGCCGTTCGCCACCGAGCGGACGCGGCCCGCGGCCTCGGGGTCGTCCCAGATGTTGACCTCCCGCCGCGGCAGGCCGGCGCTGTCCAGGTGCGCCCGCAAGAGCATGCAGAAGCCACAGCCAGGGCGCCAGTAGAACTCGACGACGCTTTCGTGCCCATTGGTCATGCTTTCCAGGTTAACCAGCTATTCGATCAGCTGGACCACGCTGTGGCGGGAATCGGTAGCGTGATCCCGTTGAAATTGCGGAATACCGACCCGTCAAGCGGCCCAGGTCCTGCCGGTGATGCGTTCGTAAGCCTCGGTGTATCGCTGCCGCGTCGCGGACACGATGTCGGCGGGGACGTCCGGGCCGGGCGGGGTGTGGTCCCAGCCCGTGCCGTCCGCCCAGGCGCGCACGAACTGCTTGTCGAACGCGTACTGCGGGCGTCCGGGCTGCCACTGGTCGGCGGGCCAGAACCGCGACGAGTCGGAGGTCAGCACCTCGTCGCCGAGGGTCAGCACCCCGTCTGCGTCCCAGCCGAACTCGAGTTTCGTGTCCGCGACGATGATGCCGCGGCCGGCCGCGTGCTCGGCGCCCTTGCGGTAGATCTCCAGCGTCAGGTCACGCAGCCGCCCGGCGGTCTCGCGGCCCTCCTGGCGCACCACGTCGTCGAAGGTGATGAACTCGTCGTGCCCCTCGGTCGCCTTCGTGGTGGGGGTGAAGATCGGCTCCGGCAGACGGCTGCCCTCCTCGAGCCCCGGCGGCAGCGGCACGCCGGAGACGGTGCCGTACTTCTGGTACTCCTTGAGTCCCAGGCCGGCCAGGTAGCCGCGCGCGATGCACTCGACCGCGACCATCGTCAGCTTCTTGCAGCGCACCGCGCGGCCGGCGAACTCCGCGGGCACGTCCGTGGTCGACAACAGGTGGTTGGGCACCAGATCGCCGAAGTGCTCGAACCACCACGACGACAACTGCGTCAGCAGCGCCCCCTTGCCGGGGATCGGTGTGGGCAACACCACGTCGTACACCGAGACCCGGTCGGACGCCACGAGCAGGATGTCCTGTCCGTCCAGGTAGAGGTCGCGAACCTTGCCCGCGTGAATGTGCTGCACCGTGTGTCCTCCCGTGGTCTCGCCCGTGCCCATCCTATGCGCCGGGGCCCGCGCGCTTGACCTCCAGTTAAGTCGAGGTTTGACCCTGATCGCACCGGCGTTCAAGGAGGGCACATGCGAGCGGTACAGGTGCGCGAGTTCGGGGGTCCGGAGGTGCTGGTCGAGGCCGTACTGCCGGAACCGGTGGCCGGGCCGGGCGAGGTGGTGGTGGGGGTGGCGTACGCCGCGATCGACTTCGTGCAGACGCAACTGCGGCGCGGGTACTCGCCCGGTCCGCCACTGCCCGGGCCGCCTTACGTGCCGGGCGCGACCGTGTCCGGCGAGGTGATCGGGGTGGGTGAAGGCGTCGATTCCGGCTGGGTCGGCCGCCGGGTCGTGACGCGCACGGCGAACGCACAGGGCGGCTACGCCGAACGTGCTCTCGCACCCGCGGACGCGCTCGTCGCTGTTCCCGGCGCCACGAGTCTCGCGGACGCTGCCGCGCTGCACGACGACGGCGCGACGGCACTGGGCCTGATGGAGAACGCGCAGGTCCGCCCCGGCGAGTGGGTGCTGGTCGAAGCCGCGGGAGGTGGCGTGGGCAGCCTGCTCGTCAGGCTCGCGCTGGCCGCCGGCGCGCAGGTCGTCGGCGCCGCGGCCAGCGGCGCGAAACGGGACCTCGTGCGGCGGCTCGGCGCGAAAGCCGTCGACTACACCGAGCCGGACTGGACGGATCAGGTGGTCGCGCTCACCGGGCGCGGGCCGGACGTCGTGTTCGACGGCGTGGGAGGGGAGCTCGGCCGCGCGGCACTGGCGGTGGTCGCGCCCGGCGGCCGGTTCTCCATCCACGGTGCATCGAGCGGTTCCCCCACCGTGGCCGAATCCGGGACCGACATCACGGTCATCCCGATCTCGCAGCTGTTCACGTTCGGTGAGCACACGACCCGGCGCGTCGGGCAGGTGCTGACCGGTGGCCTGACGCCGACCATCGGGCAGACGCTTCCCCTCGCACGCGCGGCGGCGGCGCACGCGGCGATGGAGGCCCGCACGGTCACCGGCAAGACCCTGCTGGTGGTGTCATGAACGAGCGGATTCCGTGGGCTGTCTGGCGTGTGTCGCTGGTGCTGGTGTTCGGCGCGTTCGTCAGCATGCTCGACACGTCACTGGTCAACGTCGGCCTCGACTCGATCGGGACGGACCTCGGCGCGCGGCTCGATGACGTGCAGTGGGTGGCCGGCGCCTACCTGATCGCGCTGGCGGTGTCGCTGCCGCTGTGCGGGTGGCTGGGCCGGAAGGTCGGCGTGGGCAGGCTGTGGCTCGCCGCGTTCAGCACCTTCACCGTCGCGTCCGGGCTGTGCGCGCTGGCCGGGAACCTCGGCTGGCTGGTGGTGCTCCGCGTGCTGCAGGGCATCGCCGCGGGTCTGCTGGTGCCCGCCGGGCAGACGATAATCGGGCAGGCGGTCGGTCCGCGGCGACTCGGCCGCGTGATGAGCATCCTCGGTATCGCCGTCAGCAGCGGGCCGGCGATCGGGCCGACGGTGGGCGGCCTGCTGCTGCATTCCCTGTCGTGGCAATGGCTTTTCCTGATCAACCTGCCGATCGGCGTGGTCGGCGTGGCGCTCGGCCTGCGGTACGTGCCGCGCGGCGAGCGGGGCGCGGTGTCGCGTTTGGACTGGGGCGGGTTCGTGCTGATCGGGGCCGGGCTGCCGCTGTTCGTCTACGCGGTGACGATGATCGGCGAGAAGGCGACGCTCGCGTCGGCCACCGTGCTCATCCCGCTGGCCCTTGGCGTGGCCGGGCTGGTCGCGTTCGGCGTGCGGGCGTGGCGGCGGGCGAACCCGCTGGTCGACCTGCAGCTGTTCCGCGACCCCGTCTACGCGTCGGCGAGCATCTCCTCGGTGTTCACCGGAGCGGCCATGTTCGGCGCGATGCTGCTGTTCCCGCTCTACTTCCAGATCCTGCGGCATGCCGACGTGATCACCACCGGGCTGTCGCTGGTGTCGCTGGGTATCGGCACGACGATCGTGATGCCGGTGTCCGGCTGGCTGACCGACCGGTACGGCGGCGGGGTCGTCGCGTTCTGCGGGAGCGTGATCACGGTTGCCACCACGCTGCCGTTCGCGTTCACCACCGCGCACACCGGCGGCCTCACCCTGCAGGTGCTGCTGTTCCTGCGTGGCATCGCACTCGCGCTCGCGGCCGTGCCGGCCGGGACCGCCGCCTTCGCGGCCGTCCGCCGCGAACAACTGCCCGACGCGACGACGACGGTCAACATCATGCAGCGCGTCGGCGGCGCCCTCGGCGGTGCCCTCGTCGCGGTGACGCTCGCGCAGGCTCTGCCCAGCGGCGCCGAGTACGCGTTCCGGACCGCGTTCTGGTGGCTGACGGCGATGTCCGTGGTCGCGGGCGGCTGGACGCTGTGGCTGTGGCTCGCGCAGCGGGCGGCGGTCCGGGCGGCCGACCGTCCTATGGCGACAGTCGCTCCTTGAGCTCCGCCTTGCCTTCGCCGTCCAGCTTCTCGAGCGCGGCCGGGCGGCCGGTGACCAGTAGCAGCAGCGCTTCGATGGGGCCTCGCAGGGTCCGGCCCGCGCCGCCGCTCCACTCGGTGTCGGTCGCCTCGAGCCGGAAGCCCCGCAGCTTGCGCTGGGCGTGGAACGGGAAACCGCGCGACCAGACGTGCTCCGTGGACGCCCGCGCGGCCTCGACCGGCATCGGCACGCGGCGGCCGAGCGGGACCGCGATGTCCTGCGTGTGCACGAGAGTGTCCATCAGCGGGTCGAGGTGGGTGGTCATCGGCGCGAGCCGGTGCGACGACGCGATCGAGCGCACCTCGTCGACGAGCTGACCGGGCGGCACGGCGGCCTTGCGGACGGCCGTGTCGCGGATCATGCGGTTGAAGTTGCCGCGCGCGCGGACCACCGCCACAACCGAGTCACGCATGCTGACCTGCGGCGCGAGCGTGAGGTGTGCCGCGACGTCGCGGACCCGCCAGGCGGGGCAGAGGGACCGGTGCTCCCACTCGCGCGGGCTCAGGTCCGCCAGCAGATCGGCGGCCGCCAGCCGCGCCGTCTCGACGGCTTGCCACACCGTGTCGCGGTCCATGACCCCTCCTCGCATTACTAAGGTAGCTTGAATATAATGCTGCCTGATGGACGGACGCAATACCGCGGCGCTGCTGTACCAGGCGTACCTGCGGCTCGCAGAGCAGATCAACACGGCCACGATCGCGCGCAATCCGGGGTCGAGGCCGGCGCACGCGACCGTGTTCATCCACATGGAAAACGAAGGAATCCGGCTCACCCGGCTCGCGGAGAAGGCCATGATGACCCCGCAGGCGATGGGCGAACTGGTCGACGACCTCGAACGGCTCGGCTATCTGCGCCGGGTCCCCGACCCGACCGACCGCCGCGCGAAGCTGATCGTGTTCACCGATCAGGGGCGTGCCGCGCTGGACTCCGCGTTCGAGGTGATCGCCCGCGTCGAACGCGACCTGGAACGCCTGCTCGGACCACGCAAGCTCGCGTCGCTCCAGGCGATGCTGGAGCTCATCACCGCGTCGTGACTAGGTGAAGCGCACCGCCGCGCGCAGGGTCGCCGGCGAGATCCGGGACAAGGCCAGTGCCGCCTTCGCCTCGGGGGTGACCGGGACCGTGGCCTTGTCCCGCTCCACCGCGCGCACGATCTCGGCCGCCACCTTCTCCGGGCCGAAGCCCCGGCGCCGGTACGCACGGGTCGCGCTCGCCTGCTTGCGCGCCTGCTCCTCGGCGCTCACCCCGGAGAACGTCGTCGTGCGCGTGATGTTCGTGTTCACCAGGCCCGGGCAGATCGCCGACACCCCGATACCCCGTGCCGACACCTCCGCGCGCAGGCAGTCCGACAGCATCAGCACCGCGGCCTTGCTGGTCGCGTACGCCGCCAACGACTTCGCCGGCAGGTACGCCGCCGCGGACGCGACGTTCACGATGTGCCCGCCCTCGCCGCGCTCGGCCATCAGCTTCCCGAACACCTGGCACCCGTGGATCACGCCCCACAGGTTGACGTCCAGTACCCGCTGCCACTCCTCGGTCGTGGTCGACAGGAATGTGCCCGCGTGCCCGATTCCGGCGTTGTTGACGACGATGTCGGGTACGCCGTGCCGCGCGACGACCTCGTCGGCGAACTTCCGCATCGCGGCCTCGTCCGACACGTCCACCTCGTAGGCGTGCCCACCGGTCTCGCGCGCCGCGTCCTCGTCGAGGTCGCACACCACGACCTCCGCGCCCTTCGCGGCGAATGCCCGCGCGGTCTCCCGGCCGATGCCGCTGCCCGCCCCGGTGACCACGACCAGCGGGCCTTTCGCCGCGCCGACGCGGGCCCGCGCGAGCGCGTGCGCTTGCGGCTCGCCCCCGACGTGCTCGGCCAGTTCGGTGACCATCCGCGCGACCTGCGCCCCGTCCCGCAGCAGCGACGACCAGTGCCCCGCGTGCAACTCGCGGCGCCACAGGTTCGGCGCCCAGCGTTCCAGCCCGTCGGCCACCGCCGGCGAGACGTAGTGGTCGCCGACCGGCGTGATCACCTGCACCGGCACCTCGGTGCGGCGATCGCGCGGGCGGCCGAGCCGGCCCCGGAAGTTGGCGCGGTACAACGAAACGCCGTGCGCCGCGTCGCTGGGCATCGTCGGCGCGGGGTGGCCGGGGCGCCGCGGCACGCCCTCGACGCGGCGCAGAAACCCCGGCCAGCGCCGCGCGAGCACCAGGCGCCACGCCAGTTCCGGCAGCACGGGCGTGTGGAACGCGAGGATGTACCACGAATGCAACTGCTGCGTGAGGGCCTGCTTCAGCCCGCGCGGTGTCGGGCGTCGGAACCGCTCGCGGATCCAGTACCCGATGTGGTCGAGGCACGGCCCGGAGATCGAGGTATAGGAGGAGATCCGCTTGTGCGCGCCGGGTTCGGTCACCGCCTCCCACGCCTGGATCGAGCCCCAGTCGTGTGCGACGACGTGCACGGGCCGGTCGGGGCTGACGGCGTCGGCGACGGCGAAGAAGTCGTTCCTCAGGTGCTCGAGCCGGTAGGCGGCGGTGCCGCGCGGTGCGCCGGACTTCCCGGCGCCGCGCACGTCGTAGCGCACCACGTGGAAGCGCTGCGCCAGCACCTCGGCCACGTCGTCCCACACCGCGTGCGTGTCAGGGTAGCCGTGCACCAGGATCACGGTCGGTGCGTCCGGGGGGCCCTCCTCGAACACCGCGAGCCGGACGTCTTCCGAGACCACGGTCCTCATTCGGCACTCCTCATCGATCGCCACCCGACGGTAAGTGTAACCGTCGGTAACAGTCAAGATCCGGCAAGGGGACTCGTCGGCTCGTCCGGTCGCTGATAACGTAAGGCGGTTACTCGCTCAGGGATGGAGGAGTCAGGGCGTGAACGACCGGCCGGGCCCCGGCTCCCCCGTCACCGGGCTCGATCTCGACCACGCCAACATCGCGCGTGTCTACGACTACTTCCTCGGCGGTACGTCGAACTGGGCGATCGACCGCGCGCTGGGGGACGAGCTTCTCGCGGCAGTGCCGATCATCGGCATGCTGGCCCGCATCAACCGGGAGTTCCTCAACCGGGCCGTGCGCTACTCCGTGCGGCACGGCATCAAGCAGTTCCTCGACCTCGGGTCGGGCATCCCGACCGTCGGGAACGTGCACGAGGTCGCCGGACGGCTCGAACCGGACACGCGCTGCGTGTACGTCGACTGCGAGCCGGTCGCCGTCGCGCACGCCGAGATCCTGCTCGAAGACCAGGGCGACGCCCAGCGGCATGCCGTGCTGCACGCGGATCTGCGGGACACGAAGGCCGTCTGGAAGCAAGCGCTCGCCACCGGCGTGCTCGACCCGTCGCAGCCGGTCGGGCTGCTGATGGTGTCGGTGCTGCACTTCCTCGACCCGCAGGAAGAGGTGTCCGCCGTCGTCCGGGAGTACCGCGACCTGCTGCCGTCCGGCTCGCACCTGATCATGTCGCACGCCTCGCTGGACGGCGTGCATGACGAGCAACGGCGGCAGTTCGAGCTGGGCGGCGAGATGTACGGGGCGTCCGGCAACCCGGTGTTTCCGCGTCAGCCCGAGGTGATCCGCGCCTACTTCGGCGACTTCGAACTGGTCGAGCCCGGGCTCGTGTGGCTGCCCGAGTGGCATCGCGACGCGGGCGCGCAGCGGGAAAGCGCGCGGATCGCCGACAACCCGGCGGCGTGCTGCTGTCTCGGCGGGATCGGCGTCAAGCGCTGAGAAGTCCGTTACGCTGAGCCCGAAAACGGGCGAAAGGGTGTGCGGGCATGGACGATGGGCGTTCCCTGCCGACCGGGCGCGATGCGGAGGCGCTGATCGCGGAGGCCCGCAAGGCGCTCTGGGTCATGGTCGGTTTCCTGGCTGTGCTGTGGATCGTGCAGATCGTCAACTGGGCCACCAGCTACCAGCTGAGCTTCGACTACGGCATCCGTGCCCGCGAAGTGGGGTCGCTGCCGGAAATCTTCAGCGCACCATTCCTGCATTTCAGCTGGGCGCACATCGAGGGCAACTCCGGCCCGCTGTTCATTTTCGGGTTTCTCGCCGCATATCGGGGTGTCAAGAAGTTCCTCGGCGTGACCCTGCTGATCGTCGTCGGCAGCGGGCTCGGCGCGTGGTTCACCGCAGGCGCGGGCACGGTCGGCGCCGGCGCGAGCGGTGTCGTGTTCGGCTACTTCGGCTACATCATCGTGCGTGGCTTGTTCGACCGGCGGCCGATCGACATCGTGATCGGCCTCGTGATGGCGTTGTGCTTCGCCTACCAGTTCTCGCTGCTGATCCCGGCGGGCGAGGGCATCGGCTGGCAGGCGCACCTGTCCGGGTTCATCGCCGGTGTGCTGGGCGGCTGGTTCTTCCGCGAACGGCGCCGGAAGCAGGTCGAGCCCGCGCCCGGGGATCCCACCACGCTGCTGGACAAACCGATCTGATCCTTTGTGGACTCTCACTCGGCGGCGCGCCTGAGCAGCACCGCCCGCTCGCGGCTGTTGTGCGTCAGCGCCGCCGCGCGCTCGAACTCCGCGCGTGCCTCCGGGCGGCGGCCCAGCCGGGCGAGCAGATCGCCACGGACCGAGGGCAGCAGATGGTATTCCCGCAACGCCGGTTCGGCCGCGAGCTGATCCACGAGTTCGAGCGCGACCTCGGGGCCGAACGCACGGGAGAGCGCGACCGCACGGTTCAGTTCGACCACGGGCGACGGCGTGAGCCGGCCGAGGACGTGGTACAGCGCGGCGATCCGCACCCAGTCGGTGTCCTGCGGGGTGACCGCTCGCGCGTGACAGGCCGCGATCGCCGCCTGCACCGTGTACGGGCCGCGCATCCCGCCCAGTTCCTCGGCGCGTTCGAGCGCCGCCAGCCCGCGTCGGATCAGCAGCCGATCCCACAACGCGCGGTTCTGGTCCATCAGCAGGATCGGCTCGCCGTCCCGGCCGACCCGGGCGCGCGCCCGCGACGCCTGGATCTCCATCAGCGCGATCAGGCCGTGCGCCTCCGCCTCCTTCGGCGCCAGCGCGGCGAGGATGCGGCCGAGCCGCAGCGCCTCGTCGCACAGCGCCGGCCGCATCCAGTCCTGGCCCGCGGTCGCCGAATAGCCCTCGTTGAAGACGAGGTACACGACCTCGAGCACCGACGCCAGCCGCGGCGCGAGTTGGTCACCGCTGGGCACCTCGAACGGCACGTGTTCGCGCGCGAGCAACCGTTTCGAGCGCACGATCCGCTGCGCGATCGTCGATTCTGCGACCAGGTACGCGCGGGCGATCTCGCCGGTGGTGAGCCCGCCGACGAGCCGCAGCGTCAACGCGACTCGTGCCTCGCGCGACAGCACCGGATGGCACGCCATGAACATCAGCCGCAACACGTCGTCGCCGACGTCGTCGGGTTCGAGTTCCCCATCCTGCGTCTCGATGCGGCCGAGTTCCTCCTGCTTGCGCTCCAGTGTGACCGCCCGGCGGAGGTGGTCGACGGCCCGCCGCTTCGCGACCGTCATCAGCCACGCGCCGGGGTTCGCCGGCACGCCCGACTCCGGCCACTGTTCGAGCGCCGCGACGAGCGCATCCTGGGCGAGTTCCTCGGCGAGCCCGACGTCACGCACCAGCCGGGTGAGCGCGCCGACGATGCGCGCGGATTCGATGCGCCAGACCGCGTCGACCGCGTGGTGTGTGTCGGAGGCCGTCACGGTCCCCGAGCACACCACTCAACCCGGCGCGCGGCAAGTCACTTGCCTTCGGTGAGCCGCCGGACCGCGGCGGTCGCCGGGTCGAAGTCCTCGTCGAACACCCGCCGCACCTCGATGTCATACACGGCATCCGGTCGCGCCGGGTCGCGCGGCACCCGCCTGGCCCACTCGATCGCTTCGTCCTTCGACTTCACCTCGATGAGCCAGAACCCGGCGATCAGCTCCTTCGTCTCGGTGAACGGCCCGTCGATCACCGAGGTGCCCTGCGGCGTGAAGCGCACGAGGGCGCCGTGCGAACTGGCACGCAGGCCCTCTGCGGCGAGCAGTGCCCCCGCCTTGTTCAGCTCGTCGTTGTACTTACCCATCGCCTCGACGAGGTCCATGCTCGGCGGGACGTCGGCCTCGGACTCGTCGTTGGCCTTGATCAAGATCATGTAGCGCATGTGGCTGTTCCTTTCTCTCACTCGGATCCTTCATCCGGACATCGAACGGGGCCGCGCCGGATCGACACGAGTTTCAAGAATCTTCTGGGATGCGCGGTCCGGTCTTCAGGACAGCTGTCCTGAGTCCATACTGGTGTCCTGCGAGGTGACAGTGATGGCAGTGGACGTGCTGACCGAGACCGTGATCGAGGCTCCGCTGAGCCGGGTCGCCGGTTACGCGGCCGACCCGGGCAACGCGCCCGAGTGGTACGCCAACATCGAGTCCGTCGAGTGGCTCACCGACCCGCCGCTGCGCACCGGGTCGCGCCTGGCGTTCGTCGCGCACTTTCTCGGCCGCCGGCTCGCCTACACCTACGAGATGGTCGAGTACGTGCCCGGCGAACGGCTGGTGATGAGCACCGCGCAGGGCCCGTTCCCGATGGAGACGACGTACACGTGGTCGGCGCAGGGTGAGCACGCCACGCGGATGACCCTGCGCAACCGCGGCGAGCCGGCCGGTTTCGCGAAGATGAGCGCCCCGGTGATGGCCGCTGCGATGCGCCGCGCGAACCGAAAGGACCTGGCGCGGCTCAAGGAACAGATCGAGGCGCGCTAGGGTCCGGTTGTGTCTACCCGTGAGCTGGTCGTGCTGGGCACCGCGAGCCAGGTCCCCGGCCGCACCCGGAACCACAACGGCTACCTGCTGCGCTGGGACGGTGACGGTTTCCTTTTCGACCCCGGCGAGGGTACCCAGCGCCAGATGCTGCTGGCCGGCGTCGCCGCGTCGGCGATCACCCGCATCTGCGTGACCCACTTCCACGGCGACCATTGCCTCGGCCTGCCCGGCGTCGTGCAACGCCTTTCCCTCGACGGCGTGCGGCACCCCGTCTATGCCCACTATCCGGCGTCGGGCCAGGAATACTTCACCCGGTTACGGCATGCGAGCGTCTTCCACGACACCGCCGAAATCCGGGAACATCCGGTTGTCGTCAGCACCACCATCGCCGACGGGCCGTTCGGCGAACTCAAGGCCAAGCGACTTGACCACGGTATCGACTCGTTCGGGTACCAGATCGTCGAACCCAGCGGCCGCCGCATGGTGCCCGAGGCCCTGGCGCGCTTCGGCATCACCGGCACCGAAGTCGGACAGCTGCAACGCGAGGGTTCGCTCCGTTTGGGCAGCCGGGTCGTGACCATCCAACAGGTCAGCGTCCAGCGCCAAGGCCAGCGTTTCGCGTTCGTGATGGACACCCGCCTGTGCGATGCCGTGTACGAGCTCGCCGACCGTGCCGACATGCTGGTGATCGAGTCCACATTCCTCGACGCGGACGCCGGTCTTGCCAAGGAGTACGGACACCTCACCGCACGACAGGCAGCCCGGGTAGCCGCCGAAAGCCGGGTGCGCAAGCTGGTACTCACCCACTTCTCACAACGCTACGACGACCCGACGAGGTTCTACGAGGAGGCGGCGGAAGTCTTCGGCGGGGAGATCGTCGTCGCCGAGGACCTCAGCCGCGTCTCGATGCCGGCGCGTGTTTAGGCCGGCGCGCGTTTAGACAGCCGGGCGCCGGCCCCCGGACACCGATCGACCACCCACACGTCCCCCATCACCACCGACCAACCAACCACTCCTCCCCCCACCCCGATCCCAAGCCGAACAACGCCGCGGTCTGCCGGGTCCAGACTGGCCGAAGGCCACCGCGCAGCGGCGCGACGAAGGAGCGGTCTTGACGCGGCCCGACCGCGGCGTAGAACGATAAGGGGATCGGGGTGGGGGGAGGTCCCGGCACCGAGCAAACCGGCACCGCAACGAAAAGATCAAGAGATGCCTCGCCGGCGGGCAGGCTCCGGGATGACCGGGGTTCCGTTGTCGGCTTGCGTGATGTGGTGGGTCGCCGGAGGGTGTGGTCATCCCGTCGCCTGCGGTTGGGAGATATCACGGTGAGCCAGGGCCGCAAGCTTTGGGTTTTCGGCTGGCGGTTCCGGCGCAGGTTGCGGCCCTGGCTCACCGTGATCGTTCCTGTTCAGGCGACGGGATGACCACACCGCCCGGCTTCTTTTACATAAGTGGTGGCACGTGTGCGTCTATCAGGTGTGGGCCTGGTTCGTCGATCGCGCGACGGAACTGGTCTGCCAGTTCCTCTGCCGTTGTCGCCGTGGTTGCCGGGACGCCCATGCCTTCGGCGATCTTGGCGAAGTTCATGTCCGGGCGGGCGAGGTCCAGGAGGTCGTTCGCCTTGGGGCCGGATGCTTCGGCGCCTACTCGTTGTAGTTCCATTCTCAGGATGGCGTACGCCCGGTTGTTGAGGATCACCGTTGTGACGTCCAGGTTTTCCCGCGCCTGGGTCCAGAGTGCCGAGATGGTGTAGAGCGCGCTGCCGTCGGACTCCAAGGCGATCACGGGGCGGTCCGGGGCGGCGATCGCGGCACCGGTGGCGACCGGGAGGCCCTGGCCGATCGCGCCGCCGGTCAACGTGAGCACGTCGTGCCGCGGCGCGCCCGCTGTTGCGGCGGGAAGCAAGACGCCGGAAGTGTTGGCCTCGTCCGAGATGATCGCGCCTTCCGGTAGCAGTGCGCCGATGACGTCGACCCAGTTCTGTGCGGTGAGCGGGCCGCTCGGGAGTTCCGGGCGTTGTGGTTGCTGTAGAACGGGCTCCGTGCCGGGCGCGACCGCGCCGGCCAGTGCTTCGAGAGCGCCGACGACGTCTTGCCCTACTTCGGCCAGTGTGTGGACCTGGACGCCTTGGGGGACCAGCTCGCTCGGCTTGCCGGGGTAGGCGAAGAACGACACCGGCGCTTTTGTGCCCGCGACGACGATGTGTTTGGCGTCCTGCAACTGATAAGCCGCCTGTTCGGCAAGGTATCCGAGGCGTTGGAAATCCGGGAGGCCTGCGCCGCGCTCCAGGCGGGCGGGGAAGGTCTCCGCGATGGGCGTCGCGTTCGTCGCGGCCGCGATGCGGCTCATCGCGCGGAGACCCGCCTCCCGGCACGCGGAGCCGCCGAAGAGCAACGCGACCGGCTCGCCGGTGCGCAGGACTTCGGCGACGGACTTCACCGTGGTCTCCGCCACGGCGTGCGGTATGCGCGGCGGGATGGGTGCGACCGGCACCCCGCCGTCGCCCCACGAGATGTCCGCGGGCAGGATCAGGGTGGCCACACGGCCGGGCGGGTCCTGCGACGCGGCTACCGTGGCAGCGGCGTCCGCGCCGACGTCGGCGGTGCTGTCCGAGCGGCGTACCCAGCCGACCAGCGAACCGGCGACCGCCTCGATGTCCGACTGGAGCGGCGCGTCGTACTTCTGGTGGTAGGTCGCGTGATCGCCGATGATGTTGACGATCGGCGTGTGCCCGCGCCGTGCGTTGTGCAGGTTGGCCAGGCCGTTGCCGAGGCCGGGGCCGAGGTGCAGCAGCGTGGCCGCGGGCTTCCCGGCGATCCGCGCGTACCCGTCGGCGGCGCCTGTCACGACGCCCTCGAACAGGGCGAGCACGCCGCGCATCTCGGGAACCGAGTCGAGTGCCGCGACGAAGTGCATCTCGGACGTGCCGGGGTTGGCGAAGCACACGTCGACACCGGAGTCGACGAGCGTGCGGATCAAGGACTGCGCGCCGTTCATGAGTCTCCTAATCGAAGAGAACGCCCGGGTTCAGGATGCCCCGCGGGTCGAAAGCCTGCTTGATCCGCCGCATCAACGCCACCTTCGCCGGATCCTCCAGCGCCAGGAAATGGTTCTTCCTCGACTGCCCGATCCCGTGCTCACCGGAGATCGCGCCCCCGGCGGCCATGCCCGCGGCGAAGATGTCATGCAGCAGCTTGTGCCGCTTGTCGGGATCCTTGCAGAAGATCGCCAGGTGCACGTTGCCGTCACCCGCGTGGCCGCAGCCGAGCGCGCCGGACTCTGCCGCCGTGGCGAGTTCCCTTGCCCGTGCGAGGAAACCGGGCATCGCCGAGCGCGGCACGACCACGTCGATCACGTCGTCGGCGCCGGCGGACTTCGCCGTCCAGAACGCCTTTTCCCGAGCCTCGATCAGCTTGCGGGCCGAGCCGCCGTCGAGCACGTAGACGTCCGCCGCGCCCAGTTCCCCGAGCAGGTCGCCGGCCCGCTCGACGTCGCCGTCGAGGCGGTCGCCGTCGCGGTTCTCCAGCCCCACCACCAAATATGCCTGCGTGGCGTTCTTGACTTCCTCCGGCACACCCAGTTCGAGCTTCTCGGTGTAGGAGATCGCGGCCATCGTCAGGTTGTCGATGTACTCGAGGATGTTGGGTGTCAGCCCGCTCGCGATGATCTTCGGTACGGCGCGCATGACCTGGTCGAGATCGTTGAACGGCGCCAGCAGCGTCGCGCCGTGCGCGAGGCGGGGATACAGCTTGACGATGACCTCGGTGGCGAGCGCCAGCGTGCCCTCCGAGCCGATGATGAGCTGGGTCAGGTCGTAGCCGGTGGAGATCTTCGACGTCTTGCCGCCGGTTCGGATGATCTCGCCGGTCGGCAGGACCGCTTGCAGGCCCACGACATTGTTGCGGGTGACGCCGTACTTCACGGCCCGCATCCCGCCGGCGTTGGTGCCGACGTTGCCTCCGACGCTGGCGCTCAGCTCGCCGGGATAGACGGTGTAGGCCAGGCCTTCGGCGGCGGTCCGGGCGTCCAGTTCGGCCAGCGTGACGCCGGGCTGGACCACGGCGACCTGATTGCCGGAGTCGATCTCCAGGATCGCGTTCATCCGCTCGAACGAGATCAGCAACCCGTCCTCGCGGGGCCGCGCCGCCCCGGACAGGCCGGTGCCGGAGCCGCGCGCCGTGACGGGCACGCCGTGCTCGCCGGCCGCGGTCAGTAGCGCGGCGACCTCGTCCGCGGTGCCGGGTTTCGCAACATGAGCCGGTTTCCACGGCTCGCAGGTCAGGGACTCGTCGCGCGCGTAGTCCTCGCCGACCTGTGCGCCACTGAGCAGGTTGCGCTCGCCGACGATCTCGGCGAACCGCATCGCGACTTCGCCCATGACGTCCACCCGCCTTTCTCGTGCCCGCACTGCCTTTACGGCAGCGTAGTACGGACCGTACCCGGCGGGTTGTGAAGATCTTTCACGTGCTGGTGCGCGGTTGCGGGGCCGGTCCGCGCCAACGTCCCGGCCCCGCGGGAATTCTCTTGACTACTTCAGCCGGTTCGCCGGATCAGACGAGCCAGCCGACCACGTGCGCCAGTCCGGCCAGCACATTGGTCAGAATGTCGTGACCGTGGTGGGCGTGCGCCAGGAAAACGTGCATTACGAGAGGCTCCTTAACAATTCGATTGACAATGGGTGCTTTCGAAAGCGAGTGGAGATTTGCACCCCGCGAGCGATCATGTCAACGAGCTTCCCGTAGCCCCTCCGGTATGTGCGGCGTGCCGCGAAAATGACCCCAGGCTAAACGTGTAACACCTTCGTGTTTTCGCCGGGGGTCACTTCGTGGTGCAGGTCGACTGAACGTAGTACAACCCTAGGCGGTGACGTGGGCCGATGATCGTTGTACTGGCGCGTCACGACGTCGCAAGCCTCGATCAGGTGAAAGGCTTGCCACGATTGGTGATTTGCTCAAGATCACGCGAACGGGTGACGTCACTCGGCACGGGCGAACGAGAGGGTCTCGCCCTCCACCCCGCGCAGCCAGAGATCCTGCGCGGCTGCCGCCATTTCCGGCAGGCCTTCGACGATCGAGGCGAACACGTTGCCGGGAACCCAGCCCGCATCGCCATTGATGAGCAAATTGTTCCGGCCGTAGAAAATGGCGAGATCGGTCGCGCCCTGGTCGCTGTGCGCCTCACTGGAATCGTCGTATCCGTATGCCGGGTTGCCGATTTCCCACGCCTCGAATCCGAAATACACGACGTCGCCGGGAATGGGAGTGATCGTCGGGTTCTCGCGGCCCGGTTTCGGGTCTGCGAACGGCGGCACGAGCGTGTACACCTCATTGCGCGCGTACTTGGCGTGGTAGGCCGAACCGCTCTGCGGCAGCGCGTCCCACACGGCCTTGCACGTGCGCGGCGCCTCGGCGTCCAACAGCACCGCGCGGCAGGACACGCCGCGCTTGTCGAGGCTGATCGTGATGTAGCGGGCCATGCTCATCCCTTCGTGACGGCGGCGACGGTCTCGCGCCAGATGTTCAGCGCGTCGTCGATCTGCTCGGACGTGACGACCAGCGGCGGGATCATCCGGACGACGTTCATGTACGCCCCGCACGTGAGCATCAGCAGCCCGCGCCGCGCGGCCTCCTGCTGCGCGGCCTGCGCGGTCGCGCTGTCCGGCTTGCCGTCGGCGGTGGTGAACTCCGACCCGACGAGCAGGCCCAGCCCGCGCACGTCCCCGATCTCGGCGGTCTTGTCGCCGACCAGCCGGGCGCCCTCGAGCAGCTGCTTGCCGCGCGCGGCCGCGTTCGCGACGAGACCCTCCTCCTCGATCACGTCGAGCGTGGCCAGCGCGGCGGCGCACGAGACCGCGTTGCCGCCGTAGGTGCCGCCCTGTGAACCAGGGAACGCCTTGGTCATCAGGTCCTTCGACGCCGCGATGCCCGACAGCGGGAACCCGCTGGCCAGGCCCTTCGCGATGGTCACGACGTCGGGCTCGATGCCGAAGTGGTCGTGGCCCCAGTACTTGCCGGTGCGCCCGAACCCGGTCTGGATCTCGTCGAGCACCAGCAGGATGCCGTGTGCGTCGGCACGCTCGCGCAAGCCGCGCAGGAACGCGGTGTTCGCGGGCACGTAGCCGCCCTCGCCGAGCACGGGTTCGACGAAGAACGCGGCCGTCTCGTTCGGCGCGCACGCCGTGGCGAACAGGTAGTCGAGCTCGCGCAGGCAGAAGTCCGTGGCGGTCTGCTCGTCCCAGCCGTAGTGGTAGGCGTACGGGAACGGCGCCATGTGCACGCCGCCCATCAGCGGCGAGATGCCGGCGCTGAACCTGGTGCCCGACGTGGTCATGGTCGCGGCGGCGACCGTGCGGCCGTGGAACCCGCCCTGGAAGACGATCACGTTCGGCCGGCCCGTGGCCTGGCGCGAGAGTCGCAGCGCGGCCTCGACGGCCTCGCTGCCCGAGTTCGCGAAGAAGAGCGAATCGAGCCCGGCCGGCAGCACGTCGCCGAGCCGTTCGACCAGCTTGAGCAGCGGCTGGTGCATCACGGTCGTGTACTGGCCGTGGCTCAGCTTGCCGATCTGCTCCTGGGCGGCGCGCACCACCGTTGGGTGACAGTGCCCGGTGCTGGTGACCCCGATCCCCGCGGTGAAGTCGAGGTAGCGGCGGCCGTCGACGTCGTACAGGTAAGCGCCCTCGCCGTGGTCGACGACGACCGGGGTCGCTTGCTTGAGTAGGGGTGAGAGCTGGGCCATCCGGACGGCTCCTTGCGGGTTGTAGATTGTTGACAATCTGTCTAGCATGACGGCCAGAGGCATGCAAGTGCGGGCCAGGGGATGAGTGCGTGAGGGGGTCCCTCACGGCTAGCGAGCGAGAAGGAGCGGGCGTGAGCGAGACCAGCGTGGTCGAGGCCGTCGACAAGGAACTCTTCATCGGCGGGAAGTGGGTGCCCGCCACCGGGAGCCACACGTTCGCCGTCGAGGACCCCGCCACCGGCCAGGTGCTGTGCGAGGTCGCGGACGCCTCGCCCGAGGACGGCATGGCGGCGCTCGACGCGGCCGTCGCCGCGCAGGCCGAGTGGGCGCGCACCGCGCCGCGCGAGCGCAGCGAGATCCTGCGCCGCGCGTACGAACTCCTGAACGAGCGCAACGAGGACCTCGCGCTGCTCATGACGCTCGAAATGGGCAAGCCACTGGCCGAGGCGCGCGGCGAGGTCTCCTACGCCGCCGAGTTCTTCCGCTGGTTCTCCGAGGAGGCGGTGCGCATCGACGGCGGGTACCAGATCGCCCCCAACGGCGCAGGCCGGTTCCTCGTCACCAAACAGCCGGTCGGACCGACGCTGCTGATCACGCCGTGGAACGTCCCGATGGCGATGGGCGGTCGCAAGATCGGCCCGGCGATCGCGGCGGGCTGCACGATGGTGATCAAGCCTGCCGAGCAGACTCCGCTGTCGATGCTCGCGCTCGCGGGGATCCTCACGGAGGCCGGGCTTCCCGCCGGGGTCCTCAACGTCGTCACCACCACCGACCCGGGGGGTGTGATGGAGCCGGTGATCCGGGACGGGCGTGCGCGCAAGCTGTCGTTCACCGGTTCCACCGCGGTCGGCCGCAAACTGCTGGAGCAGTGCGCGGACAAGGTGCTGCGCACCTCGATGGAACTCGGCGGGAACGCCCCGTTCCTGGTGTTCGACGACGCCGACCTGGACGCGGCGATCGAGGGCGCCATGCAGGCGAAGATGCGCAACATCGGCGAGGCGTGCACGGCTGCCAACCGGTTCTACGTGCAACGCGGGGTGGCGGCGGAGTTCGCGCGCCGGCTCACCGAGCGCATGTCGTCGCTGCCGCTGGGCCGCGGCACGGAGCCGGGCGTGGTCGTCGGGCCGCTGATCGACGCGGACGCGGTCGCCAAGGTCACTTCTCTGGTACGGGATGCGGCCGACCGGGGCGCGAAGGTGCTCACCGGTGGCTCTACTGTGGACGGTCCTGGCCACTTCTACCAGGCCACCGTGCTCGTCGACGTGCCGCGCGACGCCAAGATGGCGGCCGAGGAGATCTTCGGCCCGGTCGCGCCGATCTCCGTGTTCGACACGGAGGAAGAAGCCGTGGCGGCGGCCAACAACACGGAGTACGGCCTCGTCAGCTACGTCTACACCAACGACCTCAAGCGCGCGTTGCGCGTGTCGGAAACGTTGGAAGCCGGGATGATCGGCCTGAACCAGGGCATCGTCTCCAACCCGGCGGCGCCCTTCGGCGGTGTGAAGCAGTCGGGGCTGGGGCGTGAAGGCGGCGGCGTCGGCATCGACGAGTTCCTGGAGATCAAGTACGTGGCCATCGCCGTGTGACAGGCGCTACCGCGCCGCAAACAGGCTCGTCCCGGGGGCCAGCCGCTGCACGGCATCCTCCATGTGCGCCTCCAGAAGGGATACCGCCGCCTCCTGGTCGCCGTCGCGGATGGCCTCCGTGATGCGCTTGTGCTCGGTGACCCGCTCCTCGTCGCTGCCGTAGGTGCGCCGCAGCGCCGACACGCACATCCGCGTCTCGATGAGCAGGGTCCGGGACATGCGCACGAGCCGCTTGCTGCCCGAGGCTTCCACGAGCGCCTCGTGGAAGCGGATGTCCGCCTCTGACACGGCATGCTCGTCGGAAGCCTCGGCCATCTCCTGGACCGCCTGTTCGAGGCAGGCCGCCGCCGCGGCCCGGTCGCCGCCAAGGACCGCGAGCACCGCCGCGCGCTCGATCGCCAGCCGGGCCGAGTAGATGTCGTGGATGTCCTCGGCTTCCAGGTCGATCACGAACAGCCCGCGGTGCCGCTCGCTGCGCAACAGGCCTTCGGACACCAGCCGCTGCATCGCCTCGCGCAGCGGGCCGCGTGACACCTGGAACTGTCCGGCGAGTTCGGTCTCGGCGAGCTGGGTGCCGGGCGGCAGCGAGCCGTTCATGATCGCCTCGCGCAGCTGGCGCGCGATGATCGCGGCGGTCGACTCGCGGTTGACGGGCTCGATCTCGGCTAACGCCATCGGAACAACGCCCCCAGTTCCTCGGACGCGGGCACCTCGCCCGCGAGTCGCAGACCGTCCCAGATCGTCACCTGGTTCGCGGTCAGCACCGGCTTACCGAGCTGTCCCTCGATCGTGGCGATCTCACCGAGAGTACGCATCGCGGTGTCCGGGATGAGCACCGCGTCAGCCGATGGATGGTCGTGCCGCACGGCCAACCCGGCGACGGCTTCCGGGGACAGACGCCCGACCTCGGCCGCGGTCGCTATGTCTTCGCTGGACATCGACACGACCTCGACACCACCTGCCGCGAGGAAGTCGACGAACAGCTTCGCCACGTCGTCCGGGTAGCTCGCGGCGACGGCGACACGATTCAGCCCCAGCCTCTCCGCGGCCCGGACGAACGCGAACGACGTGCTCGACGCCGGCTTGCCCGCCGCCTCGGCGAGCTTGTTCACCTGCTCCTGTGCGCCCTGCCACCCGTACACGAAGCTCCCGCTCGTGCAGGCCCACACCACCGCGTCGGGTTCGTGCTTCGCGAGCAGCTCCGCACCGCCGGCCAGCCGCTGCGGACTGCCCAGGTCGAGTAGCTCGGGTACGGCGTGCAGGTCGGTGCCGTAGATGTGCTCGACCGGCAGCGAGAACCGGTCGCCCAGCAGCCGCTCGGCCAGCGGGTATTCGTCCTCGGCGGCGTGGTCGGGGTAGATGAAGCCGACGGTCGGCATAGAGTGCGCCTCCAGTCTGTCCGTAAGTTGTCGACAATCCTACGATACTTCGCGGAGCCACTTGCCCGGTCCGACGATCGGCAGCTCCATTCTCTTGAGGCAGGCCCACATGGTCAGCTGGTTCGCCGTCAGCACTGGCTTGCCCAGCGCCACCTCCAGCGGCTCGATCAGGTCGTAGGTGGGCAGGTTGGTGCAGCTGACGAAGATCGCTTGCGCGTCCGGGTGGTCGGCGCTGAAGATCCGCTCCGCGATCGTGCGGTAGCTGACCTTCCAGATGCCGCCGCCGAGGCCGAGGTGCTCGCTGGACATCGTCTCGACGTCGATCTCGGCGAGGAAGTCGTGCAGCTTGCCGGTCAGATCCGCGTCGTAGGGGGTGATGACCGACACGCGGCTGATGTCGAGCTGGTCGAGCACCTCGGCAAGGGCGCCCGACGTGGTGACGGCGGTCGGCGCGCCGGCGTCGCAGATCGCCTTGCGCAGCGAGCGCTCGTAGTCGATGCCGTTGACGAAGCTGCCCGACGTGCACAGGTACGCGACGACCTCGGGCTCGACGTGCAGGACGTCCCGCGTCGCGGCGGCGAGGTGCTGGCTGTTGCTGACCAGCTGTGCCATCTCCATGCTGACTGGCACCGGCTCGTACGGGGTGCGCGCGAGGTGCAGTGACACCTCCATGGGCACGAAGCGCCACAGCTCACGTTCGAGCGCGAGGTCGAACGGCGCGATGACGCCGATCCCGCGCTGCGCGAGGGGTCCGTCGAAGACGGGAAAGTCGAAATCCAAGGCCAGGCTCCGAAGGTAAAGCTCTTTTTAGAGAAAGCCTCCGGGGTGACTCCTCGGATTGTTGACAATCATACGACCGGCTCCTACCGTGTCAACGTGATCGGCACGGAGAGCCCGGTGCTGGCGGTGCTGTGTGCGGATCGGCAACGCCCCCCGGCTATGGGACACATCGAAGCGACGGCGGAGGTTCGTTACACCGACGGGCAAGCACTCCCCGAAGCGCTGAGAGGTGCCGACGCGCTCTTCGTCTACGACTTCCTGTCCACCGCTCTGCCGGGTGCGTGGCACGCGGCCGATCGGTTGCGCTGGGTGCACATCGCGAGTGCCGGAGTGGACCCGGTGATGTTCCCGGAACTGCGGGAGTCCGACGTGGTCCTGACCAATTCGCGCGGCGTGTTCGACGACTCCATCGCGGAGTACGTCCTCGGCGTCATCATCGCGTTCGCCAAGGATTTCGCGGGGTCGGTCGACCTGCAGCGCAAGCACGAGTGGCGGCACCGGGAGACCGAACGGGTCGCCGGCCGGCGGGTGCTCGTCGTGGGCACCGGGCCGATCGGCCGGGCGATCGCGCGGATGCTGCGCGCCGTGGGCATGTCCGTGTCCGGCATGGGGCGCCGCGCGCGGGGCGACGACCCGGACTTCGGCGATGTGCACGCCTCGGCCGACCTGCCGCGGCACCTGCCCGACTACGACTACGTGGTCGCGGTCGCGCCGCTGACCGGGCAGACCAAGGGCATGTTCGGCGCCGAGGCGTTCGAGGCGATGCCGTCGCACGCCAGGTTCGTCAACGTCGGGCGCGGCGAACTCGTCGTGACGGAGGAGCTGGTGCGGGCCCTGCGAGACGGCCGGATCGCGGGCGCGGCGCTCGACGTGTTCGACACCGAGCCGCTGCCCTTCGACCATCCACTGTGGACCATGGACAACGTGTTGATCTCGCCGCACATGTCGGGCGATGTCGTCGGCTGGCGCGACACGCTGGTCGAGGTGTTCGCGGACAACTTCCAGCGCTGGCAGACTGGCCGGCCACTTCGTAATGTGGTGGACAAGCAGCTGGGCTACGTGCCGTCGGGGACACAGGAGGCATGATGAGCCACAACCGCGTAGCCCGCTCATCGATGCCGACCGGGCGCGGGTGTCCCGCAACACACCGAGGAGCATGATGAGCACCCTGTTGACGGCGAGTGAACTCGTCGCCGCCTATTCCACAGGCGAGCTTTCACCCGTCGAGGCCACCGAGGCATCGCTGCGGGCCATCGAGGAACGCGACGGCGAGCTCAACGCATACTGCCTGGTCGACGCCGAGGTCGCGCGCGAGGGCGCGAAGGCGTCGGAGACGCGCTGGCGGGAAGGCCACCCCATCGGCTGGCTCGACGGGGTCCCGACGTCCATCAAGGACATTTTCCTCACCCAGGGCTGGCCGACCCTGCGCGGTTCCACCTGTATCGACCGCGACCAGCCGTGGGAGGTGGACAGCCCGGTCGCCGCGCGGCTGCGGGAGAACGGCCTGGTGCTGCTCGGCAAGACCACCACACCCGAACTGGCGTGGAAGGGCGTTACCGACAGCCCGCTCACCGGCATCACGCGCAACCCGTGGAACCCGGCACTGACCTCGGGCGGCTCCAGTGGTGGCAGCGCCGTGGCGGTCGCCGCGGGCATGGGTGAGCTGTCGGTCGGCACCGACGGCGGCGGCTCGGTCCGGATTCCCGCCGCGTTCTGCGGGATAGTCGGTCTCAAGCCGACGCACGGGCGCGTGCCGCTGTACCCGGCGAGCCCGTTCGGGCCGCTGGCGCATGCCGGCCCGATGGCGCGCTCGGTCGACGACATCGCGCTGCTGCTCGATGTGCTCGCGCTGCCGGACCCGCGCGACCCCACAGCGTTGCCCGCGCCGTTCGGCGCCTACCGCGAGGCAGTGCGGCGTGAGGTCCACGGACTGATCACGGCGTTCTCGCCGACGCTGGGATACGCCGACGTCGACCCGGAAGTCGCGCGGATCGTGCGCTCGACGGTCAACGCCCTGGCCGACGCGGGGTTGCGTGTCGAAGAGACGGACCCGGGCTTCACGGACCCGAAGGAAGCCTTCGACGTGCTGTGGTCCACCGGCGCCGCGCAGTTGCTCGGCACGTTCCCGCCCGGCTCGGAGGAGAAGATCGACCCCGGCCTCCGGCGCGTGTGGGAGCAGGGCAAGACGCATTCGGCGGCGGACTACCTGGCGGCGACCGCCGAGCGGGCCGCGCTCGGCATCCTGATGGGCGAGTTCCACACGCGGTTCGACATTCTGATCACGCCGACGGTCGGCATCCTGCCGTTCGAGGCGGGGCACGAGGTGCCGCCGGGCAGCGGCCTGTCGAGCTGGCCGGAGTGGACGCCGTTCACGTACCCGTTCAACATGACCCAGCAACCGGCGATCAGCGTGCCAGCGGGCGTGACCGAATCCGGTCTGCCGGTCGGGCTGCAGATCGTCGGGCCCCGGCACTCCGACGACCTCGTGCTGGCGGTGGCGAAGCTCGTCGAGGAGATCCAGCCGTGGCCCGTCAGTCGGCTGGCCGGGTAGGTACCTGATTTGGTACCGTGAACCCATGGCGGCCCTGAATCTGCAGTTCACCGACGACGAGATGGCTGACCTGCGCGCGACGGCGGAGCGCGAAGGCAAGTCCCTCAAGGCGGTGGCCCATGACGCCGTCGTGTCCGCCGTGTCAACACGCAAGCACCTGGTCGCCGAGGCCGCGGCCAGGGTGGCCCGGATCAGCGAGGAGCTGAACGAGCGACTGGCGCAGTAGGTGCGCGAGCCGTATTACCTCGATGTCGAGGACGTTCTGACCGCGACGCGCTTCGCGGTCGGTGCGCCGGTTCAAGTGCGCGATTTCGGGTTGCTGTACGCCGCGGTCGCCCGGCCTTCGGCGACGGTGTTCGGGCAGGATGCCTATCCCGACCTGTTCACCAAAGCGGCGGCGCTGCTGCATTCCTTGGTGCGCAGCCGCGCTCTCGTCGACGGCAACAAGCGAGCGGCCTGGGCCGGTGCGTGGGTTTTCCTGGAGGTGAATGGGGAGCGGCTCGGCGACCCGCTTGATGTGGCTGCGGCGGAGAAGCTCGTGCTCGCGGCCGCCACCGGCGCGATCGATGTGTCCGACATTGCGGATGGTCTTCTCCGTTTCGCGGATTAGGTGCCTGGTTTCCTTACCGCACAGCGGATTCGAGCTCCGCGAGCGCCGTGTCGAGGTGGACGAGCAGACGCTGCAGGTGCGGCACGCTGTGCCGGCATCCGGTGATGCCGAAGTCGAGGTTCTCCCCGTTGTTGGTGAGCGTGATGTTCAGCGCCTGCCCGTCCAGCAGCACCGACGCCGGGTAGATCCCGTCGAGGTGCGCGCCGTTCCAGTACATCTGCCGGCGCGGGCCGGGCACGTTCGAGATCACCAAGTTGAACGGCGGGCGCGTCCCGGCGACGACGCCCGGCACGCCCGAGATGCCGAGTTGCGCGACGTTGATCCCCGACAGCAGCAGCGCCTGGATCGGTGTCAGCTCCTTGAAAACGCGCTTCGCCTCGCGCATGGAAAGGTGGATCGTCGCCAGCCGCGCCGCCGGATCCTTCTTGTCTGTCGCGAGATTCGTCAGCACGGCGCCGATCTGGTTGCCGCTGCCCGGACTTTCCGACTGCCGCCGCGTCGACACCGGGACCATCGCGATCAACGGGTCGTCCGGCAGTGCGTTCTGCTCGATCAGGTAGTCGCGCAACGCGCCCGCGCACATCGCGAGCACGACGTCGTTGCGGGACGTGCTCGTGGCGGTGGCGGTGGCGATGGCGCGCACCCGTGACAGCGGCCACGACTGCGCCGCGAACCGGCGCGCGCCGCCGATCGGGACGTTCAGCATGGTCTTCGGCGCCTGCATCGGCAGCGTCAGATTGTGCTCGCGGAAGGCTTCCCTGGCCACTTTGAACGCCGCGGGCGCCAGTCCGGCCAGTTGCCCGACCGAACTGCGCGCGGTGTTCAGCACCGAACCAGGCGAACGCGACGGTCGGGGCTTGCGCGGGCGCGGGCTTCCCCACGGCGGCGGGCAGTCGTGGTCGTCCGGGTCCTCGGAGAGGGTGCTCTGCATGTGCTGGAGCGCCGATACGCCGTCCATCAGCGAGTGGTGGATCTTGCTGTACATCGCGAACCAGTCGTCCTGCAGACCTTCCACGAGGTGGATCTCCCACAGTGGCCGGTGCCGGTCGAGCAGAGTGCTGTGCCAGCGGGACGCGAGTTCGAGCAGTTCGCGTACGCGGCCAGGCCGGGGCAGCGCGGAATGGCGGAAATGGTAGTCCAGGTCGACGTTTTCGTCCTGCGCCCAGGCGAGGTAGCCCAGCGAGTTGACCGGCCGCGCGGGATGCCGGCGAAACGCCGTGGGAATGTCCTCGTTCTTGATCAAGTCTTCGCGCAGTCCGCGCAAATAGTCCGGATCGGCGCCCGCGGGTTTGCGGAACAGTTGCAGGCCACCCACATGCATCGGGTGTTCCCGGCTTTCGACCAGGAGGAACATGGAGTCGGTGAAGGGCATCAGCGCCATTGTTGCCCGCCTCTCGTGCCTGTACGCCGGTGCAGCGAGTCTACGCACAATGCCACGCGCGCGACCCCTGTCTACGGTGGTGGTATGACCATCCCGACCGATCCCGAAACTGGTCGATTCGAGCGATCGCCGAACCACTTCGCGGCGCGCATCACGGCGGACGGACGCGACGGCTGGCCGGTGGAGCCCGGGCGCTACCGGCTGGTGGTGAGCCGGGCGTGTCCGTGGGCGAGTCGTGGCTTGGTGGTACGCCGCCTGCTCGGCTTGGAGCAGGCCATTTCCGTTGCCGTCGCGGATCCCATTCAGGACGAACGAAGCTGGCGGTTCACGCTTGATCCGGATGGACGCGATCCCGTGCTGGGGATCCGTTTCCTGGGTGAGGCGTACCGCAAAGCCGAGCCCCATTATCACGGTGGCATCAGCGTGCCCGCCGTGGTGGATATCCCGAGCGGCCAGCTCGTCACCAACGACTACCCGCAGATCACGCTCGACTTTTCCACCGAATGGACCAAGTATCACCGCCCGGGCGCGCCCGATCTGTATCCGGAGCAACATCGTGCCGAGATCGACGAGGTCAACCAGGCGGTGTACAAGGACGTGAACGCGGCCGTGTACGAGGCCGGTTTCGCGTCGAAACAGTCGGCATATGGCGATGCGTATTCGCGACTGTTCACTCGATTGGACGCGTTGTCGGAGCGCCTTTCGGGACAGCGTTTTCTCGTGGGCGACACCATCACCGAAGCGGATATCCGCTTGTTCACGACGCTGGTGCGCTTCGATGCCGTTTACCACGGGCATTTCAAGTGCAATCGGCAGAAGCTGACGGAAATGCCCGTGCTGTGGGCGTACGCGCGAGATCTGTTCCAGACGGCCGGCTTCGGTGACACTGTGGATTTCGACCACATCAAGCGCCACTACTACCAGGTGCACGCCCAGATCAACCCGACGCGCATCGTCCCCCGCGGCCCGGACCTCGCCGGCTGGCGAACGCCCCACGGCCGAGAGTCCCTGGGTGGCTCGCCCTTCGGCGACGGCACCCCGCCGGGCCCGCCTCCGCAGGACGAGGAAGTGCCGCCGCTGGAGGAGGTCTCCGGCTAGCGGCGGCAGCGTCGCCGCTGCCGATCGCCGGCTTCGGCTACGGCGGCGCACGACCGGCAAGTCGGTGGGGCGAGGCAATGCGGCCGGTCACCAACCGCAGCCGGGCAGGTTGCCGGGCCAGGCAACGGCGGCGGACGACCGGCGAATCGGTAGGGCCAGCCAACGGGGGTTGGGCGACGGCCGGGTGAGGCGACGGCGGCGCACGACCGGGCGAGTCGGCCGGGCCAGGCAATCGCAGCCGGGCCAGTTGCCGGGGCCAGGCAACGGGGGCTGGGCAGCCGTGGGCGGCGCAACGGCGGCCGGCCAGTCGGCGGGGCCAGGTTCGTGTGTGTCAGGGCCGCGTCGGGAAAGGCGTGGTCAGCCGACGAGGCGAGGCGGCGTCGGGGCAGGGCCGGGGCAGCGTCGGGGCAGGGCCGGGGTGGCCGGTCACGTCGGCGGTGTGGGCCCGCCGGCTGTGGGGACCTCCTGCGGCGGAGGCGTGGGTGGCACACCGGGAGTGTGATCGTTCCGTGTGGGCTTAACCTGGTCGGGTGATGAAAAGCGGCGCCCAGCACCT
>DASZUO010000158.1:0-6594 GCA_035547575.1 Amycolatopsis sp. | reverse complement strand
GGGACGGCCTCGAGGCGCTCGGCATGCAACTGGTGAAGAACATCGAGGTCGGGCGCACCGAGAACAGCTACGCCGCGCAGGTCGGCCAGCTGGTCAGCGCCGGCGCGACGTGCATCGTGCCGATCATCGCGCCCGGTGAGGTGGCGAAACTGATGACCGCCACCCAGCAGAGCGGTCAGAAGATACTCATCGGCGGCGTCACCGCGGCGTTCAGCCAGGATCTGCTCAACAGTCTCGGCAAGTCCGGTGACGGCATCCTGCTCGCCGGTGCGAACTACCTGCCCACCGACACCCAGATCCCGGCGGTGCAGGACATGATCAACGCGATGAAGCAGTACACCCCGCAGACGCCGCCGACCACCACCTACGGCACCGCGGCGTGGGGCGCGGCCACCCTGCTGTTCTCCAGCGTGATGCCGACCATCAACGGCACCATCGACTCGGCGAGCGTCATGACGGCGCTGCAGAACACGACGAACGCGACCGTGGGCACGTATGCGCCCTACACCTTCGCGAAGCAGCCGCCCGCCGCGCAGTTCCCGCGGCTGCGCAACACCGGCATCCTCCTCTGGAAGGTGCAGGACTCCATGCCGCACCTGGAATCCCCGGACTTCACCGACATCTACAAGACGGTGCCGCTGAAATGACCGGGGCCGCGCGGGAACCGCTGCTCGAAGCCGTGGGCCTGGCCGTCGGCTACAACTCGATCCCGGTCGTGCGTGACCTCGCGCTGAGCGTCGCACCCGGCGAGATCGTGACCCTGCTCGGGCCGAACGGCGCGGGCAAGACCACCACCCTGCGAGCGCTGGCGGGTGAACTGCCCGCGCTCGCGGGGGAGGTTCGCTGGCAGGGGCAGCGCACCACCGCCCCGCTGCACGTCCGGGCCGCGCGCGGATTGCGGTTCGTGACCGAGGAGCGGTCGGTGTTCATGACCTTGTCGGTGCACGACAACCTCCGGCTCTCACATCGGTCGGTGGACGGCTGCCTGGCGCTGTTTCCCGAACTCGAGCCGTTGCTGTCGCGCCGCGCCGGGCTGCTCTCCGGCGGTGAGCAACAGATGCTGACGCTGGCAAGGGCGCTCGCGGGCGACGCGAAACTGTTGCTGGCGGACGAGGTTTCGCTCGGCCTGGCCCCGCTCGTGGTGGAGCGCCTGCTCACCGCGATCCGGGACGCGGCCGACCGGGGCATGGGCGTGCTCATGGTCGAGCAACAGGTCCGGCACGCGCTCGGCATCGCCGACCGGGGTTTCGTCCTGCGCCGCGGCCGGGTCGTGATGTCGGGCACGTCGGCTGAGCTGATGTCGCGCGTCAGCGAGATCGAGGACTCGTACCTGGCCACGGCCGGAGCGGAGGACACGCCGTGAGCGAGATCATCAAGTTCGCCGTCATCGGACTGGCGTCGGGCGCGCTGTACGTGCTCATCTCGCTCGGCATGGTGATCATCCACCGGGTGTCCCGGATCGTGAACTACGCGCAGGGCGCCATCGGCATGGTGGGCACCTACGTGTTCTGGGATCTCAACCAGCGCCACCACGTCAACTACGCGGTGGCGGTGATCGCCGGCCTGCTCGTGTGCGCACTGATCGGGGTGCTCACCCACGTGCTCGTCATGCGTCCACTTCGGACGGCCGCACCGGTCACCCGGATGATCGCGACGCTGGGCATCCTCACCGTGCTGGAACAGGCGGCGGCCAGGTACTACCCGGCGAACACGATCACGGTCCCCTCCCAGCTGCCGACGTCGACGCTGCGGATCCTCGGCGCGACGGTCGGGTGGAACCAGATCATCATCATCGGCATCGCGCTGGTGGTCGCGGCCGGGCTGACGCTGCTCTACCGCGGCACCCAGTTCGGCCGGCTCACCGCGGCCACGTCGGAGAACCAGCGGGCGCTGGCCGCGCTCGGGAAGTCGGCGGACCGGATCGCGGCGGCGAACTGGGCGATCGGCGGGGCGCTCGCCGGGGCGGCCGGCATCCTGCTGGCGCCGATCACCGGTCTGGACGTCACGCAGTTCACGCTCCTCGTGCTGCCCGCGCTGGCGGCGGCGGTGGTGGGCAGGCTCAGCTCGTTCGGGCTCACCGTGGTGGGCGGCCTGGTGATCGGCATCGCGCAGGCGGAGATGAGCCGCTACGTCAGCAACCCCGGCTGGTCCGCCGCCGCGCCGTTCATCCTGATCGTGGTGGTGCTCGTGCTGCGCGGGCGGGACAAGAACCTGCGCTCCAACGCGGGGGAGCGGTTGCCCCGCCTCGGTTCCGGCCGGATCAGACTGTCCACTTTGATCCCGGTCGTCGTGATAGCCGTGGTGGTGATCCAGTTCCTGTCGCCGAACTGGGCCGACGCGGTGACGACGACGATGACGATGGCGATCATCCTGCTCTCCCTGGTGGTCGTCACCGGCTACAGTGGACAGTTGTCGCTGGCCCAGTTCGCCTTCGCCGGCTGGGGCGCGTGGGTAGCGGGAAGGATCGCGGCGGCGGCCGGGCTCCCGTTCCTGGTCGCGCTGGTGATCGGGGTGGCGGTCACGCTGCCGTTGGGGCTGCTCGTAGGGTTCGTGTGCCTGCGCACCCGTGGCATCAACCTGTCCATCGCCACGCTCGCGTTCGCGGTCGGCCTGGAACAGATCGTGTTCGACCATCCCGCGTATACGGGCGGTGTCAACGGGATCGTCGTGGACCTGCCGGAGATCTTCGGGCTGGATGTGGATTCCGTGATCTATCCCGGCCGCTACGCCGTGGTGTGCGTGGTGTTCTTCCTGCTCGTCGGGCTGGCGGTGGCGAGCCTTCGCCGTGGCCGTACCGGGCGGCGCATGATCGCCGTGCGCGGCAACGAACGCGCTGCCGCGTCGCTCGGCATCAACGCTGTGGGCGCCCGGCTCTACGGGTTCTGCCTCGCCAGCGTGATCGCCGCGCTGGGCGGCATCCTGCTGGCGTTCCGGGACCCGGCGATCGTGTACACGTCGTTCGACTCGCTCACCTCGATCCAGCTGGTGTCGCAGGCCGTGGTCGGCGGTGTCGGCTGGATCGCGGGCCCGGTGATCGGCGGTCTGCTGACCGTGGGCTCCATCGGCACGCAGATCCTGAACCTGCTCGGCGCGGGGGTGGCGGTGTACCTGCCGCTGATCGGTGGCGTGCTGTTGCTGGTCACCGTGGTGCAGGCGCCGGACGGGCTGGCCTACCTGAACTGGCGGCAGTTGCATGCGCTGGCGCAGCGGCTGAACCTCCGCGGCCGGCGCAAGCCCGCGCAGCCGGTGCTGCCCGAGTTGGCGCGGTTGGGGGACAACGAACGGCACACGGTGCGGCCCGCGACCCTGGAAGTGCAGGGGCTCACCGTGCGGTACGGCGGGGTGACCGCGCTGAACGAGGTGTCGTTGCGGGTGGAACCGGGCCAGGTGGTCGGCCTGATCGGGCCGAACGGTGCCGGCAAGACCACGCTCGTCGACGCGGTAACCGGCTTCACCCGGCTCAGCGGCACGGTGCTGCTGGACGGCCGGGACATCACCGGCTGGTCACCGGCCCGGCTGTCGCGGGCCGGGATCGCGCGGTCGTTCCAGTCGCTGGAGTTGTTCGACGACATGACCGTGCTGGACAACCTGCGCGTCGCGGCCGAGCCGCGCGGCTGGGCTTCTTACGTGCTGGACCTGTTCTGGGCCCGCACCCCGCCGCTGTCCGCGGCTGCGCTGACGACGATCCGCGAGTTCGACCTGGTGGGGGAGCTGGGGCACCGGCCCAGCGACCTGCCCTACGGCCGCCGTCGTCAGGTCGGCATCGGGCGTGCGGTGGCCACCGCGCCGAGCATCCTGATGCTCGACGAACCGGCCGCCGGTCTGGACGACCGGGAGACGCGGGAACTCGGTTCGCTGATCCGGGGCCTGGCACGCAACTGGGGAATGGGCGTGCTGCTCATCGAGCACGACGTCGATCTGGTGATGAGCACCTGTGACCGGGTGTATGCGCTGGACTTCGGTTCCCGGGTCGCGGAGGGCACCCCGGCGGAGATCCGCCGCTCGCCCGCCGTGATCGCGTCCTACCTCGGCGAACCGGCGTCCGAAGTGGACTCGCGGGAGGTGGTAGCGGACTAGGGTTTGGGGACGTATTCGCGGTGCTCGCGGACCCGACGACCCATTCCGCGATCGATGGCACCGCTGGATCTGCTGTCGGCGTCCGGCGCGGGAGTCCACGTGACAGTGAACCCGAGCAGGCCCTTGTCGACACCGCGCCCGCGTCAGCCAGCGCGTGCGACCTGTCCGGTCGCGGCGTGGGACTGGCGCAATGCGTGCTGCGGATCCACCTCGCTACCGGCGCCCGTGGCGGGCGCCGGTAGTTCGGTGCGCGGTCTTTCCGATCGGGTCGCCGGATTGGCGGTGCAATCCAAAGGTGGGCGCTTCTGGCTTCAGTCACGCTTGCGTGTTCAGCCAAAGCTGCTCGGTGACCAATACGGTCAAACGGGTCGTGGCCCGCCGATTCGGCGTCGCGGTTTCATCCGTTCCCGGTCGAGGATCGACCGTCGTGGGTTCGCCGAAGACTTTTGACGGCGTGGCCACCCGTCAGCGCAAGTGCCTTCGACACCCTTGACGCTACGCCGACTCGGCAGCCCGCGCATCAATATTCCCGGACCGTTCCAACTATTTTCGCTTACCGATCGCGGAATCGGAGCCGATCTCGGGCGCCCGGGTTGTGGCCGCTGGGACGATCCCGCGCCGGGCCGGTCCGTGACCCGGCGGGCCCGCTCGTGGTCGTCGGTGGCGCGAGGAACGGCGCGTCGGGTGTGTGTTTCGCGTCCGCGGGCGGCGCGAACGGTTGGTAGTCGATCGGTTCGGCGCTCGCGGGGTGGCTGAACAGGACGGGCGGATCGCCCGCACTGTCGGTGGGCTGGGAAGCAGTCACGTTGTCGTTCCTTACGGTGTGGCGCTGGTCGGGGCGGCACGAAGCGGTGCCCCCATCGCGTGCAGGTGCCGTAGCACCTCGGCGTAGGAGCCGGCCGCGCTGGTCTCGTTGTAGGTGAGCCCGTGGCGGGTACAGAACTCCCGTACCAGGGGCTGGGCGTGGCGCAGGTTCGCGCGGGGCATGCCGGGAAAGAGGTGGTGCTCGATCTGGTAGTTCAGGCCGCCGAGCGCGACGTCGGTGAGCCGGCCGCCGCGGATATTGCGGGAGGTCAGCACCTGCTTGCGGAGGTGGTCCAGTTTCTGGCCGGCGGGCAGCAGCGGCATTCCCTTGTGGTTGGGCGCGAACGAGCAGCCGAGGTAGAGGCCCCACAAGCCCTGATGGACCACGATGAACACGATCGCTTGCAGTGGCGTGAGCACCCAGAACACCACCGCAAGGTAGCCGACGATGTGCACGGTCAGCAGGGTCCCCTCCAGCCGGACGGCTTTCACCTCGCGCCGCAGCACCGACTGGACGCTCGACACGTGCATGTTCAGGCCCTCGAGCAGGAGCAGTGGGAAGAACAGGAACGCCTGATACTTCGCCATCCAGCGCAGGAAGCCCTGCTTGCCGGCTGCCTGTTCGGGGCTGAAGGCGAGCAACGGGATGTGCAGATCGGGATCGTCCTGCTCGTGGTTCGGGTTGGCGTGGTGCCGGTTGTGTTTACCGACCCATGCTTGGAAGCTGAGCCCCACCAGAGCGCCGTGGAGGTGGCCGACCATGTTGTTGGCGCGTTTGCCGCGGAAGATCTGCTTGTGGCCCGCGTCGTGACCGACGAAGGCGAGCTGGCCGAACATCACCGCGAAGAACACCGCGGTCAGAAGTTGCCACCAGGACGCCCCGACCAGCGCGAACAGGGTCCAGCCCGCGGCCAGCAGTGTCACGTTGATCGCGAACCTGAGGATGTACGCGCTTGGGCGGCCATCCAGAAGGCCTCGTTGTTTGATCGCTAGGGAAAGCTCACCGAAGTCGCTGCGGGGCCGCGTGGCCGGGGCAGTGTCGGTCGACATGACCACCAAGGTTTCTGTGTCGCGGAGGGATCGGGACCCGTTCAGCGGACGTGGGTTCCGGCTGTCTCGCCGGTGTGAATTCCGTGGGCCGCGGTGGCCCCGCGAACACGCAAAACGTGCGACTTGTGTGGTCAACGAGCCGACGTGCCGAAAAGTTCCCCGCTGCGAGTTAGCCTGGTGATATGGACACGAACGCGGACACTACCGTGGCGTTGGCTCGGGGGCTGGCGGGTTACGTTCGTGCGGTCGCGCGGGAGCTCGGGCTCCCGGCCCAGGGTACGAGCTTCGAGATCAGCGACACGGCGACGGCCTATCTGGGCTTGTCCACGAGCTGGGCGCAGTTGCCGGGGCGGGACCTCATGCTTGTCTGGAACGAGCGTGACGGCTGGTCGCTCTCGGTGGAGACCCGCCCCACCGAGGACGTGTTCGTCATCGCCCAGTTCGGTAACGAGCTGCTGCCGTCGCCGTCCGCGGTCGCCCGGTTCGTCACAAGCACCCTCAGCGGACTGGCCGCGTCGTCCCGGCGCTTGGCCCCCGCCCGGCGTACGGTCGATCGCGGCACGCTCGCCACCCGCCTGCAACAGTACATTGTGGACTGATTTCTTGGCACATCGCGGAGCTGCCTGATCGGCCGGAAGTGGATCATGCCGGGAAAGAGCGACC
>DASZUO010000157.1:0-17943 GCA_035547575.1 Amycolatopsis sp. | reverse complement strand
CGCGGTGCAGTTCATCGGCATGCCGGAGGGCCGGCTCGCGCTCGCGCAGGCGACCGTGCACCTCGCGACCGCCCCCAAGTCGAACGCGGTGATCATGGGAATCGACGCGGCGCTGGCGGACGTGCGGGCCGGCCGCATCGGCACCGTGCCGCCGCACCTGCGTGACGGGCACTACGCCGGCGCGGCGAAGCTCGGCAACGCGCAGGGCTACCGATATCCGCATGACGTGCCCGACGGCGTGCTGTCGCAGCAGTACCCGCCGGACGAACTGGTCGGCCGCGACTACTACAACCCCTCCCAGCACGGCGCGGAACGCACCCTCGCCGATCGGGTGCCCCGCCTGCGCCGCACCATCCGCGGCGACGACGGCCGCTGAGCGTTGTATAACGACCTATACGCCCAGTCTCCTGGCGAGGACCTCGCGTCCCGGTCCACCAAGCTCGCCGACCGCGCAGGCGCGGCCGGCTATCGCCAGGAGCAGGGCCTCGCCGGGCCCGCGCACTTCAGGGCCGCGTCCGCCGGACCAGTCCACATCCGTCGCGACCAGGCGCAGTCCCCGTGCTCGCCAGAAGGCCCGGATGGGCGGCGCCAGCCGGGCGCACCGCAGCGCGGCCCGCAGCCGCGGTGCGGGGATCTCGCGGGGCAGGCCGAGCGGGCGGCGGATGTCCTGCTGGTGGATCAGCCCGTCGAGCAGCGCGACCATGCCGCCGAACGCGGCCGTCAGCCCGCGCGGCTCGCGGTAGCGCCGCATCAGTGCCACCAGCTCCGCCGGATCGCGCTCGCGGGAGGCCGCCACACCGAGCCCGTTGGCGCGGTTCAACAGGAACCGGCCCCGCGCCAGCCGAGCGGCGAGCTCCCGGCCGTGCAGCTCGTCGTAGCTGATCACGTGGGCGACCACGTCACGCACACGCCAACCGGCGCACAGGCTCGGCGCCCCCCACTGCGCAGGCGAGAGCGTCTCCAGGAACCCGGCGAAGTCCTCGCGCTCGGCGGTCGCCAACGGCTTGAGATCCATGACCGGACATCATGGCAGGAACAAGGTCGAGTCGCCGAACTCGTGCCACAGGTAATGACGCTCCAGCGCGGCGTCGTAGGCCGTCCGCACCAGCCGAGGCCCGGCGACCGCCTCGAGTAGCAGCAGGTGGCTCGCCTCCGGTGCGTGCAGGCCGGTGACCAGGCCCGATACCACGCGCGCCGGCCGGTCCGGGCCGAGCACGAGATCCGTCCAGCCGCTCGCCGGGCGCATGCTCCCATCGGGTGCGGCGGCGCTTTCGAGTGCGCGGACCACGGTGGTGCCGACGGCGACGATCCGCTGCCCCGCGGCGCGCACGACGTCCACGAGCCGCGCGGTGGCCTCGGGCACCAGAAACCGCTCCGCGGTCGGCGGTTCGTGCAGTTCCGGGCTGGACACTCCCGCGTGCAGCACGATCGGCGCGACGATCACGCCGCGCGCCATCAGCCGCACCAGCAGCGGTTCGGTGAACGGGCGTCCCGCGCTGGCCATCTCGGCGCTGCCGGGCTCGGTCGCGTACACGGTCTGGTAGTCGGCGATGGGGTAGTGCCCGGCGAGGTAGCCGTACCCGATCGGGCGGCCGTGCCGCGGCAGGTACCGGGCCGCGGGCACGGCGGGGCTCACCGTCGCATGCCACAACCGCGACACGTCCGCGGTCGTGTCCGGATAGGGCTCGGCGAGGCGCAGCGTCACCCCGCCCGGCAGCGTGACCTCGTCGCCCGTGGTGACGCTCAGGTCGGGCCCACTCGCGTCGAGCAGCCGCACCTCGACGATCCAGTCGCCGTTGTCGAGCGGCGTCGACACGTGCACCGGCGCGGCGGTGCCGTCCGCGCGGCGCGCGTCCACCGCCGCGGGCAGCGTCGCCGACGTGTTCACCACGACGAGGTCACCCGGTTCGAGTTCGCCGGGCAGGTCACGGAAATGCTTGTGTGCCACGCCTTCCGGCCGCGCGACGAGCAGCCGCACCCCGTCGCGCGTCAGGCCTCTGCGCTCGGGCGGCCGCTCCGCCTCGGCGTCGGGTGGCAGGGTGAACTGGATCATGCCGGAACCTCCGCACCGAGGTCGGCCGCCCGGTACCGGCCGTTGGGCAGGTCGCCCTCGACGAGCCGCAGCAGTGCGGGCACGACGGTCACGGGAGCCGGCCGGTCGGAGATGTCCTCGCCGGGGAAGGCCTGCTGGTGCAGGTCGGTGTTCATGTCGCCGGGATCGCACGTGTAGACCCGGATGCCGGGTTCCTCGGCGCCGAGAATCGCGGTCAGCTGGTCCAGCGCGGCCTTCGACGAGCCGTAGCCGCCCCAGCCCTCATACGGTTCGACAGCCGCGTCGGAGCTGATGTCGATGACACGGCCGTGCCGCGCGCGCAGCGCGGGCAGCAGGGCCTGGATCAGTGCCAGCGGCGCGATCGTGTTGACGGCGTAGACGTGCTCGAGGACGTCGAGCGGGTAGTCGGCGAGCCGCGGCTGCGGGCTCGGTCCGAGCATGCTCGCGTTGTTCACGACCAGATCCACGCCGTCCGCCACCGCGTCGGCGAGTCGCCGCCGATGCGCCGGATCGGCGACATCACCCGCGATGCGAGTGACGCCGGTCAGGTCCGCGACCGCCTGGTCGAGCCGGTCACCGTCGCGGGCGTCGGCGACGATCCGCCAGCCGCGCCGCGCGAGTTCCCTGGTCAATGCCAGGCCGAGACCACGGGATGCGCCGGTGACGACCGCGGTCGGAGTTTCGTTTCGCATGAACCCAGGATGAAACCTCTAGTTAACTCGAAGTCAAGCGAACCCCGGCGCGCGGTGCCATCGTCGAAGGCGATGGGCGAAGCGACGAAAACGCCACGGAACCCATATCCCTACTACTGATTAGGAGAGCCCGATGACGACGGTGGCCGTGCTGGGAACCGGGATCATGGGACTGCCGATGGCGCGCAACCTGCTCGCCGCGGGGTTCACCGTGCGCGCGTGGAACCGCACCCGCGACAAGGCCGAACCGCTCGCCGCGGACGGCGCGCAGGTGGCGGGCACGCCCGCGGAGGCCGTCGAGAGTGCCGATTTCGTGGTGACCATGCTCACCGACGGGCCGGCCGGGCACGAGGTGATCTCGGGCGCACTGGACGCGGTGCCCGGCGATGCCGTGTGGCTCCAGATGAGCACGGTCGGTCTGGAGTGGACCGGCAAGCTCGCCGAACTGGCAGGCAAAGCCGGACTGGCCTTTGTGGACGCTCCGGTGCTCGGCACGAAACAGCCGGCGGAGCAAGCGAAACTGGTCGTGCTGGCCTCCGGCCCGAATGAACTGGAGGCGCGGTGCGCTCCGGTTTTCGACGCGGTGGGCGCGCGCACGATGTGGGTCGGCCCGGCCGGGGCGGCGAGCAGGCTCAAGCTCGTGGTGAACGCCTGGGTGCTGGCGCTGACCAACGCGACCGCCGAGAGCGTCGGCCTCGCCGAGGCGCTCGGGCTCGACCCGCACCTGTTCCTCGACGCGATCACCGGCGGCACGCTCGACGTGCCCTACGTCCACCTGAAGGGCGGCGCGATGATCTCCCGCGAGTTCCCGCTCAGCTTCGCCACCCGGCTCGCCGCCAAGGACGCACGCCTGGTTCTCGACGCCGCCGGTGACAGGGTCGACCTCGCCGCCGTCCGGGCCGCGCTCGCCCACCTGGAAGCGGCCTCGTCCGCCGGGCACGGCGACGAGGACATGGCGGCGATCTACTACGGACTCCGCTGATGCGGTGGACCCACCCGGCCGTGGGCGGGCGAGCACGGTAGCCTGACCGGCATTCGTGCCGCTGGACAACCACTGGATCTCGAGGAGGGGCCATGTCGGCCGGGCAGATCGCCGCGCTGATCGCCGCCGGGGCATTCGTGCTGCTAGTTCTGCTGCTGGCGATCCCCTTGCTCAAGCTCGGCCGCACGCTGGACGAGGCCACCGTCGCCATCCGCAAGGCCCACGAGAACACCGACCCGCTGCTGATCGGTGCCAACGACACCATCACGCACGTGAACACCCAGCTCGAGCGCGTCGACGGGATCACCGCGAACGCGCAGGCCGTCAGTGGCAACGTCTCCGCCCTGACCTCGGTGTTCACCGCGACCCTCGGCAGCCCGCTTGTCAAGACGGCGGCGTTCTCCTACGGCGTGAGCAAGGCGATCCGTGCCCGCCGCAAGGCCAAGTCCGGCACGGAGGGCAAGCACTCGCGCCGCGGCCGCAAGGGCGCGAAGTCGTGAAGCGGCTATTCTGGCTGGGTGTGGGTGTCGCGGCCGGGGTCGCGGCGTCCCGCAAGGTCGGCAAAACAGCTCGTCAGGCCACCCCGGCCGGGATAGCCTCGAACCTGGGCGACGCGGTGTCCGAACTGGCGGGCGCCATCGGGTCCTTCGGCGCGGACATCCGCGCCGGAATGAGCGAGCGCGAGCAGGAGTTACGCGACATGGTGGAGCAGCGGTCCGGGATGCCGGCGGCCGGAAGCGGACGCGCGGCCGCCGCATCGCGCACGGCGCGAGCGCGCCGGGCGGAGAGCTGAGGAGCACTTCGCGCTCTCCGCCGTCGCCGCCCACCAGACCCAGGCGCGGCGTCCTGCCGCCCAGCCCAAGGAAAGACCAGTGGAAACACACGAGATCAACAAGCGCTTCCTCGAGCATTTCGAACGCCGCGGCCACACCAGGGTGCCCAGCGCGTCCCTGATCCTCGACGACCCGACACTCCTGTTCGTCAACGCGGACATGGTGCAGTTCAAGCCGTACTTCCTCGGTGACGTCCCGCCGCCGTACCCGCGCGCGACCAGCATCCAGAAGTGTGTGCGCACCGGCGACATCGACGAGGTCGGCAAGACCACGCGGCACAACACGTTCTTCCAGATGGCGGGGAACTTCTCCTTCGGCGACTACTTCAAGGAAGGCGCCATCACCAACGCCTGGGAGCTGATCACCAAGTCCCAGGACGACGGCGGCTTCGGGTTCGACCCTGGCCGCGTCTGGGTGACCGTCTACGAGCACGACTCGGAGGCGGCCGGGCTGTGGCAGAAGATCGCGGGCATCCCGTCCGAGCGCATCCAGGCGCGCGACGGCCGGGACAACTACTGGGACATGGGTGTGCCCGGCCCGGGCGGTCCGTGCTCGGAGATCTACTACGACCGCGGCCCGCAGTTCGGCCGTGACGGCGGGCCCGTCGTCGACGAGGACCGCTACCTGGAGATCTGGAACCTCGTCTTCATGCAGGACGTACGGGGTGAGCAGAGCCCGAAGTACGGCCACCCGCCGATCGGCGAACTGCCGAAGAAGAACATCGACACCGGCATGGGTGTCGAACGCGTCGCGTACCTGCTGCAGGGCGTCGAGAACGTGTACGAGACCGATCTCGTGCGGCCGGTCATCGCGAAGGCCGAGGAGTTCTCCGGCCGCCGCTATGGCGCCGACCACGCCGACGACGTCCGCTTCCGCGTCATCGCCGACCACGCCCGCTCCGGCGTGATGCTGATCGGCGACGGCGTGACCCCGGGCAACGAGGCACGCGGCTACGTGCTGCGCCGCCTGCTGCGCCGCATCGTGCGCTCGGTGCGCCTGCTGGGCGTGCACGAGCCGGTGCTGCCCGAGTTCGCCGCCGTGGTGCGCGACGCGATGTCGCCGTCGTACCCGGAGATCGCGCGCGACTTCGACCGGATCAGCGAGGTCGTGCGGGCCGAGGAGGAGGCGTTCCTGCAGACGCTCACCAGCGGGTCGCGGATCTTCGACCTCGCCGCCGACGAGACGAGGAAGGCCGGCGGCACGGTGCTGGCAGGCGACCGCGCGTTCCAGCTGCACGACACCTACGGTTTCCCGATCGACCTGACCCTGGAGATGGCGTCGGAGCAGGGCCTGGCCGTGGACGAGGACGGTTTCCGCACCCTCATGGACGAGCAGCGCCGGCGCGCCAAGGCCGACGCGGCCGCCCGCAAGAAGGGCCACGGCGACCTGTCGGTGTACCGGGAGATGCTGGAGCGCCACGGCGAGACGGACTTCCTCGGCTACACCGACCTGCAGGCCACCGCGAGGGTCATCGGGCTGCTCAAGGACGGCCAGGGCGTGCCGGTCGTGCGCGAGGGCGACAAGGCCGAGCTGATCCTGGACCGCACCCCGTTCTACGCGGAAAGCGGCGGCCAGGTCGCCGACACCGGCGTGCTGCTCGGCTCGGGCGGCGAGGCCAAGGTCGTCGACGTGCAGAAGATCGTGCCGGGCCTGTTCGTGCACCGCGTCGAGGTCACCCAGGGTGAGATCGCGCTCGACACCCAGGTCACCGGTTCGGTCGACGCGACGCGCCGCTCCTCGATCGCGCGCTCGCACTCGGCCACGCACCTCGTGCACGCGGCCGTGCGCGGCGCCTACGGCCGCCGCGCGGCACAGGCCGGGTCGCTGAACTCGCCGGGCCGCATGCGGTTCGACTTCACCACGCCCGGCCCGGTGTCGGCGGACATCCTCACCGAGGTCGAGGAGGAGGTCAACGACTACCTGCAGAACGACGTCGAGGTGCAGTCCTACGTCACCACCAAGGACAAGGCGCTCGAGCTCGGCGCGATCGCGCTGTTCGGCGAGAAGTACGGCAACGACGTGCGGGTCGTCGACATGGGCGACTACTCGCGCGAGCTGTGCGGCGGCACGCACGTCGGCCGCATCGGCGAGCTGGGCCTGGTCAAGCTGGTCAGCGACTCCTCGATCGGGTCCGGTGTGCACCGCGTCGAGGCACTGGTCGGCACGGACGCGCTGCGGCACGTCCGCAAGGAGCAGCTGATGGTGTCGCAGCTGGCGAGCACGTTCAAGGTTCCGACGGCCGAGCTGCCCTCGCGGATCGAGGACGTGCTGACCCGCCTGCGCAACGCCGAGAAGGAGATCGACCAGCTGCGCACCCAGCAGGTGCTCGGCTCTGTGGGCTCGCTCGCGGACAAGGCCGTCGACGCCGGTGGTGTGTCGCTGGTCGCGGAGCAGGTCGACGGCGAGATCGACGCGGGTGGCCTGCGTGCGCTGGCGATGGAAGTACGCAACCGGCTCGGCTCGCGTCCCGGCGTCGTCGCGTTGTTCGCGCCGCGGGACGGGAAGCTGAGCTTCGTCGTCGCCACCACGCCCGGAGCGCGCGACAAGGGGCTCGCGGCGGGCAAACTGGTGCCCTCGTTCGCCCCGGCGGTCGGCGGCCGCGGTGGCGGCAAACCGGACATGGCGCAGGGTGGCGGCACGAACCCGGCCGGCATCGAGCAGGCGATCACCGCCTTGCGTGACGCGGTCGCCGCGGGGTGACGCGGCGTAACGCCGACCGGCCCGGGGAGAACGACCCGGGGCCGGGTCGCCGTCTTGCCGTTGACGTGGGCTCCGTCCGCGTCGGCGTTGCGCTCAGCGATCCCGCCCCGATGCTCGCCACTCCTCTGGTTACCCTGTCGCGTGATGTGCGCAACGACAGTGATCTCGCTGAGCTTGCCGGGCTCGTCACCGAGCACGACGTGGTGGAGGTGATCGTGGGGTTGCCAAGGACGCTCGCGGACCGGCACGGGTCCGCCGCGGAAACCGCCGTCGCCTATGCCGACAGCGTCGCCGAACGTATCGCACCGGTGCCGGTCCGGCTGGCCGACGAGCGGCTGACCACCGTCAGCGCGTCCCGCATGCTGTCCCAGCGGGGGGTCAAGGGGCGCAAGCAGCGCGCGGTGGTCGACCAGGCCGCCGCGGTGGAGATCCTGCAGGCCTGGCTCGACGGCCGCTCCGCCTACCTCGCGCGGGAGGGTCGCTCGTGAGCCGGGATCTTCCCCCGCCGCCTGGCGGACCAGGGCGCCGCCCGCCCGCCCCGCAGCGGCCGATGCCACCGCGCAACCAGCCGCCCCGCACGCCGCCGCCACCGCGGCACGCGCGCCCGGCGCCGGAGCCGCCGCCCGTGCGCCGTCCGCAGGTCCGCCGTCCCGCACCACCGCCGGACCAGGGCCTGGAGCTGTTCGGGGACCGCGTGCAGCCGCCGCGCGCGCGCCGGCCGCGGCAGATCCCACCGGACGAGAGTCCCACGGAGATCATCGAGCCGATCGACGGCCGGGACTACGAGGAAGAGGACTTCGAAGGCTTCGACGGGGACTACGAAGAGGATTACGAGGACGACTACCCCGACGACGAGCGCGCCGAACCCGAGTACATCGAGCCGCCGGACAACGAGGAACCGCCGGACGAGCCGGGTCGCAAGCGCTTCCGGCCGGTGCGATGGCTTGTCGCGCTCACGGTGCTGGCGCTCATCGCGGGTGGTGCCTGGGTCGGCATTTCGGCGATCTTCGGTTACGACGACTACACCGGCGACGGGAACTCCGACGTCGTCATCGAGATCGGGCAGGGCGACTCCACCAACGCGATCGGCGCCGAACTCAAGGACGCGGGCGTGGTCGCGAGCGCGAAGGCGTTCGTGAAGGCCAGCGAGGACAACTCGAAGGTACTGAGCCTGCAGCCGGGCTACTACGTGGTGAAGACCCAGATGTCCGGCGCGGCCGCGGTGTCGAAGCTGACTGCGCCGCAGGCTCGCGTCGGCGTGCTGCAGGTGCGCGCCGGCACCCAGCTCGACGACATCACACAGCCCGACGGCACCGTCACTCCCGGCGTGTTCACGTTGCTGTCCAAGGCTTCCTGCGCGACGCTCAACGGCCGGAGCACGTGCCTCCCGGTCGATCAGCTGCGCAAACTCGCCGGCACGACGGATCTCGCCGCGGCGGGCGTGCCCGCGTGGGCCGCACAGGCGGCGGCCAAGAGCACCGACCCGCGCCGCATCGAGGGCCTCATCGCCCCGGGTGTGTACGACGTGAAGCCGGGCTGGACCGCCGACCAGCTGCTCGCGTACGTGCTCAAGAGTTCGGCCACGAAGATCCAGGCCGCCGGGCTGGGCGCGACCACGAACGCGCAAGGCCAGGACCCGTACCACCTGCTGGTCGTCGCGTCGCTGATCGAGCGCGAGGGCGTCAGCCAGGACTTCGAGAAGATTTCCCGGGTGATCTACAACCGGCTGGGCCGGAACACACGGCTGCAGCTGGACTCGACGGTCAACTACCTGCTGGACAAGCCGGTCGTGACCACCACGGACGCGGACCGCGCGCGGGCCGACCCGTACAACACCTACGTCAACAACGGCCTCCCGCCCACTCCCATCGGCGCGCCGAGCGCGGCCGCGATCGAGGCCGCACTACAGCCCGCCGACGGCGACTGGCTGTTCTTCGTGAAATGCGAGAAGAACGGCCTGTCGTGCTTCGCGACGACGCAGGCCGAGCATCAGCAGAACATCGCACTGGCGAGGCAGCGCGGTGCCTACTAGGGCCGCGGTGCTGGGCAAACCGGTGGCACACTCGCTGTCACCGGTGCTGCACGCCGCCGCCTACGCCGCGCTCGGCCTCGATGACTGGACCTACCAGCGCATCGAGGTCGACGCGGCCGGGCTAGCCGCACTCGTCGGCGGCGCCGGGCCCGACTGGGTCGGCTTCTCGGTGACGATGCCGGGCAAGCGCGCGGCGCTGGAGTTCGCCACGGAGGCGACCCCGCGCGCGATCGCCGCCGGCGCCGCCAACACGCTGGTACGCAAGGGTTCTGGCTGGGCCGCGGACTGTACCGATGTGGACGGCGTGATCGGCGCGCTGCGGGCGGCCGGCGGGTTCACCGGCGCAGGCGGCACGGCGTCGGAAGCCGGACCCGGTGCCCGCGATGGTGGCATGGCGTCGGAGGCCGGACCTGGGGCCCGCGTTGGTGGCATGGCGCTGGAGGCCCGTCCTGGCGGCGCCGGTGGTGGCATGGCGTCGGAGGCCCGTCCTAACGACGCCGATGGTGGCAGGGCGTCGGGAGCCGGACCTGGGGCCCGCAGTGGTGGCACGGCGTCGGAAGCCCATCCTGGCGACGCCGGTGGCGGCATGCCCTCCGCGAACCGGCCTGGCTCCCTCGGCAGCGGCTCGGCCTCCGCGGCCGGTCCGGGCGTCCTCAGTGGCCCGGCCTCCGCCATGGGGCCCGGCGTGATCCTCGGCGGTGGCGGCACGGCGTCGGCGGCCGTCGTCGCGTTCGCCGGCCTCGGTATCCGCACGGCCCGGCTGGTGGTGCGAGACGCGGCCCGTGCGGCGGAGACGGTGACGGCGGCCGAGCGCGCCGGCGTCGCGGTCGAGGTGCTGTCCTGGTCGGAGACGGACTTCGGCACGCTCGTGGCGGATGCGTCGGTGCTGGTCAGTACCGTCCCCCCGGCCGCGGTGGCCGAGCACGCGGCGCAACTCGCCACGGCGGCCTGCGTCCTGGACGTCATCTACCACCCGTGGCCCACCCCCCTCGCCGAGGCGGTGCTGGCGCGTGGCGGCCGCGTCGCGACGGGCCTGGACATGTTGCTGCACCAGGCTTTCGGCCAGGTGGAGCAGTTCACCGGCCGCCGCGCCCCCCGCGAAGCGATGCGCCACGCCCTGCGCGCGGCGACGAACAACGTGTTGCCGCTCCCGGTGGCCTGAGGAACCCCTGCGCGCCAACGAGACGACCGGTACGCGCTGCGAGGTACGGTCGGTGGCGTGAAGATCGTGATTCTCGACGACTACCAGAACGTCGCGCTGGGCTTCGCCGACTGGGACTCGCTCGGTGCCGAGATCGAGGTGCTGACCAGCTACCTGGGCGATCAGGACGAACTGGTGCGGCGCCTGACCGGTGCCGACGTCGTGGTCGCGATGCGGGAGCGCACCCGCTTCCCCGCCGAGCTGTTCGCCCGCCTTCCCGACTTGAAGTTGCTGGTGAGCACAGCTCCGCACAACGCGGCGATTGACCTGAAAGCCGCCGAGGAGCATGGCGTCACGGTGTGCGGCACCGGCTCCTTCTCCGCGCCCACGGCCGAGCACACCTGGGCGCTCATCCTTGCCGCGATGCGCAACCTCGCTGTGGAACTGCCCGGGATGCGCGACGGAGGCTGGCAGACCACTGTGGGCACCACCCTGGCGCGAAAGACCCTTGGCCTGCTCGGGCTCGGCCGCCTCGGCTCGCGCGTCGCGATCGTGGGGCAGGCGTTCGGCATGGAGACCATCGCGTGGAGCCAGAACCTGACCGCCGAACGCGCGGCCGAGCACGGCGTGACCGCGGTGTCGAAGGAGGATCTGTTGCGCCGTGCCGATGTGCTCTCGATCCACCTCGTGCTCAGCCGCCGGACCAGAGGCCTCGTCGGCGCAGCCGAACTCGGCCTGATGAAGCCCGGCGCGCTGCTGGTGAACACCTCGCGCGGCCCGATCGTCGACGAGACCGCGCTCGTGAACGCCTTGCGGGACAACGAGATCGGCGGCGCGGCCCTGGACGTCTACGACGTCGAACCTCTCCCGGCCGACCATCCGCTGCGATCGCTGGACAACGTCACGCTCACCCCGCACCTGGGTTACGTGACCCGCGAGACGTACGAGATCTACTACCGCGACGCGGTCGAGGACATCGCCGCCTACCAGGCGGGGGCGCCGGTGCGAGTGATGAGCGTCTGACGTCACTCGCGCTCGGCCCGGCGCAGCCCGTGCACAGGCGTCCACCACTCGACCACGAGCAGCGTGGCCTCGTCGTCGAGGTGGGTGTGCACGACCTCGGCGATGTCGGCGCGGAACTGCTCGCCCGGCGGGCCTTCGGTGATCGGTCCGGCAGCGATCACCCGGCCCGAGATCTTCGCCTCGCCCGGCCACTGCGCCTCGGCGCCCTCCACCGGGTCGACCGTGGCGCTGTGCACGGCGAACCGCGGATCCCGATGCAGATCCGCGCCCTTGCGCGACTCCGGCATCATGCCGAAGGTCAGCTCGCCGTCCTCGAAGACCGTCTCGATCCCCGAGATCCGCGGCGACCCGTCGGCGCGCACCGTCGCGATCGTCTTGTGTTTGTGGGCGTCGAACAGCGCTCGCACACGCTGCGCGAACTCCGGCTCTGCCCGTTCGAGGTCCTGCCACGCTGTCATGCGCCCATACTCGCACGGGCCACCGACAAAACCGGGAAAGACGGAACCTCAGAGCTCGGCGAGGACGGCGTCGGTGAACGCCGGCCACGTCTGCGTCGCCCACGGCCCGAACTTCCGGTCGGTCAGTGCCACACACGCGGCACCCGCGTCCGGATCCACCCAGAGGAAGGTCCCCGACTGTCCGAAATGGCCGAACGTGCGCGGCGAGCTGTGTGCTCCGGTCCAGTGTGGACTCTTGTGATCCCGGATCTCGAAGCCAAGACCCCAGTCGTTCGTCTTCTGGTACCCGAAACCGGGAAGCACCCCACTCAGGCCCTCGAACACCACGGATGTCGCCTCGGCCAGGGTTTCCGGTGCGAGCAGGGCCGGCCGCTGCACCTCGGCGGCGAAGGTGGCCAAATCGTCCACAGTAGACACGATTCCCGCGGCGGGTGAGCCGTCCAGCTTCGTCGATCCCATGCCCAGCGGCTCGAATACCGCCTCGCGCTGGTAGTCCGCGAACGGGATCCCGGAGTGCTCGCCGAGCGCGTCGGCCAGTTGCTCGAACCCGGAGTTGGAATACAGCCGCCGGGTGCCCGGCGCGGCCACGACCTTGTGCTCGTCGAACGCGAGCCCCGCGGCGTGCGCCAGCAGGTGCCGGAAGGTCGAGCCCGCCGGCCCCGCCGGGGCGTCCAGTTCGGCCACGCCCTCTTCGAGCGCGATCAGCGCCGCGTACGCGGTGAGCAGCTTCGACACCGACGCCAGCCGGAAGGGTCTGGCTCCATCGCCGTACCGCCCGAGCACCTGGCCGTTCGCGCTCACCACCGCCACGGCCGCGTTCTCCACCGGCCAGTCACCCGCCGCGCGCACACTGTCCACGCGGACACTCTATGGCGTCGCGTCGCCGGTGTCGGTGCCCTCCTCCTCGCGGCCCGGCGTGCGCAGATTCCACTTCTTGATCACCCAGCTGAACAGGAAGTAGTAAACCGCCGCGTACACCAGGCCGATCGGGATCAGCAGCCACGCCTTGTTCGCCGCCTTCGCGCCCGAGTTCAGCGCGAAGTCGATCGCGCCCGCGGAGAACGAGAACCCGAGATGGATGTCCAGCGCGTTGCACAGCGCCAGCGAGACGCCCGTGAGCACCGCGTGGATCAGGTACAGCGGCCACGCGACGAACATGAAGGCGAACTCGATCGGCTCGGTGACACCGGTCAGGAACGAGGTCAGCGCGGCGGAGATCATGATGCCGCCGACCACCTTCTTCTGCCCCGGCCTGGCGGTGCGCCAGATCGCGAGCGCGGCGGCGGGCAGGGCGAACATGAAGATCGGGAAGAAACCGGTCGTGAACGCGCCCGCGTTCGGGTCACCGGCGAAGAAGTTGTTGATGTCGCCGCCCTTGAAGATGAACCACACCGGCACGTTGATCAACTGGTGCAGGCCGACCGGCAGCAGTAGCCGGTTGAGCACGCCGTAGACACCGCCGCCGATCACCGCGTCTCCGGTCACGGCGTTGCCGAGGTGCTGTATCCCGGAGTCGACCACCGGGAAGATCAGCCCGAACACCACGCCCAGCAGCAGCAACGCGAGCGAGTTGATGATCGGCACGAACCGCCGCCCGCCGAAGAACGCCAGGTACGGCGGGAGCTTGATGCGGTGGAATCGTTGCCACAGCACGGCTGTCACGAGCCCGACGACGATGCCGCCGAGCACGCTGTAGGGCCACTTGATCGGCTGCAGGTACCAGCCTTCCTTGAATCCCTGCAGATCGCTGACCGGCGCGAAGACCTGGACGACCTTGTTGAACACGACGAAGCCGACGGCAGCCGCCACCCCGGTCGACCCGTCGCCACGCCGGGCGAAACCGACCGCGATGCCCACGGCGAAGAGCAACGGCAGCCAGTCGAACAGGCCACCACCCGCGGCGGCGAACACGGCCGCGACCTTTTTCGTCGCGTCCCAGCGGCCGAGCATGTCGTCCTGCCCCAGCCTGTTCAGCAGGCCGGCGGCGGGCAGGGTCGCGATGGGCAGCATCAGGCTGCGGCCGAAGCGCTGCAGCCCCGCCAGGCCCGGGCGCTTGCCCTTGGTTCCTTCCACGGTGGTCGTGGTCACGACGTACCCCTAAGGTTGATGTTGTTCAGGGATGATCGCCCTGGGTGGTGACCAGGCGCGTTCCGGCGCCGGCGGGATTCCCCGCGGTAATGCGTGTTTCGGGTACGTGCTGGGGTGACGCCGCGGGCCGCCACGTCACCTCCCGCTTTGCTCGGGCTCGGAAGATTGGTACGTTCCGGTCTAGACCATTTCTCGATGGGGCAGAATGCCCCGCGACCCGACGAGGTGTCAAGAGACAGAAGGAGGCCGCCGTGGCGGACGACAGGCCGGAGCGGATTCTCGCCGCACTCGGGGGTGCCGGGAACATCGTCGAGATCGAAGGCTGCATCACGCGGCTGCGCTGCGAACTGGAGGACGGTTCGGTCGTGGACGAGGCGGCGCTGAAAGGCGCGGGCGCGCACGGCGTGATGCGGATGGGCACCGTGGTTCAGGTCGTGGTCGGCCCCGAGGCCGACACGATCGCGAGCGACATCCAGGACCTGCTGTGACGGCGTCGGTCGCGAGCCCGGTGACCGGCGAGATCGTGCCGATGGCCAAGGTGCCGGACCCGGTGTTCGCGCAGGCGATGGTCGGGCCCGGTGCCGCGGTCGAGCCCGCGGGCGGCGAACAGGACGCGGTCGCGCCGATCGACGGGACCGTGGTGACGCTGCACCCGCACGCGTTCGTGGTCGCGGCGGAGAACGGCCGTGGTGTGCTCGTGCACCTGGGCATCGACACGGTCAAGCAGCAGGGGGAGGGCTTCACCCCGCACGTGGTGAAAGGCGAGCGGGTGCGGGCGGGGCAGCCGCTGATCCGCTGGAACCCGGAAACGGTGCGGGCGGCGGGCTGTTCCGCCGTGGTGCCGGTGGTCGCGCTCGACGCGCAGGCCGGGTCGTTGTCCGGGCTGCCCGCCGGCGGCCCGATCACCGCCGGCGAGCAGCTGTTCCTGTGGGACTGATTCTCAGGCGGTCACGACGTTCGTGCCCTCGACCTTGACCGGGATCGCAGGCAGCGGCGTCGGGGCCGGGCCGTGCTCGACGGCACCGGTCAGTCCGTTGAACACCGAGCCGTGGCAAGGACATTTCAGCTGAGCACCGTCCGGCTGGACGGTGCAGCCCTGGTGCGTGCAGATGGCGCTGAAGCAGGCGGCTGTGGTCTCCGACGGGCGAGCCAGGATGGCGTCCTGGCCGTTGACCTTGACGGACTTGCACTTGCCGACGGTGACGTCGGCCAGCGCTCCGACCGTGGTGCCCGCGGGAGCAGCGGCGGGGGTACCACCGGCCGAGCCCGAGGACGAGCCCGAGCCGGTGCTGCCACAGGCTGCGAGGACGACCGTGCTGGCCGCGGCGCCGGCCACGGCCACTCCGGTGGTCAGGACGGTACGGCGGGTGGGTGTTTCAGCAGTCATGTGCAAAGACACGGTCCGGACTCCCGGTCGGTTCAACCTGATGGCCTATTGAACCGGATCGGGGAGCGCGTCGTGGAAACGAGGTACGGTTTTCCTCGGCAAGGAGGCACGTCATGGTCGCGTGGCTGTTGCGAGTGCTGGTGATCCTGGGGCTGCTGGGATCTGCCTGGGTGCACTACGACCTCTGGGCGAACGAGGGTTATTCCGATGTCCAGACCGTCGGGCCGTTGTTCCTGGTGAACGTCATCGCCGGCGTGGTGATCGCGCTCGCCGTGCTGTTGTGGCACCACTGGCTCCCGGTGCTGGCGGCGATCGGCTTCGGCGCCGTGACGTTGATCGCGTACATCATCTCGCTGACGCCGGGCGGCTTGTTCGGGGTGCACGAGCAGCTCACGTCGGCGTCGAGGTATTGGACGTGGGAGCTGTGGGGCGTGGTGACCGAGGCCGGCTGCATCGTGTTCGGCCTCGCACTGCTGGCAGTGGAGGTGCGGGCTCGCCGGGTCCGGCAGGTCGCCCGCGTATGAAGGAGGCCGCGGAAGACCAGTTGATGCGCGCGCTGCACGATGATCATGCAGCGGCACTCTGGTCCTACGCGCTGAAACTGACCAGCGGCGACCATGCGCGGGCAGAGGATCTCGTGCAGGAGACGTTGCTGCGGGCCTGGAAGCATCCGCGGGTGCTGGACCAGTCGGAGGGGTCGGCGCGGGCGTGGCTGTTCACGGTGGCCCGGCGCATCGCGATCGACGGCTGGCGTTCGGCGGCGGCGCGGTCCGAGGTGAGCACCGATGCGCCGCCGGAGCTCGCGCTGCCGGACGGGACCGACCGGGCTCTGCAGGGCTGGCTCGTGGCGGAGGCGCTCGCCGAGCTTTCGGCGGCGCACCGGGAGGTGCTGGGTTTGTGTTACTTCCAGGGCTACTCGGTCGCCGAGGCGGCCAAGCGGCTCGGGATAGCGGCCGGCACGGTGAAGTCCCGGACGCACTACGCGTTGCGGGCGTTACGGCTGGCGTTGGAGGAAAGGGGGGTGACCCAGTGAGCAGACCAGCGGACCCGTTCGAGACCTACGATGCGGCGTACGTGCTGGGCGCGCTGTCCCCCGAGGACCGTTCGGCTTTCGAGGCGCACCTGAAGGAGTGCTACGAATGCGCACGGGCGGTGCAGGACCTGGCCGGCCTGCCCGGGTTGCTGTCGCAGGTCACGCCCGAGATGGTCGATGCCGAAGAGCCCCCGGCCGGGCTGCTCCCGTCGATGCTCCGCAACGTGCGCGGCATCCGTCGCCGCAGGACTCTCCTGACGAGCGCCGCCGGAACGGTCGCCGCGGCGGCTGTCGCGGTGGCCATCGTCCTGCCTGCCCTCGGCAGCCCCGCGTCGGGCACGCAGATGACCCCGCTGGGCCCGTTCCCGGTCCAGGCGACCGCCGCGGTAGCGGCCTTCCAGGGCGGCTCCAGAGTCGACATGTCGTGCGAGTACCACGGCGCCTCCGGCGGCGCGGACTACGTCCTGGTCGCCCTCCGCCGCGACGGGACCGAGGCGCAACTCGCGACGTGGTGGGCAGACCCCGACCACGCGGCGAAAATGACCTTGGACACGGACTACCCCGCGGAGGAGATCCAGGCCCTGGAGATCCGCTCGGCGTCAGGAACGCCGCTGCTGCGCTGGAATCCGTGACCGGCCCGGGCCCGGCCCGGGTTCGGGTTCACGGTCGCCCGGTCGTGGTTGGCCGGTGACGGCCGCCGCCGGCGCGGCTGAGGTCTTGACGCATCACGCACCACCCCGTCGCGTCGCCGCACCGCCGCACCACCGTGCCGCCGCACCACCGTGCCGCCGCACCACCGTGCCGCAGACGAGCCTTGTCGCGGCATCGCACGGCATCCCAGCACCGCACCTCGTTGGCCATCCGCACCATCCGCGGCACCGTGCCCCTCGCCGCTGCGCCGCCCGACCTAACCGGATCCCGTTCCCTGCCCCGATCGGTGCGACCCACCGACCTGAACCAGACCCCATCCGCCCCTGCCAGGAACCTCAACCCGGCTCCGGCCCGCGCCCCGCGTTGCGCTACCCACCTGATCCGGCCGGCACAGTCCCAACCTCGCCAGCCTTTCGCCTCACACGGCATCCCGCAGGCCCGCCCCGCCTCAGGTTCGATGCCCGAAGGACGCAGCTCGAAGACACGCAGCCTGAAACAGACACGCCGCTCCTGAGGCCCACCCCGAGACAAGCAGCCCCAGGCAGGCCCGTCCCTCCTGAGGCCCGCCGCCCCGAAAGCCCACCTCCCGGGAACACGTGGCCCCGGAGACACGCCGCCCTGAGCCGCGCCCCCTTGGAGTCACGCACCCCCAGGCTGACGGCACGGAGGCCCACGCCCGAAGACACTCCACGGGGGCCCACCCCCGAAGGCACGGAGCCCCGCCACCCCGAAGACGCACAGCCCTGAGGCCACCCGCCCGAGTCACATGCCATGGAGGCCCACCCGGAAGGCCGCCGAAGACAGGCCACGGAGGCCCACCCCCGAAGGCCCCGAAGACAGCCCACGGAGGCACCCGACACCTGAGGCACC
>DASZUO010000156.1:0-8706 GCA_035547575.1 Amycolatopsis sp. | reverse complement strand
GACACCGAGATTCTCCGCGGTGGCCCGCCAGGCCGAGTGCTGCTGAACGCGCCGCCACGCCCCGCTCAGCACCGCCAACAGCGACGGGAGATCATCCGCGATCGTGTGCGGCATCGTCAACGTCACGAACAGCAGGCCGTGGCCGGCCGCCAGCCAGGCGCGGGCACGCGCGTCGGTCTGCTCGGCGCGCTCCTGCCGCTTCGCCGCCGAACACACCGGACAGGCCCAGATCGACTGGCACGTCGTCACCATCGTGAACGACGCAACCCCCTCACGCACCCGGACCGGCACGAACTCCTCAACCGGCGACCGGCCACACGACGCAAGCGGATCCAGCGTCGTCACCGACGCCAACTTGCGCCGCAGATCCCACCGCGCCTTACGCGCACCCCGCGCCCGATCCCGACGCTTTCGCTCGATCGCCGCAACACTGTTCACAACGTACCGAGACTGAGCCCTACCGGGCTCAGGTGACGAGATCACCGCAGGTCTCGCTCAGCTGCGCGACGCCGACTCAGCAGCGCTTCGGTGATGGCCGCCTCACGCGCGTAGACGTACTCCGGCGAGCCGGCGTACCACGTCGCGTAGACCCAATCGCGGGTCGCGGGCGCGACGCGCCACCAGTCCGGCCGACACATCAGGTACTCAACGCTGCAGCGACGCTCGCACCCGGGGACCGCGCAGCCGTGCATTTCTCGAGCACCCATCAGGAGCCGCCTACGGCGGCGCTGTCGTCATGCGGCAGCCGGGTCGCACGGCCGGTCTCCCCGTCAAGGGAAGGTGTACCGCCTCCTACGTCGGCGCCCTTGACGGCGAGCCTCTTCGGCCATGCACCGCGGCGATAGCCGGCAGGCACGAGGCCCGCCGCATCCAAAGGCGCCGCGAAGGAGACACCATGCCCGTCCACCAGTGCGACCAGGTCGTGCAGCTCCCCACGATCCTCGACCCGAGCCGAGTCCGGCCCTGCTCCCAGCAGGCCGGCTACTACGTCCTGATCCCCGGCGTGTGCCGGTCGAACTGCTGCGGCCGGCACCTCGAAGCCACCCTCGACACCGCGCTGCAGCTGGCGGCCGAGATGGGGGAGCGCGCCCTCGCACTCGTCACACGAGACGGGCAGTGAGCCATGACGTACTACGGGCAACCAACCGTCTGCCACCACTGCGCGGGAGACCTGCCGACGTCGGGTTACTGGGGTCAGCCGGCCTGGTCGACCAGGTTCTGCTCCGGGCGGTGCCGCACTGCCCACTACCGACTGGCGGCCAACATCACCGCCGCCTACGAGCGGCTGCAGGAACTCATCGCGAAGACGGGGAACTGCGCCCACGACGGGTGCCGGTGCCACGCCGCCGTAGCTCAGAGTGCGCCCGATGCGCCTCGAGCGAACCGTCACAGGAAGTGACACGACCCCGCCGGCGGCGGCGTCACACAATCCGTCACGCCCCGCGCCGGCGCTCGCCGTCACACGTCTTGTGACGCGGTGAGCTCCGTAGGCGATGGCGATGCCGGCGGCGCTATCGAGCCAGGTGTGGTTGCTGGTGGCGACGACGACCGCGACGGTCAGGGCAAGATGCGTCCAGCCGTAACGACGTAGTCGTGGGAGCTGATGAAGGGTGAGCGCGACGCAGGCGGCCCACGCGACGTGGACGGAGGGGAACGACGCGACCTGGTTAGCGAGCGCGCCGAGAGAGTGGTACTCGGTGAGGGCCTGCCCGGGTGCGGGTCCGCCGCCGGCGGGGAGCCAGCGTGGGGGAGCGGTCGGCCACAGCTGGACGAGGAAGCAGGCAACCGCAGTGACGCCGAAGGTCGCGAAGGCCTGCCGGTAGAGGCCATGGCCGATCCAGGCCACGACCGCCAAGGTGGCGACGATCACGACCGGGTGCGCAAGGACGTAGTACCAGCCGGCGACCGACCACAACCATGCGACGGAGCGGACCCTGCTGACGACGACGGCCTCGTTCGGCAGGTGCAAGACCCGTTCGAGTTGCCAGAGATGCTGGCCGTTGCGAACGGCGCCGGCGACACGGTGCTGTTCGGCGTGTACGACGGCCTGCCAGACCATGAAGACCAGAAGGAAGCCGGCAACCGAGCCGGCGACCGCCGCGATGCGCCGGCTCACGAACTGGTCTCGATCCACGCCGGCGATGCCGTTACGCGCGACGTAACAGGATGCTCAAGGTCGCCGGCGGTCGGGGCCGGCGCGATCGGGGCGCCGGCCGGCTGGCCCACGCTGACGCTGTGTGGCCAGCTCGGCACGTCTACCGTCGCGGCCGGCGTGACCGACTGCGGGTGTACGACGACCTGTTGCATAGCGACGGCCTGAGCGCTGAGCTGCGCCTCGAAATCGACGCGCGCAGTGGCGACCGCAGTCGCCGTCGCAGCGGCGACAACGTGACGCAGCTGGCGGCGGCATGACCACCACGACAAAGCAGCGGCGAGCACGACCAGCACGATGACTGCGGCGGTCTGCGAGCCGCTAAAGGGCTGGGAATTCCGGCCCATGGAGATCCCGACGACCAGGCCCGCCACGAGCCACAAGACGCGGCCCATCAGAACGGAGGCCCGACTTCGCCGCCGGCGTCGAGGACCTCGCCGCACTCCTCACAGAACAGCAGGTAGCTGCTGCCCACCGGATCGAGATCCTCCTCCGAGCCGAACGCCCCGCACGCATCGCACATATACAGACCGAGATCCGCTGCGCCGTCAGCGACGTCGACGACGCAGTCCCCACACAGCGTGTAGCCGACGTCAAACGTCATGTGTCGGAAGTCCTGCAGCGACCAGTGCTGCATTCCAGGGCCGACGTACTCCTCATCGTCGGGCGGGATGTTCTGTCCGCACTCGTCACACTGTTCGAGATCCTCCAGGTACTGCACGTCACGCCTCCTCTGTGAGCCGAACGCCATTGCCGGCGCCGACGTAGCGGGCACCGCCGCGCTGTTTGATGGCTGCGCCTTCGCGGATCGCGTAGCCGGTCTGATACGCGGCAGCGACACGACGGTTGAAGAAGTGCACGTAGCGGTCGGCGGGCTTGCCACGGCGGATGGTGTGCATCTGCCAGCACTTCGCGGTGAACAGCTTGGGCGGCCGGTCCATCTCCTGGTTGCCGAAGTAGGACTGGGTGACCCACCCCCAGTTGGTGTTGTCGCGCAGCTGCTTGAGGACCTTGGACTCGTGCTGCGCGGTGTAGAGGAGGTGGTGGCCGTCCTTGCGGGTCTGGGAGAGCTTGGCGTACCAGTCCTCGTCCAGCCGCTGGTGCATGCCGGCAGGCAGCTTGATATGGACCTCGTCAAGCAGGACCGTGCCGGGCGGCAACTCCGGGTCGACCAAGTCGCTGTAGCTGATGAGCTCCACGTTGGGGTGCTCGACCGGTGTGACGGAAAAGCACTGGCGGCCAGCGTCAGCGCGCAGCAGCAGACGACGCACCGCTTCGTAGGTTTTGCCGTCGCCAGGTAACCCGAAGATTCCTTCGATCACTAGCGGTTCCTCCGATTCAGAAGGCGATAGGCGAGCCAGACGATTGAGACGACCGAGCCGAGGTAGACGCTGCCGAGGTGCATCAGTCGGCCCCGTGGATCTGGTGGTAAACCCAGACGACGAGACCCCACAGGCCGAAGGCGACTTGGGTTGCGAGGACCGCGGAGAAGCCAACGAACACCTCGTAGACCGGGAGCGCACTGTTGAGATCGACGATGTCGCTGACAACGACGGCGACCGTGTCGCCAAGGTCGGGCATGGTCCAGGCCGGCAGCAGTGTGACGAGAGCATCGACGACCGCGTACAGGACGCCAAACACGGCATCAGTGATCACGTTTGTGCGCCGAGGTGGCGGCGGGCGATGTGCCAGCAGCCGAGCATCGCACTACCGAGGATGGCGAAATCAGCGGCATCACGCATGTAGCTGTAGCCGGGGAGATCTGGAATCGCGTCGAGGAAGCCGAGCGGATGACCGTCAGCGTCGGTGGGCTCGCTAAGGCAAGTGACTCCGACGTTGGCGCAGCCGTTATCCCAGGCGTAACCGTTGAGAAGGGTGACGAGTGTGTGGAAGAAGCCGACACCGGCGACGGTCACCGAACCGGGCCCAGTCGCGACGAAGTCGTCCTTGACTCCGCTGACCTCATCCGCGACGGACGTGCCGGGGTAGAACGCCCAATGCAGCGCGCACTGGAAATCGTGGAGGGGGTTCCAGGAGAACCCGCAGTCGGCCGAGCCGTCGCCACCCTGGTCGGTGCCGGTGCCGGGCGTGACAGCGACCGACGTAGAGACGGGCACCTGCGCCCAGCAGGTCGCATCACCGGAGCCATCGAGCGCGGACACGGTGACGGTGCTACCGGTCAAGGAGGCCAACGGCGCAGCGGCGTAGTAGACGGCGCGGCCCGGCACAGCGTCTGACGAGCTGATGACAAGCCGAGCCGTCGGCGGCAACACGATGTTGCCGTCGCCATCGGCGACGAGGGCAGGGTTATCGACGCGCCAGCCGCCGACCGGATAAGTACCCCCGGTCTGCAGAGTGACCACGACGGCGAGTTCGCCATCAACGTAGGAGGCAGCGAGCGCCGGCATAACGCACGACGGCGGCGCAGTCTGAGTGCGCAGCCGAATCCAGTGCGCTATCAAGGTGGACCCAGCACCGCAGACTCCAGGCGAGCCGCCCGCGGTCGCCGACGCGTCGTTGGCATCGGCCACACAAAGGTCGACCCACTCGATGTCAACGCTGGCGGTGCAGCCGGTATTGCGCACGAAAGACGCGGTCGACGAGTAATTGGTGAAGTTGCCCGTGCCACTACCGAGGACAGTCATCGCCGCGGGGAGACTGCCGGGCGCGCCTGACCAGAACTTGACGGCGACCTGGCGGTAGTGCCCGGAGGGAATGCTGCCTGCGGGGACCTGGGCGTAGTACGTCGTAGGGGTGCAGCCGTCGCCGATGAAGGGGGACTGGGGCCCGATCGTGTAGCCGCCTGCGTCGAGCTGGAACGTGAGAGCGAGCGTGTTACTCGCGCTATTGCCTTCGACAAGGACAGATGCGACGGCAGCCGACGCGATGTCGGCGTCGAAGATGCACAGAACAGCGAGGCCGAGCGCGATCACGGCCCTGCCGATTCGTCGTGTGGCCCGTGTTACCCGGCCCCGCCGCCCTGTGCCCACTGGAAGCGCTACTTGCTGTGCGCGACGCGCCGGGTCCAGCTGATGAGCATGCCCGCGCCGAGGAGGACGGCGAGCAGCAGCAGCACGGACACGAGCACGTGGCCCTTGAAGTAGTCGGTGAGCGACGTGAACAGCGTGTCGCCGGCACCGCCAGTGAGGTCGGTGCTGGAACCGACCGCATACGCCGGGGCCGACCCGGCGACGACGCCCCCAATGACCGCAGCCATGAGGTAGATGCGCTTGGCAGCGCGGGTGCGCAGCCGGCCGAGCCGGCTGACGCGCTCTGCGGCCGGGATCTCCGGCCGCGCGATCGTGCTCTGCATGAGCACTCCCTTCACTTCCGCCTGCCGGCTCTCGGCAGGACGTTGATGACGGCGGCAAGAGTGCCGCCGATGGCGATGCCACCGGCCAAGCTCCACAGCAGAAGCCCGAAATCGGTGACGGAGCCGGGTATCACTCCGGAACCCCTGTCAGCTCGCCCGCGTACAGGGCAGCGGTAACGAAAGAGCCGAGGAGCGACAGCGCGAGAACGAAGGTCGCCGCAATCAAGACCATGCCTGCGGTGACGGGGATCACCGACGTCGACCAGGAGCCCACGGTCGTCGGGTCAGGCATGGACCACCACCCAGGCGAGCCACACGACCGCGACTGCAGCGACGGCGGCAGCGGATGCGGCCGCCGAGACAAAACCAACCTGCGCGACGAACCTCACACCTCACCGCCCCTCGGGTGCAGCTGCACCATGAGCAGGGCGGCGAGTAGTAACACGACCAGGCACATCGCTGGGACCATGAACTCGACGAGCCGGTGCAGATCCAGGGCTTGCTGACACCCGAGGGTGCTCCACGTGCCCGGTGCTCCCGCCGGATCCGCCTGACAAGCCGTCGGGGAGTCGGTCGGCGAGCCCCCACCCTCCGACGGCCACAAGCCCGACGAGGACGACCGGCTTAACGACGCCAGTGAGGAGGAGCCGGAGCCGGGTCGAAGGTGCGGGCTGCTGGACGCCGACGCCGCCGCCGGGCAAATGAGCCCAACGGCCACCACCACCAGGAGCAGCCGACACAGTGTGGAAACGGCCGAGCAGCTGCGCCCCGGGCTCCGCCCGCGTGACAGGATCGGTGACGGCTTGCTCGAGGGAGTGGCGGCCCACGTCACGACCGGCCCATCTCGGGCCAGGCCCGAAGCGAAACGGGCAGCGGGACGGCCGGAACGTATGCGCCGTCGACGAGCCGCGCGCCGCAAGCGAGACAACGAGTGTCCTCGACGCACGCGAGCGTCGCACCATCGATCGTGACAACGCGCCGGCACAACCGGTTGCCGCAGAAGCAGCGCACGGACCCTTGCCAATCGAGCGTCGAGATCAGGACGTCGTCATAACCACCGCGGTCAACCACCCGGACAACCGACTCGGGCAAAACGGACTTTCGCCCCATTCGCCGATAATGGACACTTTGAGAACTTTGCGCGCTTTCGGCGCGTTCGACGCGCGGAGCACGATGAAGGACTTCCGCAACACGACGAGATACGTTCAAGCCACACCGCCCCGGTTCTTCGGGATGTTCAATCGGGGTGGTCAGGCCCGGGCGCTGTTGGTAGCGGCTCCCGGGCCGACCTTTGTCCGTAGAAGGACTGTTATGTCAAATGGCCTACTGCGGCGGATCTAGTTGACCGAGGCGAGCGAGGGACGCGCAGGCTCAACGTTGTCCTCGAAGAACGTCGAGAGCTCAGCCCAGCTGGTGCCACGCTCTTCATTCTGCCGCTTGCGCGCGCGCACGTCGACGGCAATGCACAGCCGGGTGCCCTGCTCGGGGACCGCCTGGAGCTTGTCGTTGCCGTAGATGACCTCTGCGAAGCCGCCACCGTCGGTGAGCACCGTCACGACGGCGTAGTCCCGAGCAGGGTCTGTCGAGCCAGGGTTCGGCTCGGAGGTGCGCTTGTCGACTCGATGTGCCAGGCCAGCGCAGATGAAACGGGGCGGGATATTCAGGGCCATCGCGGCCAGCTCCTTCGGGATGGGTCGTTGGTAGCGACCGAGTGAGAGTGCGATGTCATTAAGACCCACAAACCTCAACCTAACCGTGCGACACGCCGAGCACATGCGTACATGATCATGACCGTGGGTCGGCGAGGGGGGTCCAGCAGGGGTGCTGAGCCACGCCGGCGCCTTGGCGCTATACCGAGCCTCGGCAGATGCCAGGCACGCCGCGATCATGCACGGGCCGACGTCGTCTGAGGCGGAGGTCGCGCACGAGCAACTGCTGACGACAATCGACGCGCTATGCGACGACCGAGGCGGCCGCGCATGGCGACGGGTACGGATCGCCGGCGACCGCGTTACTAGCCGCGAAACGGGGGAGGCGCCACCGCCGTCTGAACGTGATCAGTCCACCGTGCCCCGTCCCACCACCGCAGCACGCCGGCGTGGTCGCGATACCAGCCCGGCGCAGGTCCGGCTACCGGCCGCGGTTCCGGCGCAGGGAGCATCGCAGCTGCGGCCGGCTGTACCGACGCCGACAGCTCCTGCGCAGGCGCGACGTACACGTTCTGGGTGACCCGCGCAGGGTTCGTACGGGCCGCCATCGCCAGCGCGACGACCCACCCGACCAGGGTCCAACCCAGCAGCAGGTTGATCACAAGCACCGAGCCGACGTTCACAACGTGCCGAGACCCGGCCACAATCGTCGGAACGAAGTACAGCACCAGGATGATCACGAACCCGACGGCTGCACCGCTACTCACGACGGGATCGTACGGGCGCAACAACTCAGGCGACTACGACCTGCGGCGGATCACCACTAGACCGTTTGGCCAGCAACTTGCGGTAACGGTCGAAAGCACGTTGCACGATACGGGTGGCGCCGGGGCCCGGTGGCAGCCCTCGCTGGAGATCGAGCTCGACCGAGCACAACAGGGCAAGTGCCAGGCCCGTGGAGCGCAGCACGTTCCACTCATGGTTGCTGAGCTCGTAGACCGTCACAGTCGGTGTAACGGCTTCCTCGAGGTGGCCGTCGACCTCCTCGCGCAGCCGCTTCGCCAGGTTGCGGCTCATCTCCTGGCAGCGCCGGCCCCGCGTCGCCCGCTCATACACGCGCACCAGCTGCTGCGCGCCGAGATCACCGCGGACCGCAGCCTCCGCGACCTCGAAGTAACTGCGGTGCTTCGACCGGCCCTTCTTCAGATCACCCCGCAGCATCTCCATCGACGCCGACCACTGCGCCTGGTCGTAGCCGTCCTGGGTCTTCATCAGGTACTTGGCGAGCGCACCCGCGCCGGTCGTCACCCGCAACGCCCTCACACCATGCTCCGCGCTCGGCCGGCGCAGACCCTCCGCCTCGACCGCGTCAGCCCAACGCTCGTACAGGTGCACCGACAGCAGGTCGCACTGCCGCTGCGTCACCGGCCGCTCCGTCCACAGCAGGACATGGGAATGCGGATGCCACCCGTTGTACCCGTGGGTGATCTCCGTGGCCCTCAGCGCGCCTACGACACCGAGATTCTCCGCGGTGGCCCGCCAGGCCGAGTGCTGCTGAACGCGCCGCCACGCCCCGCTCAGCACCGCCAACA
>DASZUO010000155.1:0-12565 GCA_035547575.1 Amycolatopsis sp. | reverse complement strand
TGTGGAACTCCTACTACTTCCTGGCCCTCTACGCCAACGCCGACGGCAGGGAAGGGCACTGGCGCACGGACTCGAAGAACGTGCTGGACCGCTACATCCTCGCCAAGACCAACGAACTGGTCACCGATGTCGGGTCCGGTTTGGACGTCTGCGACATCGCGGGTGCGTGCGCGAGCGTGCGCGACTACCTCGAGGTGCTGACGAACTGGTATGTGCGGCGCTCGCGGGAACGGTTCTGGGCGGGTGAGCAGGACGCGATCGACACGCTGCACACGGTGCTGGAGGTGGTGTGCCGCACGCTGGCTCCGCTGCTGCCGCTGACCACCGAGACCGTGTGGCGCGGGCTGACGGGCGGGCGCTCGGTGCACCTGGGCGACTGGCCGCTGGTGGACGAGATGCCCGCCGACGCGGCGCTGGTGCGCGCGATGGACCGGGTGCGCCAGGTGTGCTCGTCCGCGCTGTCGCTGCGCAAGACGAGCAAGCTGCGCGTGCGGCTGCCGCTGGCGAAGCTGCTCGTCGCGGCGAAGGACGCGGAGTCGTTGCGCCCCTTCGTCGATCTCATCGCCGACGAGGTCAACGTCAAGGCGGTCGAGCTGACCACGGACGTCGCCGTGCACGGCGGGTTCGAGGTCGCGGTCAACGCCCGCGCGGCGGGGCCGCGGCTGGGCAAGGACGTGCAGAAGGTCATCAAGGCCGTGAAGGCGGGGGAGTGGTCGACCTCGCCCGAGGGCGCCGTCGTGGCGGCAGGCATCGAACTGCTCGACGGCGAGTACGAGCGGCGGCTGGTGGCCAGGGACAGCGGCGGCGCCGCGTCGGAACTTCCCGAGGGCTCCGGGCTGGTGCTGCTCGACACCGACGTCACGCCGGAACTGGCGGCCGAGGGCCTGGCGCGCGACCTGGTCCGTGTCGTGCAGCAGGCCCGCCGCGACGCCGGGCTGGACGTGGCGGACCGGATCGAGCTGACGGTCGACGCACCGGACGACGTGGTCGCGGCCGCCAAGGAGCACGAGAAGTTCATCGCCGGCGAGACGCTCGCCGTGTCGGTCTCCTACGACGACGTCGACGACGGTTCCGACGGCACCGTCGGAGACGGTGTCAAGGTGTCGGTCAAAGTGGTCAAGGCGTAACGAAGCGCCTGCGGTGATCGATTCACCGGTCAGTATCGGACTGGGGGTAGGTCGTGTCGCCGGCTGCGAAGAGATGGATCCTGTCCGGCGGGGCCGTCGCGGTGATCGCGATCGTCGTGGCGGCGTTGCTCATGCTGCGCGGCGGCTCCGGCGCTCCGGCTCCGGCGTCGGCGACGTCGGACGAGGACGCGGGCAGCGTCGTCACGCGCTACCTGCAGGCTTGGTCCCAGGGCCGGGACCCGGAGGCCGGCGCGCTCACCGACGACCCGGCGAAGGCCGTCGCCGAGTTCCAGGCCATCCGCGCGAGCCTGCGGCCCACGGCGCTGGCCGCGACCTTGCGGCAGGTCACCGGGCAGTCGGCGCTCGTCGGCGTGAGGTGGACGTTCGGCTCCGCCCGGGTGTGGAGCTACGAGACCAAGCTCGCGCTCGTGTCCGGTGCGGGTGGGTGGCGGGTGCACTTCACACCCGCGTCGGTCCATCCCGAGCTGGGCGCGGGCGACACGCTCGTGATGCGCGGCGCGTCCGGCGGGACCGCCGCGGTCGACCGGGACGGCAAACCGCTGCTGACCTGGCAGTCCGACGGCCCCAAGGCGACCGACCCGGCCGTCGCGCCGCTGCTGGTGCCGGGCATCGGGCGCCTGCTCGGGCCGGGCGCGGCGGCCTGGTCGGTGTCGCGTGTGGACAGTGCGGGCAAGGAACACGAGCTGTACCACGAGGGTCAGGTGCGCGGCGCACCCGAGACGACGTCGCTGAGCATCACCGCGCAGAACGCGGCGCAGGCGGCGGTGGACGCGCAGAGCACCCCCGCGATGCTGGTGGCCATCCAGCCGTCGACCGGTGACGTTCTCGCTGTGGCGCGGAACTCGGCGGCCACCGACGGCAACCCGCTGAGCGGGCTCTACGCGCCGGGCTCGACGTTCAAGATCGCCACCGCGGCCGCCGTGCTGGAGCAGGGACTGGCGGAGGCGAACACCGCGCTGCCGTGCCCGGGTACGGCGCAGATCGGCCAGCGCACCATCCCCAACGACGACCAGTTCTCGTTCGCGTCGCTGCCGCTGCATTCGGCGTTCGCGCACTCGTGCAACACGACGTTCGCGCAGCTGGCGTCGCAGCTTCCGGCGGACGGGCTCGCGAAGGCCGCGAGCCAGTTCGGGCTCAACGCCGACTTCGACATCCCCGGCATCACCACGGAGGCCGGCAAGGTGACGGCCGCGACGAGCCCCGCCGAGCTGGTCGAGTCCGCGATCGGGCAGGGCACCGTGCAGGCCAGCCCGTTCGGGCTGACGCTGATGGCCGCGACGGTCGCCGCGGGCAAGCCCGTCACGCCGCAGCTGATGCGTGCCCACCCGACCAAGGTCGGGACCGGCTACCAGGCGCCGCCCGGCGGGGTGATCACCACGTTGCGGTCGATGATGCGGGAGGTCGTCACCGGCGGCACCGCGACCGGGCTGCAGGGCAGCGGGCAGGTGTACGGCAAGACGGGCACGGCTCAGTTCGGCGACGGCACCCACGCCAACGGCTGGTTCGCCGGTTATCGCGGTGACGTGGCGTTCTCGGTGCTGCTCCTGGGCTCCGACTCGTCCAAGCCCGCCGTGTCCGCGGCGGCCGCGTTCCTCGGGCGCCTCTGAACCCCTCTCACGGCGACGACGGCGCCGGCCAGTTCGACAGCGGCACCCGTGTACAGCGCCGGACGCAGCCCCGAGTGGGCGAACACGGCACCCAGCACCGCGACGCCGAGCGCGGCGCCGAACATGCGTGCCAGGTTCGCGATCCCGCCCGCCAGACCGGCACGGTCGGCGGACACCGCGCTCACGGCGACACCCACGACCGGTCCCGCGGTGAGCGCGAGCCCGGCGCCGAGTATCCCGAGGATCACCTCGAGCCACGGCTCGCGCGTGCCGGTCACGCCGAACGCGGCCAGCCCCGCGCCCATCAGCACCATGCCGGCCGTCATCGGCGTGCGCGGCCCGAACCGGGTCACCAGTCGTCCCGTCAGCGGCGAGCCGACCACGACAAGGACCGGCATCGGCAGCAGGATCAGCCCCGCCTGCAACGCGCCGTGGTCACGCTGCAACACGACGCTCGCGAGCAGCAGCATCCCGTACATCCCGAAGGTCATGCACAGCGCGACGGTCGCCGCGACCGGGGTCTGCCCGCGTCGCACCAGGTGCAGCGGCAGCATCGCGTTGTCGCGTCGCTCGGCGAGCACGAACGCGACCCCGCTCGCTACCGCGAGCAGGCCGATCACCACGCTGCTCTCGATCACGGCGTAGGTCAGGGTGCCGAGGAACACGATCCCGAGCGCCTGTCCCAGCGGATCGAGCCCGCGCGTGGTCCCGGCGGACGATTCGGGCACCGCGACCGTCAGCGCCAGCGCGGCGAGGCCGAGCGGCACGTTGAGCCAGAAGATGTACCGCCAGCCCACCTGCTCGACGAGCAGGCCGCCCAGGATCGGCCCGCTTGCCAGTGCGATGCCGGTGACGGCCGACCAGGCCGCCATCGCGCGGTCGCGGTCCCGCCCGGGGGCGAAGACCACCGACATGAGCCCGAGGCTCTGCGGGATCGCCAGCCCCGCGCCTGCGCCCTGCAGCGCGCGGCCAGGGACCAGCGCCGGTCCCAGCGTGCACAGCACGGACCCGGCGACGAACAGCACGAGGCCGATCCGGAACAGCCGTCGCCGGCCGAACCGGTCGCCCAGGGTGCCGCCGGTGAGCAGCAGCGCGGCGAACGCGAGGTGGTACGCGTCCATGACCCATTGCTTGGCGGCCAGGTCACGGGCCATCGCGGGCAGCGCGAGGTTCACCGCGGTCGTGTCCGTCTGCGCCAGGAACAGGCCGAGGCAGAGTGAGAGGAGCGTGAGTCGTCGTCTCATACGTCTCGAAGCTAGGACGCGGACATGTCGGTGAGCGCCGAACTGTCGGCGGCCTACGGTGGAGGCATGGAAACCGTCGCGCTCGCCGAGGTGGCCGCCGTGCTGGCCGAGCCGAGCCGCGCCACGATGTGCCTCGCGCTGCTGGACGGGCGCGCGTGGACGATCGGGGAGCTGGCGCGGGCGGCCGGGGTCGGCCCGTCGACGGCGAGCGAGCACGTCTCGCGGCTGCGCGAGGCCGGGTTCGTGTCCGGGGTGCGGCAGGGGCGGCACCGCTACGTGCGGCTGGCGAATCCGGGGGTGGCCGAACTGGTGGAGCACCTGGCGCAGCACGCCGGGCAGCGGCCCGCGCGCGGGCTGACGGCGTCACTGCGGGCGCGGCGGCTCGCGTTCGCTCGAACGTGCTACGACCACCTGGCGGGCACGCTGGGGGTGGCGATCCGGGACGGCATGGTGCGCGGCGGCCTGGTCACCCTCGACGACGGGCCGGCGCTGACCAGGCACGGCCGCGAGGTGCTGACCGGCCTGGGCGTGGTGGTGCCCTCCCGTGGGCGGCGGCCGATGCTGCGGGACTGCCTCGACTGGACCGAGCGGCGCGACCATCTCGCGGGTGCGCTGCCCGCCGCGCTGCTGTCGCGCGCGGTCGAGGCGGGCTGGCTGACGCGGGATCCGCACCGCGCGGTCCGGGTGCACGCGCAGGCGCCGTTCACCCGGCTGGGCGTCGACCTGGCGGACCTGGCGGCGTGATCCGGTTCCCGGTCCGGGTGAAGCCCGGAGCCAAACGCGACGCTGTCGGCGGCGACCACGCCGGTGCCCTGATCGTCGCGGTGAGAGCGCCCGCGCTGGAGGGCAAGGCGAACGAGGCGGTGCGCACGCTGCTGGCGAAGGCGCTCGGCGTGCGCGGTCGCGACGTGCTCGTGGTTCGGGGCGAACGCGGCCGCGACAAACTCATCGAAGTCGACGGCGCCCCTTCGGACGCGCTCGCGGTGCTCGGGCGCCTGCGCGCGGAGCGGTGACGGTGGCGGTGAGGCGCTCGGGCCACTCGAACTCGAGGCCCGCACCCGCGTCGAGCCGGGACCAGGCCCCGGCGAGCCGGGTCAGTTCCGCCGCGGCACGGGCGAGATCCGTTTCCCGGTAAGGGAATTCGCTCTCCTCGACCGAGCCCCACGCGGCCCGCGCGCCGGTCACGGGGTGGTGGTGCTCCACCGCGTGGTGAAGCGCGCCGGCCATGATCTCGGCCCGTGCGATGCCACGCGCGTTCGCCGACACGATCCGCTCGCCACGGGCCCGCGCGTCGTGGCGCAAGCGGCCCTCCACCACCCGCACCGACGAGAACAGCGCACCCGCCGCGAGGCAACCGAACACGCCCGCGCTGATCCCGAGTTCCCGTTCCGCCACGGCATGGGCGAGATCGTGCGGCACGCGCCACTTCCGGTCGTACGAGCGGAGCTCGAGCACGACCCGGTCCGCGCGGAACAGGGTCGCCCGGCTGCCGCCGCCCGGACGCGGGTAGAAGATCACACGCACCCGTCCAGGATGCGGCGACCACCGCCCACGGTCCACCGATTTTCGCCGGCGACCGTGTCACCGGGGCGGCTCGCGCGGTCTTCTATATCCTGGGAACCTCGACAAACGGGCAGGGGTGGTTGCGGGTGGCGGAGCTTCCGGTCGTGCTGGGTCTGGGCGCGGCCGTGCTCCTGGCGGCCGTGCTCGCGGTGCGGCTCTCGACCCGGCTCGGCCTGCCGTCGCTGTTGCTCTACCTCGGAATCGGCGTGCTGCTTGGCGAATCCGGGTTCGGCATCCGGTTCTCCGACGCGACGCTCACCCAGGCGCTCGGCCTCGCCGCGCTCGTGATGATCCTCACCGAAGGCGGCCTGACCACGCGCTGGTCGGCCGTGAAACCCGCACTGGCCCAGGGAATCGCACTGTCCACTGTGGCCGTGCTGTGCAGCATCGCGGTCACCGGCGCGACGCTGCACTGGCTGCTGGGGCTGGACTGGCGGATGGGGCTGCTGTGGGGCGCCGTGCTGTCGTCGACGGACTCGGCGGCGGTGTTCTCGGTGCTGCGCGCCGCGGGGCTGCGCCGCAGGCTCGTCGGCGCACTGGAACTCGAGTCCGGCATCAACGACGCGCCCGCCTACATCGCCGTCGTCGCGCTGGCCGAGAGCCTGCGCGTCGACTGGACGCTGCCGTTGCTGGTGGTCTACGAACTCGTCGCCGGTGCCCTCATCGGTCTCGCGCTCGGCTGGGCGGGCGCCTGGGCGCTGCGGCGTGCGGCGCTGCCCGCGACGGGCCTGTACCCGCTCGCGACCGTCGCGGTGTGCGTCGTGGCCTACGCCGGCGGGCAGTTCGCGCACGCGTCCGGCCTGCTCGCCACCTACCTGGCCGCGCTGGTGCTGGGCAACTCCCGGCTGCCGCACCGCTCCGACACCCTGTCGTTCGCCGAGGGCATCGGGTGGCTCGCACAGATCGGGCTGTTCGTGCTGCTCGGGCTGTTCGCCTCACCGGAACGCCTGGTCGAGGCGATCATCCCCGGCCTGGTCGCCGGTGCCGTCGTACTGCTGCTCGCGCGCCCGCTGTCGGTGCTCGTCTCCCAGCTTCCGTTCCGCGTGCCCTGGCGTGAACAGGTGTTCCTGTCGTGGGCGGGGCTGCGCGGGGCCGTGCCGATCGTGCTCGCGATGATCCCGCTCGCCCGCGGCGTACCAGGGGCCGAGCGGCTGGTGGACGCGGTGTTCGTGCTGGTCATCGTGCTCACCGTGCTGCAGGGCACCACGCTGGCGCCGGTGGCGAAGCTGCTCGGGCTGGCCGCCGAGGCCGAGCCGAAGGAGATGGAGGTCGACTCCGCCCCGCTGGACGAACTGCGGGCCGCGATGCTGCAGGTGCGGATCCAGCGCGGCTCCCGGCTGCACGGCGTGTACCTGACCGAGCTCCGGCTGCCCGCCGGCGCGTCGGTGAGCTTGGTCGTGCGGGACGAGGAGAGCTTCACGCCGGACCGGACGACCCGCCTGCAGCAGGGCGATCAGCTGCTGATCGTCGCGACCGAGGGGTCGCTCGAGGCCGCTGAGCGGCGGCTGCGCGCGGTGGACCGGGCGGGTCCGCTCGCGCGCTGGCGCGGCGAGACCGGGACGTGACGCCGGTCTCGGCAGTTGGCTCCCGGCGCCGGATCCGCTAACCTCTTCCACAGGTCATGAGTGTCAGCGTCAAGCCCCGGCTCGCTGGCCGGCAACCCTCCTACCGCGGTGGGGTGCCCCGGGTGAGGACCTGGTCCGCCGCGAGGTGCGGTGGGCAAGCGCGGGCCCCTCGCAGGGTCCCGGTACCCGCCTGAGGAGGCGTCGTGACTCTCGCACTCGAACGCACCGAAACCGTTGTCACCCAGGACATTCCCGCCGTGCTCGGCACCAGGGTGCCGCTCGTGACCGGCGACTGTGCCGAGTACGCCAACCTCGACCACGCGGCCAGCGCGCCCTGCCTGCGAGCGGTGCGCGACGCGGTGGACGAGTTCCTGCCCTGGTACGCCAGCGTGCACCGTGGCGCCGGGTTCGCGTCACAAGTGTCCACAAAGGTCTATGAACGCACGCGCGACGTGGTGCGGCGTTTCGTGGACGCCCGCGGCGGCGACGCGGTGATCTTCACCCGCAACACGACCGACGCGCTCAACCTGCTCGCCCGCTGCCTGCCCCGGCACACGTCGGTGGTGCTGTTCGACACCGAGCACCACGCCGCGCTCCTGCCGTGGCGCGGCCCGAACGTGCGGCGCATCCCCACGCCGCGCACCCGGCAGGCGGCGGTGTCCGCTGTGGACAGTGCGCTCGCGGACTGCCCCGAGGGACCACGGCTCGTCGTGGTCGCCGGCGCGTCCAACGTGACCGGCGAGGTGCTGCCGGTCGCCGAGATCGCCGCCGTGGCGCGGCGCCACGGCGCGCGCATCGCGCTGGACGGGGCCCAGCTCGCGCCGCACCGGCCGATCTCGCTGCGTGACCTGGACGTCGACTACGTCGCGCTGTCCGGGCACAAGATCTACGCCCCGTTCGGCGCCGGCGCGCTCGTCGGGCGCGCGGACTGGCTTCGCGCCGCGGAGCCCTACCTCGTGGGCGGTGGCGCGACCAGGTCCGTCACCGAGACCGCCGTGGTGTGGAACGCGGGCCCGGAACGGCACGAGGCGGGCTCGCCCAACACCGTCGGCGTCTACGCGCTGGGTGTCGCGTGCGCGCGGCTCGCGGCCGGCTGGTCCTCGGTCATCGCGCACGAGACCGAGCTGACCGAGCGCCTTCGCCGTGGCCTTGCCGCGGTGCCGGGGCTCGCCGAGCTGCGGTTGTTCGACGACGAGGCCGACCGGGTCGGCACGGTCAGCTTCGTGCTCGACGGTCTCGAGCCGGGCTGGGTCGCCGCCGTGTTGTCCGCGGAGTACGGCATCGGCGTGCGGGACGGCGCGTTCTGCGCCCACGTGGCGACGCGGCGGCTCGTGGGCCGGACCGGTGGCGACGGCGGGCAGGCACTGCGCGTGAGCCTGGGCCTTGGCACCACGGCCGAGCACGTCGACCGGCTGGTCGTGGCGCTGCGGCAGATCGTGGCCCGCGGCGCGCGCTGGACCTACGACCGGCAGGACGGCCGGTGGGCGCCGAGCCCCGACCCGCGGGAGCTGCCGCCGTTCCTTGCTGAGTAGCCTGCCTGGGTGACTGGGGAGCGTCAATCGTCGTGGTTTCCGCTGGCACTGCTGGGGTTCGCGCTGATCGGGCTGGCGGCCCTGGACCTGCGCACGCCGCACGGCTGGTTCGCGTACACGCCCGCGGCCCGGCCCGGACAGCAGTTCCTGTACGGGATGCCGCAGCGGTACTCCGACTACGTGGTGTCCACCCGCGTCGAGGTCGTGCCGTGGGGGAGCCGCTGGCAGATCGCGCTGGCGCTGGGGTTCGCCGGTGCGGTGATCTGGTACGCCGTGCGGAACCGGCCGGTGCCGGCCCGGCGGCTGGCGGCGGTCGTCGTGGCCGGGGTGGCGGTGCTCGCGCTCAGCGCGGGGCTCGAGGTGTGGGCGTCCGGGCCGCAGGGACGGGTGCTCGCGGGCGCGGTCGGCGGGCCGCTGGTGGTCGTCGCGGCGGTGGCGGGGCTCTGGGCGTATTTCGGCACCGCACGGCGGCGGCTCGCGCTCGGGGTGTGCCTGGTTTGCCTGACGCTGGGCATCTTCGGGCTCGCCGCGGCGGTCAGCACGGACCTCGTCGACCCGGTGACCGCGGCCTTCGGGCTCGCCGTGCCGGCGTGGTGCACGCGCAGTGTCGTGCTGGCCGTGGTGACCGTGGTGTTCCTGGCGGCGGCGGTGCCGTTCGCGGGCGCGACGCTGGGGTTGCTGGCGCCGGGGGCGGTGCTGCTCGGCGGGGCGATCGCGGTGCTGGTGGCGGCACGGCGGCCCACCGCGGGGGCCGGATGAGCGGGCAGTGGACAATGGCCGGGTGAGCACCGAACAGGGATCGCAGCCCGAGACGGCACCGCCGGAGCAGCAGCGCAAGCGGCGCGTGGTGCTGCTCGCCGTCGTCGCCGTGGTCGCCTTCGCGCTGGACCAGATCACCAAGGCGATCGTCGCGTCCACTTTGGAGGGACACGAGCCCGTCCGGATCCTTGGCGGGCTGGTCTATTTCCAGCTGGTGCGCAACGGGGGCGCGGCGTTCTCGATGGCCACCGGGATGACGTGGGTGCTGGCACTGGTCGCGGTCGCCGTGGTGGTCGTGCTGATCTGGTTCGCGGGCCGGTTGCGGTCGGTGGGCTGGGCGATCGGGCTGGGCCTGATCCTGGCCGGTGCGCTCGGCAACCTGATGGACCGGCTGTTCCGGGCGCCCGGGGTGCTGCAGGGGCACGTGGTGGACTTCATCTCGCTGTTCGCGCCGAACGGTGAGGGGTTCGCGGTGTTCAACGTCGCCGACTCGTGCATCACGTGCGGCGGCATCCTGATCGTGCTGCTGTCGCTGCTCGGCTACGAGTACGACGGCACCGTGAGGCGCAAGAAGTGAGCGCCCGGATGCTGCCCGTCCCCGACGGGCTCGACGGGATGCGCGTGGACGCGGGGCTGGCCAAGCTGCTCGGCCTCTCCCGGACGGTGGTCGCCGAACTCGCCGAGTCCGGCGAGGTCCTGCTGGACGGCAGACCCGCGGGCAAGTCGGACCGGCTCGCCGCCGGCGGGCTGCTCGAGGTGACGCTCCCGGAGCCGGACCGCCCGGTCGAGGTGGTCGCGGAGCCGGTGGAGGGCCTGCGGATCCTGCACGATGACGACGACATCGTGGTGGTGTCCAAGCCGGTGGGGGTCGCCGTGCACCCCAGCCCCGGCTGGAGCGGGCCCACGGTCATCGGCGGTCTCGCGGCGGCCGGCCTGCGCGTCTCGACCTCGGGTGCCGCCGAGCGGCAGGGCGTGGTGCACCGGCTGGACGCGGGCACCACGGGCGTGATGGTGGTGGCCAAGAGCGAGCACGCGTACACGGTGCTGAAGCGGGCGTTCAAGGAACGCACCGTCGAGAAGGGCTACCACGCGGTGGTGCAGGGCCACCCGGACCCGACCCGCGGCACGATCGACGCGCCGATCGACCGGCACCCCAGGCACGACTACAAGTTCGCGGTCGTCGCCGGTGGCCGGCCGAGCATCACCCACTACGAGGTCATCGAGGCGTTCCGCGCGGCGTCGCTGGTGGATGTCAAGCTGGAGACCGGCCGGACCCACCAGATCCGGGTCCACTTCTCGGCGCTACGCCACCCGTGCGCCGGGGACCTGACCTATGGCGCGGACCCGGTGCTGGCGCGCAAGCTGGGCCTGACCCGGCAGTGGCTGCACGCGCGCACCCTGGGCTTCGCCCATCCCGCCGACGGCCGGTGGGTCCAGTTCGAGGCCCCGTACCCGGACGACCTGACCAGCGCACTGGAGATCCTGCGCGCCGAGAGCTGAGTGGGTGTCTTCGCGCACCGTGCCGGGCGGGGACCCGTCAGTCCCGCAGATCCCAGGTCAACGTCCGCTCGTCCGCTTCCGGCCGGGGGCTCCACCGCACCGACACGAGACGCGTCGAGTCCGGCAGGACGTACACCGTGTGCCCGCCGGCGGTCTCTCCTGGCCGCACGCCGATCTTGTGCGGCGGCCGCGAGGTCAGTGACACGGGCGCCTTCGCGATGCCCTTGCCCTCCGCGGTCACCAGCTCCAGGTAGTTGTCCGGCAGCGACACGAACGGGCTGGGCCCGCGGTTGGTGATCTCGGTGTGCACGACGACCGCCCGCTCGCCAGGGTCCAGCCGGTACCCGGCGGCGCCGAACAGGAAGTCCGCCGGGTCCTGCACCTCCAGCAGCTGGACGCTGAGCTGCTCGCCCTCCAGCCCCTGCGTCGTGAGCGCGTCGCCGATGCGGCCCGCGCGCCGGGCGGGAGGTGCGGCGGGGGCGGCCGGTCGCCGGTCGCCGCGGGCCCAGGACGCCGTCTGCGGCGGGCCCCACGTGCTGATCACCGGGTCCACCGGCGGCCGGGGAGGCGCGGGCGGTGGAGGTGGGGGCGTGAAGCGGCCGGAAGGTGGCCCCTGCGCCGGGTACCGCCCCGACGGGACGCCGTAAGCCCCGGTGGGCGCGCCCTGCGGACCGGGGTAGGCGGGCGGGGGAGCGGGCCGCGCCGCGGCGAGTGCGGCGCGCAGGCCGTTCGGGTCGCTCTCGACGCCCACGAGCAGCGGCAACCCGCTGCCGGACAGCGCGACCAGCCGGTAGGCGACCTCGCGCGGGTCCATCCCGACGCGCGCCGCCAGTTCGTGCACGGCCGCCTTGCCCAGATCGGCCAGCGCGGCGAGCAGGCGGGCATCCACGGGATCGGTCATGGCCACAAGCCGAAACGCTACCGTCCCGGCACCCCGGCGCGCCTGGTCACCCCGGCCGCTACATTCGAGGCATGACCGAGGTGACGGAGCTGGCCGACGAGTTCGTGGAAGCATTGTTCGACGCCGAGCCGATCTGGCCGGCGGTGCTGGGCATCGAGTCCGATCGCGAGGGCATCGGCGAGCTCAGCGAAGCCGCGGAGGAGCGGCAGCGCGCCACGCTGGAGGAGTTCGTACGGCGCGGCGAGGCGCTGCGGCCCGAGACGGCCGAGGACCGCGTGACCCGCGACGTCCTGGTCAGCCAGGCGCGCGGCTACCTCGACCGGATCAGCACGCACGCGGCCGAGTACACGGTCAGCGACCTGTTCGTCGCGCCCGCGGCGAGTCTGCTCACCGTGCTGCCGATGATCCCCGTCGTCACGGACGCTCAGGGCGAGCAGCACCTCGGGCGGCTCGCGGCGATCCCGCGCTACCTCGAGGAAGCGGCCGACCGGCACCGCGCCGGCGTCGCGGCCGGGCGGGTGCCCGTGGAACACCTGGTGCGCGCCGCGATCGCGCACCTCGACCGCTACCTCGCCGACCCGGAGCACGACCCGCTCAAGCGGCAGCCTGCGCCGTCGGACGACTTCGCCGCCCGCCGCGACGAACTGCTGGCCGGCACCGTGCACCCGGCCCTGCGGGCCTACCGCGACGTGCTGGAGAACGAGATCGTCCAGCACGGGCGGCCACTGGACAAGCCCGGCGTGTGC
>DASZUO010000154.1:0-57490 GCA_035547575.1 Amycolatopsis sp. | reverse complement strand
GCCAGCAGCAAGGCATGCGCGCGGCCCAGGCCGCGCCCGGCTCCGGTAATGATCGCGATCCGACCGTCAAGGCTGCCCATCCGGAGTCCACCCTTCTCGAATCGCCGCCACCATCGAGGGCTGGACGGGCGAGGTAGTGGTGCTATAGTAGCAGCCGAATCCTGGATGCAACATCCCGCATGTGCGGACCCGGGCCAAGTCCCCGGGTCACACAGTCACGCTTGTAATGGAGTCACCAGGTGCCTGTCCTTTCCTCCCCGCGGCGGCCCAGTACCCCGGCGCACCAGCACGCTCGACATGAACCGGTTGTCCCGGCCTGGGCGGCGAGGTCGTGCTGCCCGGCGTGTTGTCCCGGCGCCTCGGGCACGCAGGCCTGAAACCGCTTGTACCGACCATTCCCGGAAACGAGGGACAGCATGGATTCTCCGCACGGCATTCCGATCATCGACGCCGACACCCACCTGACCGAACGACCGGACCTGTGGACGGCGCGCGTCCCCAAGTCGCTGAGCGAGTACGCGCCTACGTCGACATGCACCGGGACAGGACAGCGACGCTGGCGGCTCGGTGACCGTTGGCTCGTCGGCGACACCGGCTTCTCCCGCGTGCCAGGCCCGCAGGACGAGCGCTCGTTCCCGCATTCGTGGGCGGAGGCCGACCTCAGCGCCTTCGCGCCCGCACCGGCCCTGACCTGAGGAGAGCCGTGAATCTCGAATACGACGCCGACGAACAGTCGTTGCTGAGCCAGGCGGCGGACGTCTTCCGCGGCATCGCCCCGCTGGACGCCGCGGGCCAGAAGCCCTCGGTCTGGCGCTCGCTCGTCGACGCGGGTTGGCATGACCTCGGCGCGGACGTGGAGCGCGGAACGCTCGCCGCGGGCCTCGCGGCCGGCGTGTTCCGGGCGGCCGGCCACCAGTTGCTGGTCGACCAGTTCACCTCCGGCGCCTACCTGCTGTCCGCACTCGCCACCCACGTCCAGGACGAGCCCGACCGGGCACACGTCGCCGCCGCGCTCGAACAGCGGCCCGGCGTGCTGCTCGGCGACGGCCGCGGCGCCGCGGTGCCCGTGGTCGACGCGGGCGCCCGGGAGGGCTACTGCTTCGGCGCCCAAGGGGAGATCGACGTGTACCGGGTCGTCGACGACGGCGGTCTGGTGCTGGCCCGGTGGCTCGGCGCGCCACCTCGAGTGCAGGCGAGGCCCGCGCTGTCGCCGTCGGTCGCGACGGTCACCGTCGACGGCGACGAGTGGCGGCCCATGCGGCTGGACCTGACGGCAGGCGACCTGCCCGGCATCGAGACCACCGCGCTGCTGCTGCATTCGGCGGCGCTGATCGGGTGTGCCGAGGAACTGCTCACCACGACGCGCGACTACGCGTTGAACCGGCACCAGTTCGGCGCGCCGATCGGCAGCTATCAGGCGGTCAAGCACGCGCTGGCCGACGTGTACGCCGCGAACACGGTGGCCTGGAACGCGATCCTCTCCGCGGTCGCCGAGGGCGCCGACACCGTGACCGCTCCACTGGTCGCCCGCTACCTCGCGGTCGAGGCCGCGCTCGGCTCGGCCCGTGCGGGCGCACAGTTCCACGGCGGCATGGGGTTCACCGCCGAACTCACCGTGCACCGCTTCCTCAAGACCGTGCTGGACGGCGGCCAGCGTTTCGGCAGCCACGACGAGTTCGCGGCCGCACTGGGCAAGGAGATGGTGAGCCGCGCATGCTGACGCTCAACGAAACCGAAGAGGAGCAACGGTTCCGCGCGCAGATGCGGGCGTGGGCCGAGGAGCACATCCCGGAACACCTGCGCTGGCGGGAGGACTTCGACTCACTCCAGGAGATCGACCGGATCCTCGCGGCGCACGGCCTGCTGGCCGTGAGCTGGCCGGCCGAGTACGGCGGGCGCGCGCTGTCGCCGACGCTGGAGCTGATCCTGACCGAGGAACTCGGCCGGGTCGGCGTGCAGAAGGCCAAGTCGCCGTCGCACTCCGGGATCAACAACCTCGGCCCGGCGCTCATCGCGCACGCCTCACCCGAGCAGCTGGCGTTCTTCCTGCCGAAGATCCTCGCGATGGAAATCAAGTGGTGCCAGGGGTTCTCCGAGCCGGAGGCGGGCTCGGACCTGGCGTCGCTGCGCACGACCGCGCGGCTGGACGGCGACCACTGGGTGGTCAACGGGTCCAAGATCTGGACCTCCGGAGCCCAGCACGCGAACTGGATCTACGCGCTCGTCCGCACCGGGACGCCGGAGCAACGGCACCGCGGGATCACGTTCCTGGTGTTCGAGATGGGCAGCGAGGGAATCACCTTCCGGCCGATCGAGCAGATCACCGGCGGCAGCGACTTCTGCGAGGTCTTCTTCGACGACGTGCTGGTACCGAAGGCCAACGTGATCGGCGAGGTCGGCGGTGGCTGGCCGGTCGCGATGACGCTGCTCGCCTCCGAGCGGCTCTCCGGCAGGCACCGCTACAACTCGTTCCGCCGGCAGTACGAGGCACTGGCCGCCTCGCTGGCCGGCGAGTCCGACGCGCACGACCTGCATCGCGAACTGGGACGGGCGATCGCGGAGGTGGAGGGCATGGCCGCGCTCGGCCGCCGCGTCGAGTCGCTGCGCGAGGCCGGCGGGGACCTGGGCGCCTTGCCGCAGGTCAACAAGCTGTGGTGGCCGGTCGCGCACCAGCGGCTCACCGAACTCGGCTGGAAGGTCTCGACCGCCCGGCGGACCGACCCGTCGGACTGGTACTTCGACTGGCTGGCCGCACGCCCGGAGTCCATCTACGGCGGCAGCGCGCAGATCCAGCGCAACATCATCTCGGAGCGGTTCCTCGGCCTGCCGAGGGCACCCCGGCCGTCCACTTAGGAGTGACCAAGATGGAGACGCTCGAGTTCGACCGCATCGGCGGGGTCGGGGTGGTGCGGCTGGCCAACCCACCGGTGAACGCGGTGAGCCGCACGATGATGCGCGAGCTGCGCGAGACGTTCCTGGACCTGGCCGAGCGGCGCGACATCGGCTCGGTCGTGCTGTCCGCGGCGGGCGACCGCGCGTTCTGCGGCGGCATCGACCTGAAGGAACGGTCCCGTGAGGTCGAGGCCGGTTCGGCCGCACGCTCGTCGAGCATCGCGGCCACCCTCGACTCGGGCAGGCAGTGGCGCGACGCCCAGGCCTCGATCCGGCACTGCCCGGTGCCGGTCGTGGCCGCCATCGACGGGCCCGCGATCGGCGCCGGCTTCGGGCTCGCGGCATCCTGCGACATCATGATCGCCTCCGCCCGAGCCCGGCTCGGCCTCACCGAGATCAACGTCGGGATGCTCGGCGGCTCCAGCAAGGCGCTGCGGATGGTCGGCCCGTACAAGGCCCGGATGATGTTCTTCTCCGGTGAGCTGGTTCCCGCCGAGGAACTGTACCGGCTGGGCGCGATCGAGAAGGTCGTGCCGGCGGGCGAGGCGGAGAAGGCGGCGATCGAACTGGCGGAGACATTCGCGCGGAAGAGCCCTATCGCGCTACGGTTGGCGAAGGAATCGCTCGTCCGGATCGAGGCGCTCGACTTCGATCCGGAGGTCGCGTATCGCACGGAGCAGGACTACACGAACCGGCTGAAGGACTACGCCGATTCGCGGGAGGCACAGCGCGCCTTCTTCGAGAAGCGCGAACCGCACTGGACGTGGAGCTGAGGCAGATGGCCACCGATCGCATACCCCTTGTCGACTATCTCGTCCTCGGTGACGAGCCCTGGCTCGAGGCGAACGAATGCCGCAACTGCGGGGCGCGGTTCTTCGATCGCCGCAACTCGTGCGCCGCGTGCTTCGGGACCGATTTCGAGCGGGTCCGGATCGCCTCGGAGGGCGAGGTGCGGGCGTTCACGATCGTGACCATGGCCGCACCCGGCATCCCGGTGCCGTTCGCGTCCGCGATCGTCGACTGCGCGGGCACCACCGTGCGCGGCAACCTGGTCAACGTCGAACCCGACCCGCAACGCCTGCACACCGGTATGAAAGTGCGGCTGACCACCTACTCGATGGGCACGGACTCCCAAGGCACGGAAGCGATCGGCTACGGGTTCGAGCCGATCTCGGCCGAAGACCACGACTGAGGGCAAGGAGCGGACGATGGCGGAAGGCGCCTGGATCCTCGGGATCCACATGACGAAGTTCGGCAAGCACCCGACCAAGGACGTCACCGACCTGGCGGCCGAGGCCACGATGGGCGCGCTCGCCGACGCCGGCGTGACCATGGCCGACATGGGTGTGCTGGCCTACGGCAACCTGCGCGGCCCGAGCTCCGGGCAGCAGCTGCAGAAACAGGTCGGCCAGACCGGTATCCCCGTGTTCAACGTGTCGAACGCCTGCGCCACCGGCGCCACCGCGCTCAAGACGGTGATCATGGCGATCAAGGCCGGCGAAACCGACTACGGACTGGCCGTCGGCGTGGAGAAACTCGCCGGTGCGGGCCTGCTCGCCGGCGCCAACCGGGCCGAGGACAGCGACACGTGGACCCCGAACGGCCGGTTCGGCCAGATCGCGGCACTCGACGGCCGCATCGGCACCGAGACCATGCCAGGCGTGTTCGCCCAGATCGGCACCGAGTACGGCCACCGCTACGGCAAGGCCGATTTCGACCTGTTCGCCCGGATCTCGGAGAAGAACCACGCCCACTCGACGCTGAACCCGCTGGCGTCCTACCAGAAGCGGTTCACCCTCGACGAGATCAAGAACGACGTGATGATCGCCTACCCGAACACCCGGCCGATGTGCTCGGCCAACTGTGACGGCGCCGCGGCCGCGGTCGTGGTGAGCGACGCGGCACTGAAGAAGCTCTCGCTGGAGCAGCAACGGCGGGCGGTGAAGATCTCGGCGTCCGTGCTGACCTCCGACCCGTGGGAAGAGGCCTGCCAGGTTCTGCCCAACGTCAACACCCTCACCCGCAACGCCGCCCAGCAGGCCTACGAGAGGGCCGGGATCGGCCCGAACGACCTCGATCTGGTCGAGTTGCACGACTGCTTCGCCACCGCCGAACTGGTCCACTACGACAACCTCATGCTGTGCGAGGAGGGCGGCGCGGTCGACTTCTTCCGCTCCGGCGCCACCTGGCGCGACGGCGCCACGCCGGTCAACGTCTCCGGCGGGCTGGAGAGCAAGGGCCACCCCATCGCCGCCACCGGCATCGCCAACGTCTGGGAGGTCTCCACCCAGCTGCGCGGCGAGGCGGGCGACCGCCAGATCCCGGACGCGAAGGTCGGCCTGACGCACGTGATCGGGCTCGGCTCCAGTTGCGGCGTCCACGTTCTCGAAAAGAGCGCCGCCTGACTTCAATGCTCATCCGGTAAGGTACTCGGTTAAGTATCCAGTAAGCCGTACGCGGCGGTATTCCCACGCCCGCGGCCGGCAGATACCGGAAGATGAGCATGACTATTGAACTGCGCCGGAACGACTACTCGTTCGATGAGCAACAGGTCGAAGTCCGCGAGATGCTGGCCGGCTTCTTCGGCCGGCACTCGTCCTACGAGGTCGTCCGGGCGGCGGAGCCGCTCGGCTTCGACGCGGCACTGTGGAAGGCCGCCGCACGCGCCGACATCGTCGGGCTCGCCTTGCCCGAGGAGCACGGCGGTCAGGGTGCCGGGCTGATCGAACTGGCCTTCGCCGCCGAAGCTCTGGGCCGCACGCTCGCGCCCGTGCCGCTGGTCGACCACGCGGTGGCGACCCGCGCCGTGGCCCGTCTCTCCGGGCACGACCTCGACCTGGGCGCCGCCGTGACCGGCGAGACGATCCTGTCGCTCGCGCCGTTGTCACACCGGCGTTCCGGCCGTCAGCTGGTCCCCAGCGGCGCCGTCGCGCACGGCGTGCTCACGCGCCACGGCGCGGACCTCGTCCTGCTGCGCCGCACCTCCGCTCCCCCGCTCGCGGCCAACGACGCCGCGGCGCCGGTCGCGTGGTGGGATCCGGCCGATCCCGAGGTGCGGCAGACCGTGCTGGCGACGGGCGAAGCCGCCGACGCGGCGTGGCGCGACGCGCTCGCCGAGTGGCAGATCAGCACCGCCGCGGCGCTGGTGGGCCTCAGCGACGGAGCGGTCGCGCTGGCCCGCACCTACTCGCTGGAACGGCACCAGTTCGGCGTCCCCATCTCGGCGTTCCAGTCCGTCGCCCACCGCCTGGTCGACGCACACGAGGCCGTCCAGGGCGCGCGGAACCTCGCGCTCAAGGCGGCCTGGTTCCAGACCGAGGAACCGGCGACCCGCCCGGAGCTGCCGACCATGGCGCTCGCCAACGCGACGCGGGTAGCTACCCGGGTCACCGCCGACTGCGTGCACGTGCACGGTGGCTTCGGCCTCATGCTCGAGGCCGACATCAGCCTGTACCACCGCCGGTCGGCGCTGTGGGGTCAGCTCGGCGGCGGCAGCCGCACCCATCTCGAGTCGATCGCCACCGTCCTCGACCGATCCCTTACCGCCAACGGAGAAGCGTGATGGATTTCAGCCGGATCGAACTCGACGACGACCAACGGGCCTTCGAGGCCGAGGCGCGTGAGCTGTTCGAGAAGCACTGGACGCCGGACCCGCACGCGCTGTCGCTGGACCACGACCGGCCGAGCGCGGAGCTCGTCGAGCAACTCGCCGAGCGGGGCTGGGTGCACCCGCGAAGCCCGCGGTCGCAGGGCGGCGCGGAGCTCGACCCCATCCGCGCCCGCATCCTGGACGTGCTGGAGCACGAGTACCGCGTGCCGAGGTTCGAGAACACCCTGATCCTGCCCACCGTGCGGAAGTACGCCTCGGACGAACTGCGGGAATCCGCGTTGCGCGACCTCGAGAGCGGGCGGGCCTCCTTCTGCCTCGGCTACAGCGAACCGGACAGCGGCTCGGACATGGCCGCCGCCCGCACCCGTGCCGTCCGGGACGGCGACGAGTGGGTGATCAACGGCGCCAAGATGTTCACCACCTACGCCGAGGTGTCGGACTACGTCTTCCTGCTGGCGCGCACCGGTCCGGTCGAGCAGAAGCACCGGTCGCTCACGATGTTCCTGGTGCCGATGGACTCCCCCGGCGTCGAGGTGAAGCCGATCTGGGCCATGGGCCACGTGCGCACGAACATGACCTTCTACCGGGACGTCCGGGTGGCCGACAGCTACCGGCTCGGCCCGGTCGACCAGGGATGGCGGGTGGTCTCCGAACCGCTGGCCACCGAGCACGGCGCGGGCGAGGGCGACGCGCTGGCCGAGCTCAACGGCACGATGGGCGCGGCCTTCACGCACACGCTCGAGGATGTGCTCGCGCTGGCCGTGGAATGGGCGCGCACCACGGAGATCGAGCCTGGAGTACTGGCCGTCGACGACCCGCTCGTCCGGCAGACCCTCGCCGGCGTCCTGCTCGACATCGAGGTCGCGTGGAACACGCCCTCGGAGTTCGGGAAGGTGACGGCCGCGGAGACCCTGGCGCGCGACGCCGACGTGCTGGCCGACCTCATGGCACCCGCCGGAGTGCTGGCCGACGGCGCCGACGGGGCGGTCGGCCAGGGCAGCGCGGCGTGGGCACGGCTGTTCGCCCCCGCCACGCAGATCTACGGCGGCACAACGAACATCTGGCGGAACAACGTGGCGCGATCCTCCCTCGGCCTGCCTCGCAGCCGATAACGAACGGAGCTGACAATGCTGACAGCCATCCAGGCACTCGACCTCACCCGCGCGGGCGCGAGCGGGTTCACCGGCGACAGCGTCGTGGTCGGGGAGGGCCGCCCCGTCTTCGGCGGCCAGATGATGGGGCAGGTCGTGATGGCCGCCGCCGCCTCGCACGAGGACAAGGTGGTGCGGACGGTTCAGGTGATGTTCCCCCGTGCCGCCGACGTGGCGCGCCCGCTCGAGTACACCGTCGACACGCTGCACGCGGGCCGCACGATGGCCACCGTCGGCGTGGCCGTGACACAGGGACAGCGGCACGTCTGCCGGGCCACAGTGCTGCTCGACACCGAGGAGGACGACGTCATCCGGCACGCGCCGCCGCTGCCCGCGGTCGGCGGCCCGGAGCAGGCCAAGCCAGCCGACGAGCTGAGCGAGCACGGGGCCGAGGTGCGCATCGTCGGCGACGTGGACCTCGACGACCCCACCGAGGTCGGGCCGCCCGAGGTGGCGGTGTGGGTGCGGTGGCCGGAGGCGCCGCGCGGGGATCGCGCCCGCAACCACGCGATCGACGCCTGGTACACCGACAGCATGCTGATCGGTGCCGCGATGCGGCCGCACCGGGACGTCGGCGGCACCATGGCGCACGCGTCCTTGTCGACCGGCGTCGTCACCCACACGCTCACGTTTCACGACGCGTCCGACGCCGCGGACTGGCACCTGCTGACCAACGACGCGAGCTACGCGGGCCGCGGCCGTGTCTACGGGACCGGCCGGCTCTACACGCAGGACGGACTGCTGGTGGCGTCGTTCAGCCAGGACTCCATGATCCGGCGCTTCCCCGACTACGTCACCGCGCGCGGGCCGGGATCCGGGGTCATGTAACACGAACCGGCCGGCACGCGAATCGCGTGCCGGCCGGGTGCGGTTCTGGCGAACTACGGCTCGTTGACGAGGGCGGGCCGGATCGGCGGCGCCTCGTTCCACGCCGGCACCCCCAGCTCGGGCGTTCCGGCGGGGTACCCCCCGGTCCGCTCGGCCCACGCGCTGTGGTTCATCTGGTGCATGCTGAAGCAGGCGTTGAGCGCGTTGGTGAAGCCCATGTTGTCGACCGTCTGGTTCACCGACTCCTTGATCAGCAGCGCCGCCATGGTGTCGATCTTCGAGATGCGCTGGGCGAACTCGACCGTGCGGTCCGACAGGCTCTCCGCAGGGAAGATCTTGCCGACCATGCCGAGGCGGTGCGCCTCCTCCGCGTCGATGGAGTCGCCGGTCAGCATGAGCTCCTTGGCCTTGCGGGGGCCGAACTCCCACGGGTGACCGAAGTACTCGACGCCGCACATGCCCAGCCGCGTCCCGACGACGTCCGCGAACTCGGTGCCCTCGGCCGCGACGATCAGGTCGCAGGCCCACATCAGCATCAGGCCGGCCGCGTAGACCTTGCCGTGCACCTCGGCGATGGTGATCTTGCGCAGGTCCCGCCACCGCAGGGTGTTGCGGAAGAAGTAGTGCCACTCCTGCGACATCCGGGCCTCGGGCGCCGACCGGGTGCCACCGTTGATCTTGAACGTGTCGTGCTGGTCCGGTCCGGGCTCGCGCTCGGCGACCGACGTGGCCGAGCCGAGATCGTGGCCGGCGGAGAACATCTTGCCGGCGCCGCGCAGGATGACGACCCGGACGGCGTCGTCGGCCTCGGCGGCGAGGAAGGCGTCGTTGAGCTCGACCAGCATCCCGCGGTTCTGCGCGTTACGCGCCTCCGGGCGGTTGAGCGTGATGCGGGCGATCTTGCCGTCGTCCAGCGTCTCGTAGGTGATGAAGCTGTACTGGCTCATAGGGCCTCTCCAGTGTGTGCGGGCGTCAACGTCGACGCGCTTCCGGTCGCAGCGCGTGTGGTGTGTAGGACATGTCGTCGATCGTCACGGTGTGCCCCGGCGGCACGATGGCGTCGATCGCGTCGAGGGTATCCGGGTCCGGAACGAACTCGGCGGCGCCGAGCTGGCTCTCGAGTTGCTCCAGCGTGCGCGGCCCGATGATCGAGGACGTCACGCCTGGGTGCCGGAGCGTGAACGCGATCGCGAGCGTGACCAGGTCGGTGCCAGCCTGCTCCGCGATCTTGATCAGCGCCTCGACGAGTTCCAGCTTGCGCTCGGTCCCGGGCCCGTCGAACCGCCACGGGCCCACGTTGAAGCGCTGCAACCGCGAGCCTTCGGGAGCGGACTCGCCCTGCCGGTACTTGCCGGTGAGCCAGCCGCCGTTGAGCGGGCTCCAGACGATCACGCCCATGCCGTAACGCTGCGCGGTCGGCAGCACGTCGCGCTCGATACCGCGCACGAAGATCGAGTACGGCGGCTGCTCGCAGCGCAGTTTCACGTGCCCGCGGCGCTCGGAGTTCCAGTGCGACTCGACGATCCGCTCCGCGGGGAAGGTGGACGACCCGGTCATCCGCACCTTGCCCTGCGCGACCAGGTCGCTCAGTGCGCCGAGGGTCTCGTCGATGTCGACGTACTCGTCGAACCGGTGCACCTGGTACAGGTCGATGTAGTCGGTCTCGAGGCGCCGCAGCGAGTCCTCGACGGCCCGCATGATCCAGCGCCGGGACGCGCCGCGGTGGTTCGGCTCCCGGCTCATCGGGTTGTAGAACTTGGTGGCCAGGACGATGTCGTCGCGACGGCCCTTCAGCGCCCGCGCCAGTATCCGCTCGCTCTCGCCGCGCGAGTACACGTCCGCGGTGTCGATGAAGTTGATCCCGGCGTCCAGCGCCCGGTCGACGATGCGCACGCAGTCCTCGGCGTCCGGATTGCCCATCGAGCCGAACATCATCGTGCCCAGACACAGGGACGACACCTGGACACCAGTGTCGCCCAGTCTGCGCAGTTCCATACTGAACTCCTTGAGACCGGCCCGTCGCGCAATTCTCGCGAATACTACAGTACGGCATACAGTTCCTGCGTCAATACCGCCGGTCACGGATGATCGGCACACCCGGTGACGGCCCTGCCGGGCGGTGGTGACCTGGGAACGACGGGGCGAACCTGTTCGGGCGCAGGCGCCGGCCACCGGCCGAACCTGGGCTCAGTCCAGCAGCTTGTCCAGGCGCGCGAACTCGGCTTCCAGCAGTTCGGCGGGGCTGACGCGCGCCGGCCCCATCGCCCATTTGCGCAGCGCACGCGACACGAGGAGGTGGCCGATGGCGGCGAGCAGTTCGCAGTCCTCGTCCGGCTCGGGCAGGGCACGCCGCTCGGCGATGGCCTGCGCCATCGACGCGGTGTTGACGTCGTGTTTGATCTGGTCCTGACCGCGCAGGGCCGACGAGGTCTCGACCGCACGCACATAGACCTGCGTCCACCGGCGCCTGCGCGCGACGCCGGGCGCAAGCGTGACGAGGGCCTCGCGCATGGCGGCGATGTCGGTGAGCGTGTCCGGCTGGGCACGGAAGACACCGCGGAACGCCTGGTAGAAGTCGTCCTCCCCGGAGAGGATCACCGATTCCTTGGTGGGGAAATACCGGAAGAACGTGCGGGGCGAGACGCCGGCGCGTGCCGCGATCGCCTCGGTGGTCGTGGCGTCATATCCCGCTGCCGCGATCAGATCCAGCGCCGCTGTGACGATCGCGGTGCGGGTCTTCTCCGTGCGGGCGGCCCTCCCCAAGCCAGGCTGACGTGTCTGCATGCGAGCCAGTCTACGTTCGACCGGGCCGCGTGGCGCCGTCACTCCCATCGGCAACATGACAGTGCACTGTCATGTTGCCCATACGGTGGGTGTTTCGCCGTCGTGGCAACGGAACGATCCCCGCCTCGCCGTCGAACGATTCCGCCGATGCCACCGCGCTGACCGCGTGCTTCCCGTTGACACGCCCATCAAGCCGGTCGTACGCTCACTGCCAGTGACAGTTCACTGCCACGATGGCTGCGCGATACAAGGAGGTACCCGGTGGCCGGAGCCTGTCTGACGCCTGCCCCGGCGAGAACGACTTGAGCCGGCACGAACTCGGACTCCCCCAGCATCGCGGCGAGCGGGCAGCGATCGGGCGGCGCCGACGTGTGCTGGAGCTCCGGCGGGGTACTCGAGTCGTTCGCACCGAAGCCGCCCGCATCCTGCGCAAGAGGGGGCCGGGGCTCCCGGGACCTCGATCGTCCTTTCTGGACCCGAGCCGGCCGGAGAAAAGGCACAACGCCAAAACGACAGAACAAGGAGCTCACTGATGACAGCCACGGCGCACGGCCAGGAAACGGAGCTGCAAGGCGCGTTCAATCTGCCGTACCCGGTGTTCGATTTCGATTCCCACCTGTACGAGTCGCGGGAGGCGCTGGAGCAGCACCTGCCGAAGCAGTACCGCCGCGCGGTCCAGTTCGTCGAGGTGCACGGCCGGACGCGGCTCGCGGTGAACAACCACATCACCGACTACATCCCGAACCCCACGTTCGATCGGGTGGCGGCCCCTGGCGCGCACGTGAAGTACTACGCGGGTGACAACGCCGAGGGCCTGTCGCTGCGGCAGATGGCCGGCAAGCCGATGGAGTCGATCGCGGCATTCCGCGAGCCGGGTGCGCGCCTGGCGGTGATGGATGAGCAGCACGTCGACTCCGCGCTGGTGCTGCCCACGCTGGCGAACCTCGTGGAGCAGACAGCCGGGGACGACCCGGAGCTGGTGCATGCGGTGATCCACGCGATCAACAGCTGGATGCACGAGGTGTGGTCGTTCAACTACAAGAGCCGCATCTACCCCGCGCCGGTGATCACGCTGGCTCTGGTCGAGGACGCGATCAAGGAACTGGAATGGGTCCTCGAGCGTGGCGCTAAGACGATCCTGATCCGCCCCGCACCGGTGAAGGGTTACCGCGGGTTCCGGTCCCCCGGATTGCCGGAGTTCGACCCGTTCTGGAAGCGCGTCGAGGACGCCGACCTTCCCGTCATCGTGCACGCCGCGATGCCGCCGTTGATCGACTACGTCGGGCAGTGGGAGCCGTCGGGGACGCAGAACGCGTTCGAGGGCAGCCCGTTCAGGAGCGTGGTGCTGGGTCACCGCGACATCGAGGACATGGTGTCGGCGCTGGTCCTGCACGGCGTGTGCACCCGGTTCCCGAAGCTGCGGTTCGCCAGTATCGAGAACGGCAGCGACTGGGTCGCGCCGATGCTGCACCGGTACGAGGTCGCGTACTCGCAGATGCCGCAGCTGTGCCCGGAGCACCCGGTCGATGTGTTCCGCCGCAACTGGTGGGTCAACCCGTTCTGGGAGGGCAACCCCGAGCAGCTGGCAAAGTTCGTGGACCCGAGCCACATCGTGTTCGGGTCGGACTACCCGCACCCGGAGGGCCTGGCGGCCCCGCTGAACTACTTCGACTACCTCGAGGGCGTTCCGGAGGAGAGGTTCCCGGCGATCATGGGCCAGAACGCCTATGACTTCATGGGTCTGACGCCCCCGGCGAAGAACTGATCAGCTGAACGGCGGCCGGCGGGCTCCACTCCGCCGGCCGCCGTTCGCACGAAGTCGTGTGCGCCAGCCGATTCCGGCGACGCCACCGAGCCCCATCCGGCGCGGTTCGTCCCCCTGGTTCGCCACCAGGTCGCCAGGGCGCTCGTCGTCGCTCATGAACAGCAGCGCCGCGAACATCAGGATCGCGACCGGCTACCGGAGGTCCAGCAGCGCCCGCACCTCGGGCTGCTCGAAGATCTCGTCCGGCTCACCCAGGTCGCCCAGCACCGCTCGTGGCATCGGCGTTGTTGGCGAGCGGTGCCCGGCCCTGCTCGACGACCGGCTTCGAACTGGCCTCGACGGTGGCGCCTGGTCCGCGGTCACCGGACGCGGCCGCGGTGCGCGAGTTCGCCCCGCATTCGCAGCAGCGCGGCCACCACCTCCCACGCCGTTTCCCGGGTGATGGCCGCATCCTCGATGAGGTCGTAAGGGCATTTCCCTACGCCGTCGGCGACGGGCAACCAGCGCGTTACGGCTCCACCGGCGCCCAGAGGCTGGGCAGGTTCACCACGATCCCTTCCTGGCTGCTGCGCGCGATGATGACGACCGCGTCCTCCTCGCCGGGGTTTTCCTCGCGGTGCGGCACATACGGAGGCACGAAGATGTAGTCACCGGGACCTGTTTCGAGGCGGATCTCCTCCTCGCCGTCGGCGAAGACGAACACCGGATGCCCGGACTTGACGTAGATGGCGGTCTCCGCCTCGCCGTGGTGGTGGTCGCCGGAGTTGGTCGCGGGACCGACGTGGGTTTCGCCCATCCACACCTTTTCCGAGCCCACTGTCTTGCCCGACACGGCTTCGAAGCGCCGCATGCCGCTGGTCTGCGTCGTGTCGCCGGACAGTTCGCTGCCCTTGATGTGGCGTAGCGGCCGGTGCCACTGGTCGGTCACGAGAAGGTCCTTTCTGTGCCCCGGCGAAAAAGTTCTCACCAGGTGCTGGATTCAACCGAGATTACCGGAACGAGATTGTTGCCGAGCGTTTCGAGGAAACTGACGATCGCCGCCGCGACCGACCGGTGCTGGACATCGTTGAGCACGTCGTGATGCGCACCGTGCACGACCGACAGCCGCGCCGCCGGTGACGCTTTCACGAACCGGGCGAGGGCCTCGCGGTCGGCGAGCGGGTCCGCGTCCCCGACGAGCACCAGTTGCGGGAGTTCCACTCCGCCACCGTAGGCGGCGTCGAGCAACTCATCGGGCACCGCGGCGGCGAGGGAACCGCGCGCGACGGCCACGTCCCGGGTCAGCACACCGCGATGGACGGGACAGCTCGTCCTGAGGTCGAGTTCCTCGTCCCAGCTGCTCGCCGCGCCCGTGGTGCACCCGGCCGGGCCGGCGAGCACGACGGCATCGGGCCACCAGATCGCGGTGTCATGGCGGGCCAGCAGCGCCGCGATCGCGGTGGCTCCGGCGTCGGCGCCGAGCAGGACCAGCGGGTGGGGACGCTCGGACTCCGACACCACGGCTGTCAGCGCGTCCGCGAGTCGCTCGAGGGAGCCGCCTATGTCGGCCGCGTCGATGCGGGGCGGGTCGACGACGCAGACGTCGTAGGCATCGGCCGCGAGGCGCTTGCCCAGCCTGGTGTAGGTGCGCTGGGTCTCGCCGCGGCCCGGCACGACGACGACGGTGCCACGGGTCCGCAGCCCGTCCGGTGCGTAGAACTCGCTGTAGTTGCCCATGTCATGCTCCTTGCAGCTGCGGCCGGACCGCGGGCCGCCAGCCCAGTGCCGGGGCGATCTCGGTCGCGATGAGTTCGAGCGCCCGGACGGCGGCGTCGTGATCCGGCACGGCGGGGTTGAACTGGGTGATCAGGTCGGTGGCCACCGGCAGCACGCGTTCGCGCCGCAACTCGGCGATGATCTCGTCGGGGTGGCCGTAGAACGAGTGGAACCGCCGCAACGCCTCGTCCACGCTCACATTCGGTGGGAACGCGCCGCGCTCGCCGAAACGCAACGCCGCGCGGTGCACGTCGTCGGCGATCTGCGCCAGCGCCGTACGCCGGTCGGCGGCCGGGAAGACGAACCGGGACAAGCCGATCCGGGGTGTGCGCGGCCGGTTCCAGGCCGCGGTGTACGCGTCGGCCCACGGCCGCTGTACCTCGTCGGTCGGCGCGTCGTAGCCGTACGCGGCGCGGTTGAGCAGCAGGTTGGAGCCGGCGTTCGCGGCGTGCTCGGCGCCGGCCCCGCTGAACACGCCCTGCCAGATGCGGTCGGTGAAGTCCGCGGCGGGCGGCTGGATGGTGAAGCCGGGGGCTCCGACCTCCTTGTTCGCCAGCGCCGTGCGCAGCACGCCGAGACCCTCCGTCGTGAGCTCCCGCTTCCGGGCGATGTCGCGGCCGAACGCGGCGTACTCCGCGTCGCTGCCGCCGCTGCCGACCCCGATCTCGACCCGCCCGCCGCTCAGCGTGTCGACGACGGAGACGTCCTCGGCAAGCCGGATCGGGTCCTCCAGGGGCAGCACGGTGATGGCGGTGGCGAGCTTGATCCGCTTCGTGCGCGCGGCGGCGTGCGCGAGGAACGTCCACGGCGACGGCAGTCCGCCGCCACCGCCGGCCACGTGGTGCTGGGCGACCCAGCCGACGTCGAACCCGAGCTCGTCGGCGACGACGAAGAGTTCCTGCGCGTCGCGGTAGATCTGAGCCGGGTCGCTCCCGCGCCCTTGGACGTGGGTGAGGAAGCCGAGCCGGAACCGTGGCCTCGTCATCACGCCACCTCCCGCGCCGCGACGAGCTCCCCGGCTTCGGCGACAGGTTCGCCGCCGCCGAGGACCCGGTCGAACACCGCGGCCGCGCCACCCGCGGGCAGGGTCGCACCGCGCCACGCGACGTGCTGGTCGGGGCGGATGAGCACGGCGTCCGCGCCGTAGACCTCGCGCGCTCCCGCATCCGCCAGGTGGATGACCGTGAACGGGATCCGCCGCGCGGCCGCCTCGGCGGCGAACGCCTGCTCCACCGCGGGTTCCGCGGACAACACGAGCAGGCCGAAGTCGTTGCCGATCCGGTCGTACAGCGTGCCGCCGTAGGGATCCACCACGCCGTTCGGCGCCCGGTGCCCCGGGCGGGCGTCGTCCTCATACAGGTCGGCCCGCCACGGCCGCTCGGAGTCGAGTTGCCCGGGTTCGTACCAGATCGCGGCCGAGTCGTCGTAGCGTTCGTCGAAGGTCACGCCGTCCGCGGCGATGCGGTTCTGGGCCAGGCGCTCACCGATCGCCGCGCGCCGCCGCTGTGCGCCGGGGCTCAGGTCGGCGTCCGCGGGCACCCCGATGCGGCGGATGTCGGCGAGCGCGGCCTGGCCCCGCCGGGACCGTTCGAGTGCGAAGTCGGCGACCCGCCAGTTGTGCCTGCGACGCTCCTGGTCATAGGTGTCCAGCAAGGTGTCCGGGGCAGCGCCGCGCAGTACGGCGGCGAGCTTCCAGCCCAGGTTGACCACGTCGCCGAAGCCCTCACCCAGGTTGCCGCCCGGCGTCCGCACGTGCGCGGCGTCGCCGGCCAGCAGCACCCGCCCGGACCGGAACGTCTCGGCGATGCGGGTGGCGTGGTAGAACGTCGTCGCGGACACCAGTTCCAGATCGAGGTCGAAACCGAAGGCCGCCTGCGCGGTCTCCAGCAGCTCCCGCTCGGTCGGTTCGTAGTCGAGCGGGTAGGGCCCCGCGTAGACCCGCCAGTCGCGCGGGCTGATCGCCGCCAGGAACCCGTCCGCGCGCTGGTTGAAGACGATGTTGGTGCCGCTGGGCGCCGGGCCGACGCGTCCGGAGATGTCGCCGGTGCGCACGACCAGCCGGAGCCGCTTTTCCGTGGCGTGCTCACCCTGGCGGTCGATCCCGGCCAGGCGGCGGACGGTGCTGCTGCCGCCGTCCGCGCCGAGGACGTACTGCGCCCGGACGACCCGGACCTGCCCCTCGTCGGAGACGACAACCGCGCCGTCCTCGCGCAGCTCGGTCACCCGCCAGCGCCCTGACACGGTGACCCCGTGCCGGGCGAGATGGCGCAGGAAGACCTGCTGGAGCGCGCTTTGTGGCCGGCGAAGCGCTTCTTCCGCCGAACCGCGCGCCGGTGCGGTGAACGAAGGGCGCGGGAGCGGCACCAGTTCGTGGCCCACCAGCGAGGTGACCAGCCGGATGCCCTGATTCCATTCGGGCGGGAAGGTCCACTCGTCGCGGATCTCCTGCAGCACCCCCCACCGGCGGAAGTGCTCCACCACGCGCGGCGTGTGCCCCATCGCTCCGGCGCGCACCAGCGTCGCCTCGCGCGCCCGGTCGACGACGGCCACCCGCACGCCACGTGCGTGCAGTTCGATCGCCGCCGACAGCCCGACCGGGCCGGCCCCGACGATCAGCACCTCGGCCTGCTCCGGCGGGGTGGCCTCGGGAAACCGGACCGTGTGCACGTCACGTCCGGCCATCACGCGTCCACCAGATTGTGCTCGCGGGTGTGGCGGTTGGCCGGGATCGGCAGGCCCAGGTTCTCCCGCAGGGTCGTGCCGGCGTACTCGGTCCGGTACAGGCCCCGCTTCTGCAGCAGCGGCACCACCCCGTCGACGAACCGCTCCAGGTCCTCGTTGTTGCGGAAGGCGAGGTTGATGCCGTCGAAGGTGCCGGCAAGGAACCAGCGCTCGATGGTGTCGGCGACGGTGTCCGGCGCGCCGACGAACGGCGACTGCCGGTGCTCGTTGAACGACTCGACAACCTGGCGCAGCGTCAGCCCGCCGGCCCGCGCCCGCTCGATGATCTTCGCGGCGTTGGTGCGCCCGCCCCGCTCGGCCAGGTGCGTCACGTCGGGGAACGGCGCGTCCGGGTCGTACTGGCTGAAGTCGTGCGCGCCGAACGATCGGCCGAGCAACGCCACGTTGCGGGAGAAGTCGTTGTCCTCGTCGAAGATCTCGCGAGCCCGCCGCTGAGCCTGCTCGTCGGTGCCACGGACGATCGGACCACCGTGGATGAAGATCTTGATGTGGGCGGGGTCGCGGCCCGCCTCGGCGGTGCGCCGCTTGATGTCGGCGTAGTACGCCTTCGCGTCCTCGAACGACGTGCCCGGGGCGTAGATGCCTTCGGCGACCTGCGCCGCCAGGTTACGGCCCTCCTCGGAGACACCGGCCTGGAAGATCACCGGCTGGCCCTGCGGCGAGCGGGACAGGTTGAGCGGGCCGTCCACCCGGAAGTGCTCGCCGGTGTGGTTGAGCGCGTGCAGCTTCGCCGGGTCGAGGAACACGCCGCGCTCGACGTCCGCGGGAAACGCGTCGTCCTCGTAGGAGTCCCACAGGCCACGGATCACCTGGACCGCCTCCAGCGCGCGGCCGTAACGGGTCGCGTAGTCGAGGTGGTTCTCCATGCCGTAGTTGCGGCTCGTGCCGGTGTCGAAGCTGGTGACGACGTTCCAGCCGGCCCGCCCGCCGCTGATGTGGTCCAGCGAGCCGAACCGCCGGGCCAGGTTGAACGGCGAGTTGTAGGTCGAGCTCGCCGTGCCGACCAGGCCGATGTGCTTGGTGTGGGTCGCGACGGCGGACAGCAGGGTGAGCGGTTCGAGCCGGTTGAGATAGTGCGCGGGATAGGTGGCGTTGATGAACTGACTGTCCACAATGAACAGGGCGTCGAATAGTGCGTGCTCGGCCGCCTGTGCCTGCTGGATGTAGTAGTTGATGTCGATGCTGGCGTTCTTCGCGATGCTGGGGTCTTTCCAGAGTCCGTGCTGGCCGGGACCGCCCACACCGTAGGGATGCAGGGCAAGATGGATCTTGCGGGTCATGTGGTTTCCTTTCAGGCGTTCAGGCGTTCAGAAGCGCACGCAGCGCCTCGCGCTCGGCGCGCCCGGCGGAGGCGGTGCTCAGCGTCGGCGCCGAGCTGACCAGCAGGCGGGTGTAGGCGTGCGACGGCTCGGTGACGACCTCGCGAGCCGGGCCGGTCTCGACGAGTTCGCCCTGGTAGAGCACCGCGATCCGGTCGGCGATGCCGGCCACCGATCCGAGGTCGTGCGAGATGAAGACGAACGCGACGCCCGTGGCGCGCAGTTCCTTCACGATCTCGAGGATCTGCACCCGGTTGGCCGAGTCCAGGGCGCTGACCGGCTCGTCGAGGATCACCAGCTTCGGCTCGGTGACGAGCGCGCGGGCGACGGCGACACGCTGCCGTTGCCCGCCGGAGAGCTCACCGGGCAGCCGCCCGAGCAGTTCCTCCTCCAGGCGGACCCTGGCCAGGTACGTGCGGACGCGCTTCGCCGCCTCGGCGCGCGACATCCCGCCGACCACCAGCGGCTCGCTCAGCGAGTCCTCAATGGACAACTCCGGATCGAGGCTGCGCAGCGGATCCTGGAACACGTACTGGATCACGCCGCGGCGGCGGAGCGAGCGCCACTGACCGGTCCGGTAGCCGGTGACGTCCTCGCCGTCGACGACGATCCGCCCCGCCGAGGGACGCACCAGCCCGAGCACGGCACGGGCGAGCGTCGACTTGCCGGAGCCGGTCTCGCCGATGAGCCCGACGATCTCCCCCGGCGCGACCGACAACGACGCACCCGCGAGAGCACGGCGCTTCCGGCGCCGCTGTCCATAGTGGACGTCGAGGTCGCTGACTTCCAGTATCACGACTGGGCCTCCGTCCGGTCGAGGTAGCGGTCCAGTCCGTACTGTTCGTGCTCGGTGATGAGCAGACGAGTGTAGGAATGCCGGGGCCGGTACAGAACCTGTGTCGTGGGGCCCTGTTCGACCACCTCACCGTCGCGCATGACCAGCACCTCGTCGCACAACTGCGCGACGACGGCCAGATCGTGCGACACCACGACCAGTGCGAGGCCCGTGCGCTCGCGCAGATCCGCCAGCAGGTCGAGGATCTCCGCCTGCACGGTCACGTCGAGCGCGGTCGTCGCCTCGTCCGCGATGAGCACCTGCGGGTCCGCCGCGATCGCGGCCGCGATCAGGATCCGCTGGAGCATCCCGCCGGAGAGCTCGAAGGTGTACTGCGTGTAGACCAGTTCGGGGTCGCGCAGGTGGACCGCCGCGAGCAGGTCGAGCGTCCGGCGGCGGGCCTGGCGCCGCCGGACGCCCGTCTTCACCCGCACGACCTCCGCGATCTGCGACCCGACCGGGATCGAGGGGTTCAGGTAGGACGCCGGGTCCTGGAACACCGCGCTGATCGTGGAGCCGCGCAGCGCCGTCCACTGTGCCGGGCTCAGCGCCGAGACGTCGTGGCCGGCGATGTGCACCGAGCCTCCGGAGACCGTGAAATGCTCGGGCAGGATGCCCAGCACGGCCCGGCAGGTCAGGGTCTTCCCGCTGCCCGACTCCCCCACGATGCCGACCACCTTGCCGGGTGTGAGGTCGAAGCTCACGCCGCGCACGATCTCCCGGCCGTCCACCTGGTTCGAGACGCGGACATCGCGGACGGCGAACACCGGGTCGGCCACGCTCGTGACCGTGGGGCTTTCGGCGAGACTGGTCATTGTGATCCTCCGGCGGCGACCTGGTTGGCCCGGACCTTCCGGGCGTTGATCAGGGCCCGTCCGGCCTCGCCCGACACGTCACGCATGGCGTCGGCGAGCAGGTTGCACGCCCACACCGTGAGCATGATCAGCAACGCGGGCGCGAACGGGGCCCAGGGCTGGTAGCTGAGGAAACCGAGATCGGACGCGAGCAGGCCACCCCAGGTCGGCGCCGGCGGCTGCACGCCGATGCCGAGGAAGGTGAGGCTGGACACGACGATGAAGCCGACACCGATGGTCTGCGCGAACGCGACCGCGATGGGCGGCAGCACCTTGACCCACACGTGCCGCCGGACGATCCAGCCGAGCGAGGCGCCGGAGATGAGCGCCGCCTCGACGTACTGCGACCGCGCGACCGACATGGTGGCCGCCCGCGCGACGCGGTAGAACATCGGCGACACGAGCACGCCCGTCACCAGCATGGCCTGGGTGATGCCGTTGCCGAGCAGCGCCGTCACCGCGACCGCGAAGAGCAGGAACGGCAGCGCCACCAGGGTGTCCGCGAGCCGCAGCGACAGCCATTCGAACGCCCGGCCGAGGTAGACCGACACGATGCCCGGGATCGCGCCCACGACCAGCGCCATCGCGGCGACCTCGAGGGAGCCGAGGACGCTGATCCGGGACCCGGCGAGTAGCCGGCTGAACACGTCGCGGCCCAGGTTGTCGGTGCCCAGCCAGTGCGAACCGGACGGACCCGCCAGCAGGTCGGTGCTCGTGGCCAGCGGATCGTGCGGCGCGAGCAGCGGACCGAAGATCGCCAGCAGCGCGATCACGGCGAGAATGACGAGCGCGATGCGTCCCGAAGCGAGCGAGAAGATCCGGCGAAGCATTCCTCACACCCCTCTCCGCGAGGCCGGCGCGACCCGGCCGAGGACGATGTTGACGATCAGGTTGAAGGTCACGACCAGCGCGACCGACACCACCAGCACGCCCTGCACGGCGGGGACGTCACCGGTCTGCGCGGAGTCGTTGGCGAACCGGCCGAAGCCCTGCAGGCCGAAGATCCACTCCGCGACGACCGACTGGCCGATCAGGATCGGGAACCGCACCCCGAGTGTCGCGAGCGCCGGACCCAGCCCGTTGCGCAGCACGTGCCGCCAGAAGATCCGGCGTGGGCTCAGCCCGCGCACCCGAGCGCCGATCACGTAGTTCTCCCGGTACGCGCTGACGAGCCCGGTGCGCAACTGCCGCGCCACGTCGGCCACGATGTCGAAACTCAGCGCCAGCGCGGGCAGGATGATGTGGGCCAGCCACGGGCCGATGCCGTCTTCGGCCGGGGAGTAGCCCGCCGACGGCAGCCAGCCCAGCCCCACCGCGAAGATCTCCACCAGCACGATGCCGACCACGAACGCCGGCATCGTCGAGACCACCGTGACGAACCCGGTGACCGCGCGGTCGATCCACGTCGTGCGGCGCAGCGCGGCCACGGTGCCGAGCGCGAAGCCCAGCAGCACGCCGATGATCAGCGCGAGTACCGCGACCGACAGGCTCACGCCGAGACCGAGGCCGATCAGCGTCGCGATGTCGGCGCCGTTGGACCAGCTCGTGCCCAGGTCGCCGTGCAGCACGCCGGTGAACCAGCTCCAGTACTGCGCCAGGAACGGCCGGTCCAGGCCCCACGCGCTCTCGATCTGGTGGATCGCCTGCGGCGTCGCGTCCTCGCCGAGCTGGAGCCGCGCGGGGCTGAGCCCGCTCAGCCCACGCAGCGCGAACGTCACGAACGTGCCCACGAAGAACACCGGCACGAAGATCGCGACCGACCGCGCCAGCGTGACCAGGACCTGGCCGCCGGTGCGGCGGACCCGGGTCAGGAGCACCGGCCGGCCGGGGACGAAAGCGTCACTGACCACCGATCGTCACACCCGTCCAGTCGATGTGCGCCGGGTTCTTCGGCAGGTCCGAGATCGACTTGTTCCTGGCGAACAGGTTCGGCGCGGAGTATGTGAACACCAGTGCCTTGCTCTGCAGGCCCGCCCGGGTGGCGGCCTGCAGCACCGACGCGTAGTCCGGCGAGTCGAGCGGCGTCTGCCGGACCTTCGCCACCGCGTCCTCGAAACCGGCCGGCTCGTAGGGCGTGCTCAGGTTCAGCGGGCCGTTGGGTCCGAAGTGGGCGGTCAGCGTCTGCAGCGCGGAGTCCCGGCCGGTGGTGCCGTACAACGAGAACACCAGGTCCTTGGCGAAGAACGGGGTCGCCCAGTTCTTGTTGACCTTGATGTTGACCGTGATCCCGACCGCCGCGAGCTGGGACTGGACGATCTCCGCCTGCGGGTCCGCGGTGGAGATCACCAGGTCGAGCTTGATGTCCCCCGGCTTGTAGCCGGCCTCGGCGAGCAGCTGTTTGGCCTTGTCCGGGTTGTAGGGATACAGGTTCTTCGACTGCGGGTCGTAGGCGACGTAGCCCTCGGGGAACGGCTGGTCGGTCGCGGAGCCGTAACCGAAGGTCAGCTTGTCGACGAACTCCTGCCGGTTGATCGCGTAACGCACCGCGTCGACGACCTTGTCGTTGTTGAACGGCGCCTTGTTGATGTTCAGGCTGATGTTGTTCGCGTTGAAGCCGGGCTGCACGAACACGTCGAGACCAGCCTTCTTGGCCGCGTCGGCCTGGCTCGGCGGGATGTCGGCGAAGTTGTAGACCCCGGTCTGCAGGCCCGAGACGACCGTCGAGGCGTCCGGCGCGGACGTCAGCTCCACGCTGTCGATGTGGATATCCTTGGCGTCCCAGTAATCGGGGTTCTTCTTGAACACTGCCTTGGTGCCAGGGATCAGCTGCGTCAGCACGAACGGGCCCGCGCCGACCGGGTTCTGGTCGAGCTTGGCCGGGTCCTGGGCCGCCTTCGGGCTGGCGATCTGCAGCACCCGTTCGCCGAGCAACTGCGGGATCTGGTGGTCCACCTGGGTCAGCTGGACGACCACGTCGAGGCCGTTCGCGGTGACCTCCTTTATGGAGGTGAGGTCGCCGAAGAGCGCGGAGTTCTTCTGGTTCTTCGCCCGGTCGATGGCCGCCTTCACGGCCGCGCCGTCGACCGGTGTCCCGTCGCTGAACTTCAGGCCGGGCCGGATGTGGAACGTGACCTGGTCGCCCGTGGCGTTGTAGTCCCAGCTCTGCGCGATGTCGGGCACGGCGCGGCCCTGGTCGTCGGTGCGGGTGAGCGAGGCGTAGGCGAGTGCCAGTTCCCGGAACTGGGCGCCGCTGCCGCCGACCACGGGATCCCAGTGCGTCGGGAAGTAGGAGCTGGCCCACTTCAGCGTCGCGGCGCCGCCACCCGACCCGGCCGCTCCACCGCTGCCGCACGCGGCGAGCGTGGCGGCGAGTGCGCCGGCGAGTGCGATTCCGAGGGCGCCGCGGAAGCGGTTGCGTAGGGACATGTCTGCCTTTCCTTGTGGGGACCGGTCGCGTCAGTGCGCGAGCGCGCGGGCGGCGGTGTGGCGGTTCTCGGGCACGGGCAGGCCGAGGTTGCCGCGCAGCGTGGTGGACTCGTACTCGGCGCGGACCACCCCGCGCTCGCGGAGGATCGGCAGCACCCGGTCGGTGAACAGCGCGAACTCGCTCGGCGTGTTGACCGTCACGTTGATCCCATCGAAGGCGCCTTCCTCGAACCACTGCTGGATCGTGTCGGCCACCGTCTGCGGGGAGCCGACGAAGGGCGAGCGCGCCGCACCGTTGAGGTGCTCGACGACCTGGCGGAGCGTGAAGCCGTTGTCCTTCGCGAGCTTCTTGATCCCGTCCGCCTGGGTGCGGAAGCTGCGCGCGCCGACGTCGCCGACGTCCGGGAACGGCGCGTCCAGGTCGTACTGGGTGAAGTCGTGCCAGCCGAAGGGCCTGCCGAGTTCCTTGAGTGCGCGGTCGAAGCTCTTGGTGCCCAGCCGCGCGTCCTCCTTGACCCTGGCCTCCTCGTCGGTGTCGGCGATGACGATCCCGATGCCCGGCAGGGTCAGCAGTCCCTCCGGGTCGCGCCCCTTCGCCGCGGCACGCTCCCGCAACTCGGTTCGGAAAGCCTTGGCCTGCTCGAGCGAGGCGGCGTGAGTGAAGATCACTTCCCCGACGGCGGCACCGAGATCGCGGCCCTCTTCGGAGTCGCCGGCCTGGAAGATGACCGGCTGGCCCTGGGGAGAGCGTTCGAGGTTCAGCGGGCCCACCACGGAGAAGTACTCGCCCTTGTGGTTGAGCGCGTGCTGCTTGGCGGGGTCGAGGAAGACGCCCGATTCCTTGTCCCGCGGGAAGGCGTCGGCCTCGTAGGAGTCCCACAGTCCGCGGACGACCTCGATGTGCTCGTGCGCTCGCCCGTAGCGGGTCGGGTAGTCGTAGTGCTCGTCACGGCTGTAGTTGCCCGCGGTGCCGGCGTCGCCGCTGGTGACCACGTTCCAGCCGGCGCGGCCGGAGCTGATGTGATCCAGGGAATAGAGGCGGCGCGCGACGTTGAACGGTTCGTTGTAGGACGTGGTCAGCGTGCCGACGAGACCGATGTGGCTGGTGTGCACGGCGATCGCGGAGAGCAGCGTCAGCGGTTCGAGGCGGCTCAGGTAGTGGTGCGGCGAGTTCTCGGTGATGAACTGGCTGTCCACAATGAACACGAGGTCGAACTTCGCGGCCTCGGCCGCCTTCGCCCGCGCGATGTACCAGTTGACATCGACGCTGGCGTTCGCGGGGATCTCGGGGTCGAGCCAGGTGTTGTGCTGGCCCGGTCCGCCGACGCCGAGTAGCACGGCGCCCAGCTTGAGGGTGCGACGGGACATGATGATCCGATTCTTTCCGTGGAGCGACGGAGAACACTGCGGGAGAAATCGGGCCGGAACGGCCCGCGAGAGGCGACGGCAGTCGCTCAGCGACGGCCGGGGCGGCAGGCACCCGGACAGATCGCCGTGCCACAGCGGGCATAGTCGAGCCAACGACGGCTTGTCAGTGACAAGCGCATGACGTCGGCAGGCTGCTTCATGTCCCCGAGCATGCAGCGTTGACCAGCGAAATGTCCAACGACGTTTCACGATGCGGATTCATTACCGCTCCTGATGAATCCTCTTGTAGTTTGCCGGAACATGGACCAGACACTGGACATCGTGCCGCTGCGCAGCTTCGTGACCGTCGCCGACCGCGGCGGGTTCCAGCGCGCCGCCACGCATCTCCATCTGAGTCAGGCGGCTGTGAGCCAGCACACGCGCCGGCTCGAAGCCGCGACCGGACGGCGGCTGGTCGAGCGCGACGGCCGGCGGTCCCGGTTCACCGCCGACGGGGAGCAGCTGCTCGGCTACGCCCGGCGAATCCTCGCACTCCACGACGAAGCGCTCCGCAGCTTCGGCGTGGAGAGCGAGGAGACGATCGTGATCGGTTCGACCGAACACGCCGCCAAGCAGCTTCTCCCCCACCTCACCAGCACACTCGGAAAATCGCTGCCGGAGCACCGGGTCCGCTACCGGGTCGACCGCGGCACGGCGCTGCGCGAGGCACTCGCCACGGGCCGCCTCGATCTCGCGCTGCTGCCCGGCGCGTCCGACGACCCCCGCGCGACCCCGGTCGGCGAACTCGAACTGACGTGGTACGCCGCGCCGGGCTGGAGCCGGCCGGCTGGACCGGTGCCGCTGGTGGCCTTCGACAGTCCGTGCGCGCTACGCACCAGCGCGCTGGAAACCCTTGCAGGACACGGAATCCCGGCCGACATCGGCGCCGAGGCCAACCAGCTCGCCGGCGTGCACGCCGCCGTCGCGGCGGGCCTGGGTGTGGCGCTGCTCGCGACCTTCGGGCAGGTCCCCGAAGGACTGGCCCCCCGCGACGACCTACCACTACCCGAACCACTACCGCTCACGGTCTGGCGCCGACAGGGTCTGGACGCCTTCGTGTCCGGACACGCCATCACATCCCTGCGGCAGCTGCTCGCCACACCGCACGCGACCGTCTCACTATGACGCCGCCGTCGCCGCGGGGCCAGCCGGACACGCCATCACATCCCTGCGCCAACTCCTCGCCACACCGCACGCGACCGCCTCACTATGACGCCGCCGCGAGGGCCAGCATCTCGTCTCTGTCCTCGGCCAACAGGAAACCCGCACCGATCGCGCGGTCCAGCCGCTCGGTGAAGCGCCGTAGGTATCCGGACCGGCCGTCGGGATAGAGCTCGGACAGTGTGGCCTCCGTGAAGGGGACGGTTCGGCCGAACAGCAACGAGAACGCGGCTCCGGTCTGGCCGAGGCCGGACAACGTCGCGGTCGGCGCGTCCACCCACGGAGTCCTGATCCCGCCCCGCGCGTTGCCGTGCTCGTCCGTCAGGAATCCCGCGCCGTCATCGGTCAGGGACAGGCGCGGTGCCGATGGCGGCGGCTCCCCTCCCGACGCCCACCGGCCAAGGTGGACGATGGCCGCGTTGGCGACATAATGCTGCTGCGGGCCCGAATTGATCGGCGAGCCGGTCGGCACTCCGAGGACTTCGCTGGTGGGCCGCAGCAGTTCCGCGAGCCCCTCGGCGGTCAGGGTGCCGTTGTCGCGGGCGGCCGCGCCGAGCAGGTAGGTGTCGGCGTGCGCCGCCCCGGCGATCTCCCACAGCCGGATCCGGTCGGAGTCCTCCTGGCCGACCAGTCCGCCACCGAGGAGCGCCACGTCGGTCTCGCTTTGCAGGACCAGGACGGGCACGCGCGCGTCGGCCCGGATCGCCTCGGGGCGACCGCGCAGGCCGCGTACGCCCGCTTCGATGTCTACCCCGGCTCGAGGCAGGGACATGCCGCCCAGCGGCGCACCGGACGCCCCTCGGCCGTGGACCAGGAACCCGTCGTAGACCTCGACATCGCGGTCGATGGCATTGATGTAGGTGACCAGGAAGCTGGCCGACTGGGATTCGCCGACGGCAAGCAGCAGCGAAGGCCGCAGCGGCCCGAGTGGGTTCGTGCCCTCCGGCGCGGTGAGGGCCCGGCCCGCCTGGGTGAAGATGTCGCACGCGAAGGAGTCGCCGGGGTGCACCAGATCCCCGTAGCGAGCGGGATCAGCCTTCTTCAGGTGCAGGCCGTCGACGATGCCGCCGCCGTCGATTCCCGCCTTCTGGACCGAGACGCCCACCCAGGCGTCCCCGCCGCGGATCAACCGCCGCTGGAGCATGCTCCAATCGGGCGCGCCGTCGAGGCCGCCAGATACGTTCAGCCATTCCACCACCGCGGTGCCGCTGAACCGCGCGGCGTCCTCGGGACGGCGGACCAGGATCCGGGTGCGGAACGGCATTTCGGCGTCAGGCCGCACCCGCCAGCGGCCGTCGGCGGTGCGTTCACCCTGCAACACATACGAATGCGCGACGCCTTCCAGGAAGAACTCGTCCTCGCGGTAACCGGTCCCGCTCAGGTCGGACACGAGACCCGAGCGCGGGACCGGCGGCGGGAGCGGTCCGCTGACGCGGGCGTTCTGTGGGCTTCGCCGCACCGTCGTCATCGTTCGTCTCCTCGATCGCGGGAACCTGAGACACGTGTAGTCGAGCACCGGATCGATGCGCTCGGTACCCCCATTCGCATGCTCGAGATCGAGCGGCCGCGCTACGCTGGAACCGCGGGCACATCGGAGCCGACGTGCCCGACGAGGAGGTTCACAAGATCGTGGAACTGTACACCCGACGCCCCTGCGACGTCGCATGAGCGAGCACCACGAACGTCCGGTGGGCGCCCGGCCGGAAGCCGACCGCTCGGACTGGACCGAACAGGACCTGCTCACAGTCGACGAGGCGCTGCCCCGGCTCGTGGAAGCCCTGCACGAGGCCGAAAGCGAGCTCGCGGCCACGGAGGACCCGGACGCGCGTGCGGCGCTCACCGACCGGATCGCCACGATGCGCCGGGTGCGCGAAAACCTGACCCGGCGATAGCTCCACTGCGCCGTTCGTTACCAATCCGGCCACAGTCACGGCTTTCCGGCTTCCGTAGCAACGCTTACGCGCTGCGCGGGGTCTGCCTGCCTTTGGCCGGCTTGGTAACCCCGCAGAGGACAATCACCGTACGATCCGCGGAGCGCGCGGCGTGCTCAGTCCGCCGACGTCATCACGTCGGCTGTGTGGAGCGGCTGCGCTGGTAGTGCCGGCGGGCCTTCATCCGGTTGCCACAGACGGCCATCGAGCACCAGCGGGCGCTGTTCGGCTTGCTGTGATCGACCAGGAACAGCCGGCACTCCGGGTTGGCGCAGGGACGCAGGCGCCCGGGACTGGTGACCCGCAGCGCGTCCCAGGTGAGCACGGCCCGCGCCGCCGCCGACTGCCCCTCGGGCAGGTCGAGCGTCCACGCCACGCCATCGCCGCCGAGCGAGGCCCGGTAGCGCACGCCGTCGACGAACCGGGCGAGGGCGGCCGGCGCCCCGGCACCACGGACCACGTCCTGAAGCACGCCCCGCACGTCGATCACGGCGCGCAGCTCGTCGTCGGAGGCCGGCTGGCCGTGCTCGGCGAGCCACTTCCGGCCCGCGCCGGCGTCTGCCAGGTCGTCACGCTTTATCCCGTCGGCGACCGGGGTGGTGTTCAGCAGGTCGAGCAGCAGCGTCTCGTCCGCCGGTGTCTCGATCATCATCGCGCACTAACCTCCAAACCCCCAGTGACAGGTTACAGCACGCTCAGAGGTGTTGGAGGACCGCAGCGCTCAGGGGTTGAGGATCCAGCCGCCTTCGGCCTGCCGGAGCCAGCCGCTCGAGGCCCACGTGCCACCGTCCACATTGATGGTGGCGCCGGTGACGTACTGGCTCATCTCGGAGCACAGCCACACCGCGACGCTCGCGCACTCGTCCGCCACGCCCTCGCGCCCCAGCGGGATCAGCCTCCGGTTGGCGTCCAGGTCCGAGTCCGCCCACGACGCCGGGTCGACGGGCCCGTTGCGGTTCCCGCGGGTGCCGGGGCTGATGGTGTGATCCGGCGCGATGGCGTTGGTCCGGATGCCGTACTCGCTCAGTTCGAGCGCCATCGTCCGGCTGAAGTTGACCATGCCGGCCTTGCACGCCGCGTAGACCGCGAAGTTGGGTGCCGCGCGGAAGCCCTCGATCGACGTCACGTTCACGATCGATCCCCCGCGCCCGCCCTCGATCATGTGCTTCGCCGCCGCCTGGGTCGCGAAGACCATCGACAGCAGGTTGATCTCGACGTGCCGGCGGACGCTGGCCTCCGGCTGCGTCAGCAGCGGGCCGGGACGCGAACCGCCTGCGTTGTTCACCAGGATGTCGAGCCGGCCGAAATCGGCGGCCGCCTGATCGATCGCGCCGGTGAGCGCGGCCGTGTCCATCACGTTGCAAGGGACGCCCACCGCACGGCGTCCGAGCCGCTCGATCGCCTGCTGCGTCGCGGCACAGCGGGTCGGCTCGGAGTCGAGCACGACGACGTCGGCGCCGAACTTCGCCAAGCCGAGCGCGATGCCCTGGCCGATGCCGCCACCGCCGCCGGTCACGACCGCGACCTGGTCGGTCAGCAGGATGTCCTCCGGGCCGAGGATCGTGTTGTCGACGTCCCTGGCGACGGCCATCAGGTTTTCCGGCGTGACCTTCATCTGGTCACCGTGACTTCGCGATGACGTCGTCACCGAACCGCCGCAGCCAGTCCAGCGTTTCGGCGAAGGAGGAGTGGCCGAGCGGAACCTGCGTCCACGTCACCCCGGCCTCCCGCAAGTTCCCGTAGTGGTCGAGGAACTGGTCGGCGCTCGCGCCTGCCGGCACCGGCTCGGTGCCGGAGTGTGCGACGTCGAGCGACTCGGGGTCGCGCCCGTGCGCCGCCATCGCGTCCTTGATCTCCAGAACCAGGCGGGCCAGATCCTCGTCGGACTCGATCGCCCGCGTCCGCGTGGTGCGGGCGCTGGTCCCGCCGCCCAGCGGCGCCCAGCCCTGGCCCCACGCGGCGACCCGGTCCCGTACGACCTTGGCGTTTCCGCCGAGCCACAGTGGCGGATGCGGGTCCTGAACCTGCTTCGGCGCGAGCGCGACGCCCAGCGCCTGGAAGTGCCGGCCTTCGTAGTGGAACTCGTCCGGGCTCGCCCAGAGGCCGCGGATCACCTCAGCGGCTTCGTCGAACAGCTCGTTGCGCTCGTCCATGTCGACGCCGAGCGCGCGGAACTCCGACCGCAGGTACCCCGTACCCAGCGCGAAGATCGCCCGGCCGCCGGAGAGCACGTCCACCGCCGTCATCGACTTCGCCTGCAGAATCGGGTTCCGGAAGGGCACGACCGTCAGATATGTCAGCACGCGGATCGTCGTCGTCGCCGCGGCGATGAACCCGAGGCCGACGAACGGATCGAGCGTCTCGTGACCACCGGCGTCGAGCCACTTGCGGGACGGCGCGGGATGGTCGGTGAGTGCGATGGCGTCGACACCGACCTCCTCCGCGACCCGGGCAAACTCGATGATCTTCGCCGGATTGAGCCAGGTGCCGTTCTCGACCTTGCTCTGGAGTGGGTAATCGACCATGAACCTCACCGGCGGATCGTCTCACGCCGGTGCCGGAGCCGTCGAGTGACCCACGACACTAAATTGGATTGGAGACCCGGGCCCCGGCCACGATCCGTCACGAACCCGCCGGGCCAATTGTGTCCGAAATGGACAGAGTGCCGACCGGGCGCAGGCAACCGGCATGAAACTGCGCCGATGGCAATGATTGAGCTATTCTATGAGCCGCGTCCCGGGTGTACAAGTGCTGGTCGCGACAAGGAACAGGAAGGCGTGCGCGGGTGCTCAAGGTGTCGGTCGTGGTCGGCAATCCCAAGCCGAACTCCCGCACCGCCCGCATCGCGACCCGCCTGGTGGAGACGCTGCTGCCGGCCGGCAGTCACGACCTCACCGTCATCGACCTGGCCGAGCACGCCGGCCGGATCTTCGACTGGCCGTCCGAGCAGATGGCCGCGCTGAACGCCGAGGTCGCGGCGAGCGATCTGCTGGTACTGGCGTCGCCAACCTACAAGGCGAGCTACACCGGCCTGCTCAAGGCGTTCCTCGACCGGTACCCGCATCTCGGCCTGGACGGCGTCGTCGCCATCCCGGTGATGACCGGTTCGGATCTCCGGCACGCGATGGCGCCCGAGGTCGCGATGCGCCCGGTGCTGGTCGAGCTCGGCGCCGTGGTGCCCACGCAAGGCCTGTTCTTCGTCATCAACCAGATGGGCCAGCTCGACCAGGTCCTCGCAGGCTGGGCGCGCGACAACGTCGCACGCCTCACCAGGCACCTCCCCGGTGTCGTCACCGCCTGCCGGGAATCCTTGTAGTTCCGCAAATATCGGTTATCATGTCGGTAGTGGTCACCGGTGAGACCGGTGGTTCGGTTCTGCACCACAAGACTGCAGACCGCCTGTACAAGTTCCTTGCGGCGCAGCCCATTGCGGGTTGTGCCCGACGACTCGGGCGGAAGTGGGTCCACAATGGATGTCGCAGTCGTGGTAGGCAATCCCAAGGCGAATTCCCGCACGTTGGACGCCGCGAAGATGGTCGCCGAAGCCGTGACAGCAGACCTGCCCGCAACGGTGGTGGACGTGATCACCCTCGGCCCAGGGCTGCTCGGCTGGGGTGACGAGTCGGTCGCAGGGGCGGTCCGGAGCGTCGCCGCGGCTGACGTGGTCGTCGTGGGTAGTCCGACCTTCAAGGCCACATACTGCGGTGTGCTGAAGCTCTTCCTCGACCAGTTCGAGACCGGCGAGGGCCTGCGTGACGTCGTCGCCGTCCCGCTCATGCTCGGCGCCGGCCCCGCTCACGCGCTGGCACCCGACCTGCTGCTCAAACCGGTCCTCGTGGAACTGGGGGCGACGACCCCCGCGCCGGGCCTGTACCTGTCGGAGTCGGGCTACCGCGAGGACTCCGCGATCTCCGACTACGCACAGCGCTGGGGTCCCGCGCTGATCGCGGCCGCCAAGGAAAGGACGGTGTCCCGATGACCGGGGCGAACACCCGCACGGATCTCGAGCCACTCGCGCTGCGCGCGGCGTTCGCCAGCGTCCCGGCCGGCGTGGTCGCCGTGTGCTCCGAAGTGGACGGCGAACGGGTCGGCATGGCGGTGAGCAGCTTCGTACCGGTCTCGCTGGACCCGCCGCTCGTGTCGTTCTGTGTGCAGCACACATCCACCACCTGGCCGCGGCTTCGTACCGCCGGCCGGATCGGGATCAGCGTGCTCGGCACCGACCACAGCGAGGCCGTCCGCACCTTGGCCGCCAAGGAGGGCGACCGGTTCGCCGGGCTGACCACCCGGACCGTGCACGGCGACGCGGTGCACATCCACGGTTCCACCTTGCAGCTGACCACGTCGATCGAGAACGCCGTCGACGCCGGTGACCACCAGATCATCGTGCTGCGCGTGCACGAGGCGCATGTGTACGACAGCGTCGAACCTGTCGTCTTCCACGGCAGCGTGGTGCGAACGCTCATGCCTCCACAGCACTGATCACCTTTTCACGGGCCCTGTTTCCGCACGCCGCTCCTGCGCCCGGATCGACAACGCCTCCGTCACGCTCACGGTGATCGGGCGGGCGCCCGGTTGCCCGGGGAGCCAAGCCCCAGCTCGCTGCCCGCACCCATCTTCTGCGCGGCCTGCGCGCCAGCGAGTGTGACGAGCATCACTAGAAGCGAGGTCGACCAAGAACCCTCGGCAGTAGACACCCCGCAGCGAGTCCTGCGAGTAGCGCACCAGTAATCTAATAGTATCGAAAAGCACACAATGATCGCGATAGACGGAGTGACTGGATGGCTGCGCAGGCCCGGAGGCCGACCCGAGCTCGCCGACGGCGGGCGCGGGGCTCGATCACGCCGGAAGAAGTAATCCGGGGTGCCTTCGAGGTATGCGCGGCCGAGACCGTCGACGGCCTGAGCATGCCGCGGCTGGCACAGCACCTCGACGTCGGCGTCACCAGCATCTACTGGTACTTCAAAAGCCGGGACGACCTGCTCGACGCGCTGACGGAGGAGGCCTTCCGCCGGTTCTACGCGCAGATGCCGCCGCTGGAGGGCCGGCAGTGGGACGAGGTCCTGATCGAATTCTTCCGCAATTTCCGGTCGATATTGATCAAAGACGATGTGCTGTGCGATCTGTTCGTCATGCGCGGCGGCCATTACACCGACGGAACGCTGCAGATCTCCTGGGAACGCATCGAGGAGATCATGGAAATCCTGCTGGACGCCGGGTTCAGCGAGGAATCGGCCACCTACGCGTACTCCACGTTGTCCGTTTACACCCGTGGCTGCATCGTCATCGACCGGATCACGCGCAGGGGCGGCGTCGACACGAGCATCAACATCCCGCCGCGGCTCGGCTCGGCCACCTCGGGACTGCCGCGGGAAGTGCAAATGCGTTCCTGGGCGATGTCCAGCGACGACAACTTCGCCTTCGGCCTCGAGAACAACATCCGGGGCCTGCGGGAGTTGCTGGCCACGGAGCGGAAGCGGACCCGCGCCAGCTGACGCCGGCCGTCCCCGCGACGCGAGGACGGCCGGTACTCGCGATCAGACCTCGATGAGCACGGCGCCGCCCTGTCCGCCGCCGGCGCACATGGTGGCGACGCCGAGACCGCCGCCGCGACGCCGCAGGTCGTGGATGAGCGTGGTGACCATGCGGGCACCCGAGGCGGCGATCGGGTGGCCCAGGCTGCAGCCGCTCCCGGACACGTTCACCTTCTCCTCGTCGAGGCCGAACTCCTTGCACGCCGCGACCGGCACCGACGCGAACGCCTCGTTGATCTCCCACAACGCGACATCGGCATGGGTGCGGCCCGCCCGCTTGAGGACCTTGTCCGCCGCCCGCAGCGCCCCGAAGCCCATCAACGCGGGGTCGACTCCGGCCGCACCCCAGGCGAGGATCTTCGCCATCGGCGTCAGGCCCTCACCGGCAGCGAGGTCCGCGCTGGTGACGGCGACGGCCGCGGCGGCGTCGTTGATCCCGGAAGCGTTGCCCGCGGTGATGGAGAAGCCCGGGATCTCCGGGTGCAGCACCTTCAACGAGGCCAGCTTCTCCAGCGAGGTGGAGCGGCGCGGGTGCTCGTCGACGGCGAACTCGATCACGGAGCCGTCGGGGGCGCTCACCTTCAGCGGCACGATCTCTTCCTTGAACGTGCCCGCGTCGATCGCGGCGATGGCCCGCATGTGCGAGCGGTAGGCCCAGGCGTCCTGCTCCTCGCGGGTGATGCCGGCCTTCTTGGCCGTGTTCCAGCCGACCGAGATCGCCATGTCCCGGTTCGGGGCCTCCGGCGAGTCCGGGTGCGAGGCGGGGAACCAGTCGACATAGTCGTCGGCGGTGCCAGGGACCCGCTGCTTGAGCAGCGGCGACATCGAACTCGAGTGCACGCCGCCGGCAAGGACGGCGGATTCCATCCCCGAGCCGATCGACGCGGCCGCCATGCCGATCGTGGTCAGGCTGCCCGCACAGTGCCGGTTCACCGCCACACCAGGAACCTCGGTCAGGCCGGCCACCACGGCGGCATACCGCGCGAGGTCGCCACCGCCGTACAAGGACTCAGCCAGGATGACGTCGTCGAACCGGGCCGGGTCCAGACCCGACCGGCGCACCGTCTCCTCCACGATCGCCGTCGCCAGGGTCTCCCCTGGCGTGTTGACCAGCGTCCCCTTCCGCGCCGTCCCGATCGCCGTGCGCGCCGCGCTGACGATGACTGGAGCAGACATGGCATACCTCTTCCTGGGCCGAATGCCCACCGGAACCCGCTCACCGAAACAGTAGTCATTACTGTAACTCTGACAGTACAGTAGGATCGAAAATTCGGAACCCCGCGGAAGGAGTCATCGTGGAGCTGGCAGGATCATCCGCCCTCGTCACCGGTGGTGGCGGCGGCTTCGGCGCCGCCACCACCCGGCGCCTCGTCGCGGCAGGCGCCAAGGTCGTCATCGCCGACCTCGCCGAAGACAAGGGCAAGGCGCTGGCCGACGAACTGGGCAGCAACGTCATCTTCGTGCAGACCGACGTCACCAGCGACGACTCCGTCGACCAGGCCATCACCACCGCCACCGAACTGGGCCCGCTGCGCACCGCGGTGATCGTGCACGGCGGTGGGGCCGCCGGGCGCCGCATGGTCAACCGCAGCGGGGAGGCCTACTCCGCCGACATCTTCGCCAACACGGTGGACATCTTCCTGACCGGCACCTACCGCGTGATGAGCAAGGCCGCCGCGGTGATGAGCCGCAACGAGCCCCTCGAGGACAACCAGCGCGGCGTCGTGATCTCCACCGCCAGCATCGCCGGTTTCGAAGGCCAGGTCGGCCAGACCGACTACTCGGCGGCCAAGGGCGGCGTCATCGGCCTGACCCTCACCGCGGCCCGCGACCTCGCACCCACCGGCGTCCGCGTCATGTGCATCGCCCCTGGCACCTTCCTGACTCCCGCCTACCGCGACCCGGAGCAGGCACAGGCCACGTTCGGCCCGACCGTGCCGAACCCCAAGCGCATGGGCGACCCGGACGAGTACGCCCGGCTCGCCCAGCACATCGCCGAGAACGACTACCTCAACGGCACCGTCATCCGCATCGACGGCGCACTGCGCTTCTGAACACCCGCCCCGGAATGCCCAGGGGACCGTAGCCACCGTCATAAGGAGGAAGTGTGGCGAAAGCTGACGCCGGGACGGCGCGCAAGCGGCGTCAGCGTGGCTCGATCAACACCGACGACATCGTCGCCGGCGCGTTCGAGGTCGCGCGCAACGTCACGCTGGACCAGTTGAGCATGCCGATCCTCGCCGACCACCTCGGCGTGGGGGTGACCAGCATCTACTGGTACTTCCGCAAGAAGGACGATCTGCTCAACGCGATGACCGACAAGGCGGTCGACAGGTACGCGCGGATGGCGTCCGAGATCCGGGAATCCGACACGTGGCAGGACACCTGGCAGCACCTGTTGCGCGCCCATTTCACCGCGCAACGCGACCTTCACCGCGCCGATGCGGTCCTGTCGGATCTGCTGCTCATCCGCACGTCGACCTACAGCCGGGAAGCGACCGGCCGCATGATGGCGGTGATCGAGTCCCTGGTGGCGAAACTGGTCGCGGACGGGTTCACCCGCGACAACGCCGTGCTGGTGTACAACGCGATCAGCGTGTACACGCGGGGAGCCATCATCCACGATCGCGTTCTCCGGCTGGCCAACGCCGCCACGATCGATGTCGACCGCCAGCAGCGGCTCATCGACTGGTCGGCGATGCCCGTCCTCGCCGGCCTCGTGGACCACCGTCCACTCATGGGAACGACCGACGAGGACTTCGATTTCGGCATCGACCGCTTGTTGTGTGGCTTCGAAACGCTGCTGCAGGAACAGGACACGTAAGCTACGCCAAGATCAGTTGACACTTTCGTCGCGGAGGTAACGATGCCCCGGATCGTGGTCGAACGGCTCGGTCATGCCAACGTCTTCGCGGAGTCGTTCGACGACGAGGTCGGGCTGCAGCGCGAAGTCTTCGGCGCCAAGGTCTTCCGCACGTGGGAAAACGCCGAAGTGGGCAGCCGCAACGCGCTGGCCCTCATCGGTCTCACCTGCGTGGAGACGTTCGGTTCGATCGACCCGGACGGGCCGATCGGCCGGTGGATCGCGGCGCACGGCTCGGCCTGGCATTCGATCGAGTGGACGGTCCCGTCGTTGCCGGAAGCGGTCGAAGCGGCGCGGGCACACGGCATCCGGATCACCGACGAGAGCCCCGATTACGCGTTCACGCACCCCAAGGACCTGCACGGGCTGGCGCTCGAGCTCACCGAGCACCACTTCGAGGGCGACGACCGCGACACGCCGGGTTTCACGCCTGCCTTCTGGGCAGACGAGCACCCGCTCGGCGTCGTCGGCGGGTTGACGGTGAAAGTGGCGAGCTCCGGGCCCGAGAAAGCGGCGGCGGATCTGGTCGCGCTCACCGGCGAGCCGGCGTATGCCGTCGAACGCTCGCATCTGAACAGCGTGGGGCACGGTGTGCGCTTCGCCGACCACGCCGTCGAGTTCACCGGGTCCGCGACCGGCGTGGATACCGATCTCGTCGGCGGGTTCGTGCGGGACCACGGCGAGCGGATCTTCTGTGTCAGCTTCACCGTGCGGGACATCCTCGCGGCCCGGTCCCACCTGGTGGCATCCGGCGTGCGGTTCGAGCAGTACGGGCGGCGCAGCCTGATGCTCCGGCCGACGCACGGCGCGCGCATCGAGCTCACCACCCTGTCCTGACCGGCGTCGTCAGGTCCTCGTGCCCGGTGCGGCACCGGACTCGAGACCGGCGACGAACTGCCGCGCCACCCGGACGAGCTCGCTCCCGGCGGCCTCGCCGAGCAGGTCCGCCATCAGCGTGACGTCCTTCGTCAGCGCCGATCCGGCTGTCGAATCGGTGAGGTCGCGCAGGGACTCGAAGCGCAGTCGCAGCCCGGAGGCGACACAGGACGAACTGCCTGTCGACAGCACGGCCGCGAGTCCGGCCGGATCGACGCCGAGCGACCGCCCGGCTTCGAGTGCCTGGTCGGCGAGCGCGATCTGCGCGGAGAACAGCGTGTTGTTGATGAGCTTGGCGCAGGACGCGGCGCCCACCGGGCCGAGATGAACGACGTGCGCGGCCGACGCTTCGAGCACCTGGGTCACCTCGGCGAGGGCGTCGGCATCTCCCCCGACCATGATGGTCAGCTCGCCGGCTTCCGCGCGCGGCGCGCCACCGCTGACCGGCGCGTCGAGCACCCGCACGCCGCTGCCGGCCGCCCGCTCGGCGATGGCACGAATCTGGCCGGGGGAAATCGTGCTGTGCACGAGCACGATGCCGCCCGGCCGGAGCGTCTCGGTGAGCCCGTCCGGTCCGAACAGCACCTCTTCCACTCCGGCGGCGTCGAAGACGCAGATGCCGACCGCGTCGACAGCGGCGCCCAGTTCCGCCGGGGTCGCGGCGACGGTGACCCCGGAACCCGCGAACGGCTCCAGCGAGGCGGGCCGCCGGGCGTAGAGCGTCAGGTCGAATCCCTTGGCCGCGATCCGCTGGGCGATCGGCCGGCCCATGTTGCCCAGCCCGATGAAGCCGATTTTCATTGTCACTCCTTCACTCGCGCCGCGGGACCGCGCGACGGAGGACCGATACCGGAAAGCCGAACCGGAAGCCATACGATGCCATTATGGCCGAGGAGCCTACGGACACACGTCCGCGTCTTCCAGAACCACAGAGCGCTATTGTCGGGTGATTCACTCCGTTTGCTTCGGCCCCGTAACGCATCGTGGCCGGCGGCGCGACATGCAGGGCCGACGCGCCCATTGCAGATACTGTATTCGATACGGTAAGTATATGTAGTAGGCCTGCCGATGTCGGTCCGACGACGCGAACGAAAGAGTGCCGCCATGAGATTCGAGCTCAGTTCCGAGCAGCGACTACTTCAGTCGGTCACCGCGGACTTCCTGGAGAAGAACGGCTCGGTCGCCACTGTGCGGTCGCTGGCGGACGAGGGACGCCATTTCGACCGCAACGTGTGGCGCCAGGGCGCGGAACTGGGCTGGACCGCGATGCTCGTACCCGAGGAGGCCGGTGGCGGCAGCGCGTCCGGCCAGGGCCTCATCGACGCGACGATCATCGGCGAGCAGATGGGCCTGCACGCCGCGCCCGGACCGTTCACGGTGGTCAACACGGTCGCGGCCGCGCTCGCCGAGGCGAGCAACGCCGACGAGCACGCCGACCTGGTCGGCGAACTGGTGGCCGGCGAGAAGGTCGCCACCTGGGCGTGCTGCGCGCCGGGCGGCCGCTGGAACCCGGAGGCCGGAGCCGTCGAAGCGCGCGCGGACGGCGACGGCTACGTCCTCAACGGCGTGCACGACAGCGTCGAACTGGGCACCGACGCCGACGTGCTCCTCGTCCTCGCCCGCACTCCCGAGGGCCTGACCCAGTTCGTCATTCCGGCCGGCACGGCCGGCGTTTCGGTCCAGCCGCTGGAAAGTCTCGACCTCGTCCGGGGCTTCGCCCGCGTCGAGTACACCGATGCCCGCGTCCCGGCCGGTGCGCTGGTCGGCGCCGCCGGTGCCGCCGCGCCGGCCGTCGAGCGGCAACTGCAGCTCGCCCTCGTGCTCCAGTGCTCCGAACTGGTCGGCGTCGTGCAGCGAGTCCTCGAGTTCACCACGCAGTGGATGTTCGACCGGTACTCCTTCGGCCGTCCGCTCGCGTCCTACCAGGCGCTCAAGCACCGCTTCGCCGACATGACGATGTGGTCGGAGGCCGCGCAGGCGACCATGGCCGCCGCGGCCGAGGCGGTGCAGGAACGTCGCGAGGACGCGGCCGAACTGGTGAGCATCGCGAAGTCCTACATCGGTCAGCGCGCGACGGACATCATCCAGGACTGCGTGCAGCTGCACGGCGGCATCGGCGTCACCTGGGAACACGACATCCACCTCTACTTGCGCCGGGCAACCGTCGATCGCGTCACCTGGGGCAGCCCGTCCGACCACCGGCGCCGCATCGCCGACCTGCTGGAAGTTTGAGGAGACAACCGATGACCGCCACCACGACAGCCGGCGAGACGGCCGGCATCGAGAGCGTCGAGAGCTTCCGGCAGCGGGCTCGCGAGTGGATCCCGGCCAACCTGCGGCGCCGGGCCGACATGACGGACGCCGAGCTGGTACAGAACGGCGACCTGAGCGACGCCGGGGCGTGGAAGCGCGCTCGCGAGCTGCAGCGCATGCTGTATGACGGCGGCTTCGCCGGGATCTGCTACCCGAAGGAGTACGGCGGGCTCGGGCTGACGCCGGAGCACCAGCGGGCCTTCAACGAGGAGGTGGCCGGGTACGAGACGCCGGTCGTACTGCAGGTTCCGACCTTCACCATCTGCGGGCCCACCATTCTCGACATGGGCACGGAGGAGCAGAAGCGCGAGCACCTCCCCAAGGTCATGCGCGGCGAGGAGGTCCTTGTCCAGTTCCTGTCGGAGCCGCGCGGTGGTTCCGACCTCGCGGGCGTGACCACCCGTGCCACGCGCGACGGTGACGTCTTCATCCTCAACGGCGCGAAGATCTGGAGCACCTCCGCCTACGCGGCCGACTACGCGCTGTGCCTGACCCGCACCGACTGGGACGCGCCCAAGCACCGCGGGCTGACGATGTTCCTGGTCAAGGTGCAGCAGCCGGCCGTGCAGCTCAGCCGGATCAAGCAGGTCGACGGCGGGGACGAGTTCTGCGAGGAGTTCCTCGACGACGTCGAGGTTCCCGCGTCGGCCGTCGTGGGCGAGGTCAACGGTGGCTGGGCGGTCGCGTCCCGGCAGCTGTTCCACGAGCGCAACGCGGTGGGCGGCGGTTCGCAGTACTTCAGCGGGGCGCGGGGCGAGTCCCGTCGTGGCGCGCCGACGGAAGAGCTGATCGACGTGGTGCGCCGGACCGGCCAGGCCGACGACCCCCGTGCCCGGGAGCTGGTCGGCGAGGTGCACGCGCTCGGCAAGATCCACAGTCAGCTCATCGATCGGGTCGTCGCGGGTATGCGCACGGAGAAGCTGCCTGCCGCCGCGGGCTCGATCATCCGGCTGTTCGGTGGCGAGAGCGCGACGCGTCGGGTAGAGATCGGGGTCGAGCTGGCCGGGCCGGCCTCGGTGATGGCGGACCCGGACGGCCCGGACACCCGCGAGTTCGGCGTGTCCTTCCTGATGCGGCAGGCCAGCTCGCTCGGCGGGGGCAGCACCGAGATGGCGCGCAACATCATCAGTGAGCGCATTCTCGGCATGCCCCGCGAGTACGCCGCCGACCGCGACGTGCCGTTCAACCAGGTCAAGCGCGGCCGTTAGGACCACCTGGAAGGGCCCCGCGGCTGGTAGCCGCGGGGCCCTTCTGGCGAACCGAAGGATCAGGCGGACAAGCCCTGCGATCACGAAGGTCGCCAGTTCACAAAAGAAATGGGCAAACTCGTCCCGCTGGGCGCTTGGCGCTCGGCATGCGCAGTTCCGACGCGATGACCGCGGTCTGCTCGCGGTTCTCCCCGTCTGCGGTGGCGACCGCGGCAAAGCGGTAGTCGGCCTGCCGCCGAAGTCCAGCCCGGCCTGCAGTTCGATCCCGACCTTGGCCGACCACCTGCTTGACCACGGTGCCGAACTCGGCGGCGGGCCCGGCGATGTTGACCAGGCCGGCCTCGACCGCGAGTGAACACGCCGTCGAACGCGGCTTCCTGCCCTGCTTGTTCCTTCAGGTCCACGAACCGTCCTGTGTGGACAGCGTCGAGGCGCTCACTCCGGCGTCAGTCGCTGTCCGCTGAGGACGATGCCCTCGGCTTCACGATCCCAGGTGTTCGCGGTCACGCCCTCGTCGCGCAGTTCCGGTTTCCGGACGCGCTCGGTCGCGGTCAGCGGAAGCTTCTCGTGGATCACGATGTAGCGCGGAACCATGTAGTGCGGCAGGCGTTCGATGAGGAACTCGGCCAGTTGCCTCGGCTCCACCAGCGCACCGGGCTTGGGCTCCACGGCGACCATGACCTCTTCCTGGCTGTGCGGGTCGGGCACGCCGTACGCGGCCACCTTCGCCACCGCCGGATGGGTCAGCACCTCCGACTCGACCTCGACCGACGAGATGTTCTCGCCGCGGCGGCGGATCACATCCTTCATCCGGTCGACGAAGTAGTAGTAGCCGTCCTCGTCCCGGCGGAAGGCATCACCCGTGTGCAGCCAGCCGTTGCGGTAGAGCTCGACGGTCGCCTCGGCCATGTCCTTGTACCCGGAGCACAGTGCCCACGGGCGGTCGGACCGCACGATCAGCTCGCCAACCTCGCCGACGGGCACCTCTTGGTCGAAGGCGTCGACGATGCGGGCCGCATAGCCGGCACGCACTTTGCCGCATGTGGTCGGATCCCGCACGCCCGGATCGGTCGTCCGGATCGGGTAGCCCACCTCGGTCGATCCGTAGCCGCTCGTCGGCAGCAAGCCGAACCGGCGCTCGAACTCCTTGTTGTCCGGCGTGTTGGGCGCCATGTTGATCCGGCGCATCGGATGGTTCCGGTCGTCCGCGCTCGGCGGGTTCTTCAGCAGCGCGTGGGCCATCGTGCCGACGAGGTAGGCGACCGTGACACCGTGCTTGCGTGCCTCGTCCCAGAAGGTGCTGGGCCGGAACCGGTCGGTGACGAACACCGAGCCGCCCTTGCGCAGCGCTCCCTGCAAGTAGAGCGGCCACCCGTTGTGGAAGATCGGCGCGGGTGCCATGGAGATCCGGTCTTCCGCCGTGATGCGGACGATGCCCTCGCAGAACTCGTCGTAGAAGGTGTAACTCTGGTGCACGCCCTTGGACGGACCGGTCGTGCCCGAGGTGAACATCAGGCACATGTGGTCCCAGGGCCCGCGGGGGTGCTCCAGCTCGGGCTGCCGCGTGTTGTCGCTGCGCAGGTCGTCGTCGCCGATGACGTCGATGCCGTTCACTGTCATGGGCTTGTCCCGGCCAGGGCCCACCGACACGATCGTCCGCAGGTTCGGGACGTCCAAACCTTCCAGCCGTGGCAACAACTCCGTGTGTGCGACGAGAAACCACGACGCCGTGACGTTCAGCGCGTGCTCGAGCAGCCGGCCCCGGTACGCCAGGTTCAGCGGAGCGAAAACCGCACCGGCCGCCAGCACGCCGAAGAAGACGCGGACGCCGTCCTTGCCGCCGGGGAACCAGACCGAGACGTGGTCCCCTTCGGAAATCCCCCGCGCCCGCAACGCATTCGCGGTCCGCCAGGCTTCGTCGGCGGTCCGCGCGTACGTCCACTCCTCGCCGTCTGGGAACACCGCGAAAACCCGGTCCGGATGCTCCAGCGCGCGCCGCGCCAGGATCTCGATCGTCATCACCTCGTCGCGGGACGAAGCCATCAGCGGATCACCTGCTCTCTGGAATCGGCCCGTACCGGTGTGCCGGCGACGGAAATCGTCAGCCGACGGTGTAGTCGTCGAGATCCGGAGTGCGCGTCATCGCAAGGTAGTCGACCTGCCGCCACGGGGTGTTGGTCACCACCCGCCCTTTGGCGTTGCGGTACCAGTTCCGCATCCCGGGGTGCGTCCACACCATTTTCGCGTGCGCGTCGTCGAGCGCCTGGTTGTACGCCTCGTACGGCTCCGCCTTGCAGTCGACGAACTTCCCGCCCTGCCCGCCGAGCTGCGAGATCAGCCGGATGATGTAGGCGACCTGCGCCTCGATCGTCATCAGCAGGCTGCCACCGTGCGCGCTGTTGGTCCCGGGACCGTAGAGGCAGAACAGGTTCGGGAAGCCTGGCACCGTGATGCCGAGATACGCGCGCGGGTCGTCGTCGCCCCAGACATCGCGGATCGACTTCCCATCGGCGCCGATGATGTCCATCGGCGCGAGCAGGCGCTGCGCCTCGAACCCGGTGGCGAAGACGATCACGTCGCAGTCGTGCGCAGAACCGCCGCCGGTGACGACACCGTCCGCGGTGATCTTCTCGATCGGCTCGGTGACGAGCTCGACGTTGGACCGCAGCAGGGTCTCGCACCAGCCGTTGTCGATCAGCATCCGCTTGCCGAACGGCGGATAGTCGGGCACGACCCGTTCGATCAGATCGGGGCGGCCGTCGAGGATGCGCTCCATGTGGGCGCTCAGTGTCGTGCGGTGCGCGGCGTTGATCTTGTTGACCGACTTGCCGCCGTCGTCCCACGCCGGGTCCTTCCGCACGGACGCGTGCAGGCTGTCGCCCCAGGACCAGGACAGGTAGATCCGGTACCACGCCAGATAGCTGGGCACGTCGTTCAGCAACGTGGAGACGCGCGGCGTGATCCGCGTCCGGTACTTCTGGTTGCCGGCGAACCAGATCTTCGAGCGCTGGAAGACCGTCAGCCGCCCGGCCACCTCCGCGATGCGCGGCACCACCTGCATCGCACTGGCGCCGGTGCCGACGACGCCGACCTTCTTGCCGCGCAGATCGACGTCCGCGTTCCATTCGGCGGTGTGGAACCACGGACCCGCGAACTCGGTCAGCCCGGGGATGTCGGGGATCTTGGGCCGGTTGAGCTGACCGACCGCGCTGATCACCGCGTCGGCGTGCCGGACGCGCTTCCCAGCGGCGTCCTCGATCTCGACCTGCCAGCGGCCGCTCGTGACGTCGAACCTCGCGCCGTGCACCGTGGTGTTCAAACGGATCTCGCGGCCGAGCGCGAACCTGTCGGCGAGGTGGCGCGTGTAGGCGTGCAGTTCGTCGCGCGAGGCGAAGTACTTCTTCCAGGGATAGTCCGCGGCGAACGAGAACGAGTACAGGTGGCTCGGAGTGTCGACACCACAGCCCGGATAGACGTTGTCGTGCCAGGTACCCCCGACGGAGTCACTCTTTTCCAGTACCTCGTAGGAGATCCCGGCGTCCTGGAGCATCTTGGCGGCACACAACCCGGACAACCCGGACCCGATGACGACGACGTGAAAGGACGGATCCACGCCGGCCGGCTCGATCGTCTCGCCGTCCAGCCTCGCCAGCTCGCTGGTGAACATGGGGCCGTACTCGGCAGGCACGTCGGAGCCGACCGCCGCCTTCATCATCCGGACCACGCGGTCCTCGCTCAGCCGGGGCAGCCGAGGCGAGCCGTCACGGCGCCAGCGCACCAGCGCGTCGAGCGCCTCGCCCCGCAACCGCTCCCGCTGCTCGTCGCTCAGGCCGCCGTCGTCGTTCTCGCTCATCGTGCGGGTGCGCGAGAGCGGGTACCGGTCCAGGCAACTCAAGTCGCGGGAAACATGCGCCAGTACCAGCAAAAGAGCGGGTATGCACGCGTCCCGCAGCGCGTCATGCAGATCCGCTCGCCACTTGTCCAGGGCACCGTCCTGCGCTACCACCGCGAATCCCTTTCCGGCTGCCACAACGAGACCTCGGCCCCTGGACATCCGATCCACGGTAACAACCGACCGGATAGTTTGACAATGCAGCGAAGTACACGGTTATCCACGCACCAGGACCGGCGCTCCATCAGCGGTGAGCGACGCTCAGAAAGTCAGCACCAGCCGACCACGAACACCGCCCGCCTCAAGCCGCGCATGAGCCTCGGCAGCACGCTCAGCCGGATAGATATCCGCCACCCGCAACGTCACGGCACCCGACTCCGCGAGCGCCCGCAAGGCATCGAGGCGCCCCCGGTCCCGCGCGACATCCCGCACCGACACCGGATGCCAGGAGATCCCGCGCTCCTGCGGGCCGCGGTGCCCGCGGACGGTCGCGATCCGGCCGCCGTCACGCACCGCGCCAAGCAGTATGTCGCCCTGCAGGCTGCCGTCCGCCAGCACGGCCACCCCGTCGGGCACGGCCTCGCGGATCGCGCTCGCCACGCCGTCGCCGCGCGGCACCACGAGATGCGCGCCCAGATCCTTGACGAGCGTCTCGTCCGTCTCCGCCGCGTCGGCGACCACCTGCAACCCGGCGGCGCGGGCCAACTGCACGACGTACCCGCCGAACGCCCCGGCCGCGCCGGTGACCGCGATCGTCGAGCCCGGTTCGGGTTCGAGCAGGTCGAGCGCGCGGCGAGCCGTGAGACCGTTCATCGGCAAGGTCGCGGCGTGCGCGTGGTCGGCCCCGGCCGGAGCGGGCACCGCCGAGTCCGCGGGCACCACCACCTGCTCGGCGTAGCCGCCGTGGCTGCCCTCCGGCACCACGATGGCCATGACCGCCATGCCGGCCGCGAACCCGTCCACCCCGTCGCCGATCTCGTCCACCACGCCGGCGATGTCCATGCCCGGCACGTACGGCGGCGGAGCGGACAGCTCGCGGGCGCCGCTGCGAAGCAGAGTGTCCGTGGGGTTGACCGCGGCGGCTCGCACCCGCACGCGGATCTCGCCGGGACCGGCATGCGGCTCCGGCAACTCGAGGATTTCCAGGGCCTCCGGCCCACCGAATGTCCGCACTCCGACCGCACGCATGATCCACACCCTAACGCCGGCGGCGCTTTCCGCGCTACGGCGGGACAACCGGCTTCGGGAAGCGGTTGTCCCGCACCACCGCACGCGGCTACTTCGCGGTGAACCCGGCGTCGACGGGCAGGGTGACGCCGGTGACGTACCGGGCGTGCTCGGACACGAGCCACGCGATCGCGTTGCTGATGTCGATCGGCTCGACGGCCTCGACCGGCAGCAGGTTCGTCAGCGCCCCGACCACCTCGGGTGATTGGTTGATGTACTCGGCCATCGCGTCGTTGACGATCATCGGGGTGTTCACACCTGTCGGGTGCACGGTGTTGACCCGGATCTTGTGCGGCGCGAGCCAGTTCGCCCACGACCGCATCAGGCCGACCAGCGCGTGCTTGCTGGCCACGTAGCCGTCACCGGCGCCGGTTCCGGTGCCGCCGCGGCCGGTGAGGCCCTGCGTGGAACTGGTGATCACGATGGACCCGCCCTCGCCCTGGTCGATCATGCGCGGCACCGCCGCGTGCACGGTGTTGCGGACGCCGCCGATGTTGATCGCGATCGTGTCGTCGAAGACACGTAGCGCGTCCTTCTCGTGCACCGACATCGCCGCGATCCCGGCGTTGGCGAGCACGATGTCGACCCGGCCGAGTTCGCGCACCCCGTCGTCGAATGCGGCCTGCAGCGCGGCGGGGTCGCGCACGTCCGCCTGGCGCGCGACGATCCGGCGGTTCAGGTCCTGCACGCCCCGAACGGTCTCGGCCAGGTCCTCCGGCGTCGACATCGGATAGGGCACCGTCTCGACCTGCGCGCACAGGTCCACGGCGATGATGTCGGCACCCTCGCCCGCCAGGCGCAGCGCGTGGCTGCGCCCCTGGCCGCGCGCGGCGCCGGTGATGAAGGCGACTTTGCCCTCCAGTAAGCCCATGACACTCTCCTTCAGTTGATCTCGATGACGACCCGGCCAGGAGTCTGCCCGGCGAGGATCTCCTCGGCCAGCCTCGGCACGTCGTCGAACGGGTGGTGCCGGGTGACGGCGTCCAGTTTGTCCAGCGGCAGGTCGGTGGCCAGTCGCTCCCACGCCGTCGTGCGGATCGGCGCGGGACACTGAACCGAGTCGACACCCAGCAACCGGACACCGCGGAGGATGAACGGCATGACGCTGCCCGGCAGGTCGGCGCCGCCCGCGAGCCCGCACGCCGCCACCGCGCCGCGGTAGTGGATCCGCTTGAGCACCGACGCCAGCGTGGTGCTGCCCACCGTGTCGACGGCGCCGTGCCAGCGTTGCCGCTCCAGCGGCCGCTTGGACGCCTCGGCCAACTCGGCGCGGTCGACGAAGTCGGTGGCGCCCAGGTCGCGCAGGTAGTCGTGGGTCTGCGGGCGGCCGGTGGCGGCGGTGACCCGGTAGCCGCGCTGCGCCAGTATCGCGACCGCGACGCTGCCCACTCCCCCGGCGGCGCCGGTGACCAGCACGTCGCCCTCGGAGATGCCGGCGTCCTCCAGCGCCAGCACGCACAGCATCGACGTCAGGCCGGCCGTGCCGACGGCCATCGTCCGGGCGAGGCTGAGCGCCTCGGGCCTGCGCACCAGCCATTCCGACCGCACCCGCTGCCGCTGGGTATAGCCGCCGGGGTGGGTTTCGGACAGGCCCCAGCCGGTGACCACGACTTCGTCGCCGCGCTGCCATCGCGGGGAGGTGGACTCCGCGACGGTGCCGGCGAGGTCGATGCCGCACACCATCGCGAACCGCCGCGCGATCTTGCTCTTGCCGGTGACGGCGAGCCCGTCCTTGTAGTTCAGCGACGAGTACCGCACGTCCACCGTCACATCACCGTCGGGCAGGTCCGCTTCGGACAGTTGCTCGAATCGGGTGCCGTCCTCGCGCGCGACCAGCGCGCGGAACTCGGTCGTGCCAGATGCCACGGGATCCATCCTTACCAGCCCCGGACAGGAGTCACCTGCCAAGCTACGACAATTCCCCGACTACGCCAATCACGTCGACGTCAGCGCGCGACCGGCAGCCTCGGAATCCACAGTGGACAGCCGGAAAGGCGCGACCGGCACCCTTGGCTAGAACGCTACACCGCGGCCGACTGCGCACGCAGGTGGTCGAGGAAGGCCGCCGCGTACGCTTCCATGCGATCGGTGCGCAACTGGTAAAAGTAGTTGCGGCCCGCCTTGTGGACCTCCACGAGGCCGGCGCGGCGCAGAATCCCGACGTGGTAGGAGATCGTCGACTTGGCGATCGGCAGTTCCTCGTCGAGCGTCGTGCACGGCAGATCGGCCGGAGCGTTCTCGAGCATCATCTGGATGATCCGCACGCGGACGGGCTCGCTCAGCGCGGCGAAAACGGTGACAAACCGGTCGGTCGCGTCAGACAGGTGGAGCGCGCGAAGATTCGACACAACTGGAAGTATACACAGCAGTACTGTGCCGGGCGGGAACCGCGGCAGACGCCTCCCGGCGGCGGCGACAGTCCGATGTGGAGAGTCCGCAACCGCTCCGTCACGGCACCGCACGTTTAAGTAACCAGGCGATCACTTAAACGTCATTCGACCGCGCTTCAACGAGATCAGCGCCACTCATGCCGCGCAGGCCACACCGGCGCGGTCCTTGACCACGCGCAAGTAGCCGATTACAGTAAACACTACAGTAACAGCAACGTGCGACGGATCAAAGGCATGCGGATCGACACGTCGCCGGACGACGGGAGCGCTATCGATGCCCAACTCGCCGCATTTCGACTCGCCCCAGGACGTCGCCGAGCGGCTACAGGGCACCGGGTACGTGTCGAGCCCGCGAATCGCCAACGTCGTCCACCTCGCCGAGCGGCTCGGCAAACCGGTCCTCGTCGAAGGCCCCGCCGGCACCGGCAAGACGCAGCTGGCCAAGAGTGTCGCCGAGTCGAGCGGGCTGCGGCTCATCCGCCTGCAGTGCTACGAAGGCCTCGACGAGGCCAAGGCCTTGTACGAGTGGGACTACCGCAAGCAACTGCTGCACATCGCCGAGGTCAACGCCGCGGGCGCCGATCACTCGGAGACCGCGCTGTTCGACGAGCGTTTCCTGCTCACCCGCCCACTGCTCGAGGCGATCCGCGCCGACGAACCGGTCGTGCTCCTCATCGACGAGGTCGACCGGCTCGACATCGAGACCGAGGCGCTGCTGCTCGAGGTGCTGTCGGACTTCCAGGTGTCGATCCCGGAGCTCGGGACGCTGCGCGCCCGCACCACTCCCCTGGTGTTCCTGACCTCCAACAACAGCCGGGAGCTGTCCGAGGCGCTCAAGCGCCGGTGTCTCTACCTGCACATCGGCTACCCGACCATGGAGCGGGAGCGCGAGATCGTGCTCGCGCAGGTGCCGGACATCACCGCGATCCTGGCCGAGAAGGTCAGCCAGCTCGTGCGGTCGCTGCGCTCGCTCGAGCTGAAGAAGAAGCCGTCGGTGTCGGAGACCCTGGACTGGGCCCGCACCCTCGTCCTGCTCGGCGCCGACGAGGTCTCGACCGGCCTGCTCGAGGACACGTTGCCGGTGCTGCTCAAGCACGAGAGCGACATCGAACTCGCCGTGAAGGAGCTGGGCGAGTGACGTACCCGCGTGCCGCCTCAGTCCTCGGCGAGGAACTCGAGGACCGCGTCGAGGCAGCCGAAATCGCCAGGGATCGCGAAGTGGTCGACGCCCTTCAGCACGATCCTCGAGCTGCGCGGGATCGCGGCGGCGATGCGCTCGGCCGGACCGGCCAGGTCGGCACCGCCTTCGACGACGAGGCACCTCGCGGTGATCTTCGCCAGGTCGTCGATGCCCGCGTAGGGCTGCTCCGACCGGATGAACGCGGCGACAGCCGCCGGGTCGTTGCCCGCGGACTCGATCAGCCGGCGGATCATTCGCGGCATGCCCTGCGCGGGCTCGTCCTCGGCCAGCAGCCCGTCCGCGAGTTCATGCATCGGCGCGGTGCTCGTCCGGTTCTCGCGCAGGCCGCGGTCTGCGATGCCGAGCAGCGCGACCGCGTGGAACGCCTCCGGTTTCCGCGATGCCGCGACCGCCAGCGCGTAGCCGCCCGCGGAGAAGCCGACCGCATCGACGGGAGCACCGTCCGACGCCGCGTCGAGCAGGACCTCCGCCGCGACCCGTGCCGGGTCCGCGGTGCGGCCTTCGGCGCCGTGGCCGGGCAGTTCCACCCCGACGACCTCCCGCCCGCTCTCCCGGAGCAGGTCGGCCCAGCCGGGGACCACCCAGTTGTGTTCGAACGACGAGCCCATGCCGTGGATGAGCAGTACCGGACGCATGCGGATACTGTAGTCGATACAGTAGAGAAGTCGAGGTAGCCCGGTGTCCCTGATCGCCACGCTGGACGGACTCGTCGGCGAACTGCGCGCCATCGGCATCCCCGTGTCGGCCTCGGAGAAGGTCGACGCCGCCGCCGCGCTGGGGCATGCCGACCTCGCCGACCGCGATGCCGTGAAGAGCGGACTCGCCGTCACGCTGGTCAAGTCGGCGGAGCACCAGAGCGCCTTCGACACGGTGTTCGACGTCTACTTCGGCACGGGTGTTCTCGAGCGGGCCAAGGACAAGCAACCGGTGCCCGCGGAGCAAGGCGAGGCCACCGGCGGCGCGGGCACGGACGCCGGGGCCCCCGGCGGCGGTGGCGGCGGCAGCCTGGCCGAACTGGACGACGACACCATCCGCCGCCTGCTCATCCAGGCCCTCGAGGCAGGAGAGGACGGGGCGCTGCTGCGGGCCCAGCTCGCCAAGCTGCTGGTGGAGCGGCACGCGGCGATCCAGCCTGGACGGGCCGTCGCAGGCACGTACTACCTCTTCCGCGCCATGCGCGCGCTGGGCGTGCAGCAGGTGACCAGGGAACTGGTGCAGCGGGCCGAGGAGGGCGCACCCGCCGCTCTCGAGGATCCGCTCGCGCGGCGCTTGCTGGTCGAGGACGTCGAGCGGCGGATCGCGGCGTTCCGTCAGGACGTCGAGGCGGAGATCCGGCGCCGGCTCGTCGCCGATCGCGGCGCCGACGCCGTGGCGAAGACGTTGCGCCGGCCGCTGCCCGAGGACGTCGACTTCCTCACCGCCGCGACCACCCAGCTGCACGAGCTGACGGAGACGCTTCAACCGCTGTCGCGCAAGCTCGCCGCCCGCATGGTGCACAAGCGCAAGCACGGTCGTCGCGGCCGGGTCGACGTCCGCCGCACCATGCGCGCGGCCGTGTCCTCGGGCGGGATCCCGGTCGACGTCCACTACCACGCGCCGCGCCCGGCGAAGCCCGAACTCGTGGTGCTGGCCGACATCTCCGGCTCGGTCTCGACGTTCGCCGCGTTCACGCTGCAGCTCACCTACGCGTTGCGCACTCAGTTCTCCCGCGTCCGGTGCTTCGTCTTCGTCGACGGACTCGACGAGGTGACCGGCCTGATCGAGCGGGCAGCGAACGTGGTCGAGGTGACGGCCGAGATCAACCGGCTCGGGCTCGGCGTCTGGCTGGACGGCCGCTCGGACTACGGCAACGCGATCGACACCTTCTGGAACAACCACGGCAAGGAGTTGCGCTCCCGGACGACGGTGCTCGTGCTGGGCGACGCGCGCTCGAACTACCACGCGCCGCGCGTCGAGGCGCTCGGCAAGATCGCCGGCCGCTGCGGTCACCTGTTCTGGCTCAACCCCGAGATGAAGGCCAGCTGGGGCAGCGGCGACTCGGTGATCGGCCAGTACGCCAAGCACTGCGACGAGGTCGTGGAATGCCGGAATCTGCGGCAGCTGCGCGATTTCGTCGAACGTCTCGCATGAACCAGCTCGCACAGGAAAGGAAGGCGACCCGCATGGCCGGTTACGCACTGCGCCGCACCGACCCGTCGCTCGACGAAGACCGCACGACGGTCCGTGACGCGTTCCGGGACTTCTTCACGAACGAGTCGCCCTCATCAGTGGTCCGCGCCGCCGAGCCGGTCGGGTTCGACGCCGAGGTGTGGCGCAAGCTCGCCGGGATGGGCGTCGCGAGCATGAGCCTGCCGGAGTCGGCCGGCGGCGACGACGCCGGCCTGCTCGACATGGTCCTCATCGCCGAGGAGTGGGGCCGCACGCTCGCCCCCGTCCCGCTGGCAGGCCAGGTCAGCGCCACGCGGCTGCTCGCCGCGACCGGCGCCCCGGCCGATGTCGTCGGCGCCGCCGCGCAGGGCGAGCGCCTGGTCACCCTCGCGCACCAGCCCGCGTGGCCGGGGGTGGCCCAGCTGGTGCCGGACGCCGCCGTCGCGGCCGACGTGATCGCCCTCTCCGGCGGCGACCTCGTGCTGTTCTCCTCGGCCACCCCGGCCAAGCACGTCCCCAACCAGGGCTCGACTCCGCTGGCCTGGTGGGAGCCGGACGAGCGCGCGACGCGGGTCGTCCTCGCGTCGGGCGAGGCGGCCACAGCCGCGCACCGCACAGCCGTCGCCGAGTGGAAGCTGCTCACGGCGGCCGCGCTCGTCGGGATGACCGACAGCGCGCTCGGCCTGGCGGTCGAGTTCGCCAAGACCCGCGAGACGATGGGCGTGCCGATCGGCAGCCTGCAGGGCATCTCGTTCCCGCTGTCCGACGTGGCCATCGCGGTGTCCGGCGCGCGCAATCTCGTCTACAAGGCCGCCTGGCTGGCCGACAACGAGCCGGGCACGCGACCCGAGATGCCGCTGATGGCGTTCGACGCCGCGCGGCGCACCGCCACCCACGGCACCACGACCGCGGCTCACGCGCAGGGCGGTCTCGGGTTCACCACCGAGGCCGACGCGAGCCTGTACTTCCTGCGGTCCAAGGGATGGAGCGCGCTCGCCGGTGACTCCGCGGCCGACCTGAAAGCGATCGGCGCCCGGCTGTTGTCGGCCGGCCGTAGCTGAGAGGAGACACAGATGGATTTCGGGCTGGTCGAACTGACCCCGGAACAAGAGGCGTTCGCGGCCGAGGTCACACGGGTCCTCGACGAGATCGTCACCGAAGACGTCCACGTGCACGAGCGCGAGACCGGCGACGGCTTCAACGCCGGGGTGCACAGGGCGCTCGCGGCGCGTGGCTGGCTGACGCCGGACTGGCCCGTCGCCGAGGGCGGCGCCGGCCTCGATCCGGTGTGCTGCCGGATCCTCGAGCTGGAGCTGCTGCGTCACCGCACACCGATGATCACCGCCGGCACCACGACGCTGATCTGGAAGGCCGTCGACCGCTACGCGCGGCCGGATCTCCGCGACGAGCTCAAGCCGAAGGTCGCCGACGGCAGCGTGCTGTTCTGCCTCGGCTACACCGACCCGGACGGCGGCTCCGACATCGCCGCCAGCACACTGCGCGCTGTCCGCGACGGCGACGAATGGGTGCTCAACGGCTCGAAGATGTTCACCACCGGCGCGCACAACAGCCAGTACACCTTCCTGATCACGCGGACCGACCCCGACGCCCCGAAACACAAGGGCCTCACGATGTTCCTCGTGCCGCTGGACACGCCAGGGATCGAGATCCAGGGCATCCGTGCCTTCAGCGGCGAGCGCACCAACCTCGTGTACTACTCCGACGCCCGCATCTCCGACCGGTACCGGCTGGGTGCGGTCAACGACGGGTGGGCGGTGCTGCGCGGACCGCTGGACGAGGAGCACAGCATCGGGCTCGAGGGCGGTGGCCTCGGCGACCTCTCGGTCGGTTCGAGCTTCCTGCGGGTGCTCGAACCGGCGCTGGACGCGGCGATCGAGTGGGCGCGGACCGAGCAACCGGACGGGACCCGCCCGGCCGACGACCCGGCCGTCGTCGCCCGCCTGGCCCGCATCGCCGTGGACCTCGAGGCCGGGATCGTGACCCCGGGCCCGCTGGGCCGGGTCAAGGGCGCGGAGGTGCTCGTCGAGGCGGCGGCCGACCTGGTGGACCTGCTCGGCCCGCTGGGGCTGCTGTCGCCGGGCACCGACGCCGCGCCCGGCGGCGGCGCCATCGACCACGCCCACCGGTTCGCCCAGGGCACCGTCACCTACGGCGGCACCGTCGAGGTGTTCCGCACGATCATCGCCCAGCACGTGCTGGGCCTGCCCCGGCCGACCTACCCCGGGAGCAAGGCCTTCCTGCCTGCCAGGCGTCGCGAGAAAACAGGAGCAGTCCAGGCATGACCGAAACCATGACCATCAGGAGCGAGACGGCGGAGAGCTACATCTCCGACGAGATGCGGGCGGCCATCGGCAGCACACTCGCCACCGCCGTGTCGTTCCCGATATCCGAGTCGGACATCCGGCGCTGGGCGCTGGCGGTCTACTACCCCGACACACCGCCCGCACGCTTCCTCTACCCGGAGGCGGCCGCGAAGTCGCGGTACGGCGGGATCGTCGCGCCCGAGGATTTCAACCCGTTCGCCTGGCTGGCCGCGGAGCGGGAGACCGCCGGCCGGGCCGACGTGCACGGCAACGACCCCGGCCACATCGAGATCCTGCTCGGGGTCACGCCGCCACCGGTGAAGTTCCAGCTCAACGGCGGCCTGGCTGTCGAGTACGGCGTGCCGATGCGGCCGGGCGACGTCATCAGCTCGGTGAGCAAGCTGGCGTCCTACCGCGAACGGTCCGGCGGCCGGTTCGGCCTGATGCTGTTCACCGTCCTGGAGGACACCTGGACGAACCAGAGCGGCGAGTTCGTCAAGCGCACCGAGTCCACCGTCATCCGCTACTGACCCACTTCGAGGAATCATGACCAGCACACTCACTCCTGCCGTGGGCGACCGGCTGCCGGAGTTCAGCCGTGCGACCGGGCTCGCCAACTGGAACCGGTACGCGGCCGTCAACGACGAGTTCGTCCCGATCCACATGGACGACGAGGCCGGCCGCGCGGCCGGGTATCCAGGTGCCTTCGGCATGGGCGCCCTGCAGTTCGGCTACCTGCACAACCTGGTTCGTGACTGGCTCGGCGACAGCGGGCGCATCGTGTCGCTCAGCTGCCAGTTCCGCGCCCCGAACACGCGCGGCATGACCGTCACCGCCCGCGGCACGGTCACCGCCGTCCGCACCGAGGACGACCGCCGCCTGATCGACCTCGACATCTGGACCGAGGACCAGGACGGCAACAGGCTCGCGCCCGGCAAGGCCGTCGTCGCACTCGACAGGTGACAACCACCCGGCTGCCGCGCGACCGGTTCGCGCGGCAGCCGACCCGTTACTAATCCGACCAAAAGTAGGCGGACCCCCGAGCAGCGCGTAACGGTTGCTACACAAGCCGGATAGCCGTGACTGTGGTCGGATTGGTAACGATCAACTCAGTAGCTCGGCAAATCCGGTTTCCGGCCGTGGATCGCCTTCGTGACGCGGTCCGCCGCGGCCACGATCTCCGCGGCGTCGCGCCGTAACTGGCGGCCCGTCACCACCTCACCCAGGTAGGCGCACGACAGGGCGATCACGACCCGGCCGTCCGCGCCGAACACGGGTGCGCCGATGTGCGACACCGCGTAGCCGGCCCTCGGCTCGATCTCGTCGACGAAGTACCGGCTGTTCAGCAGGTGGTCCAGCGAGGCTTCGGTGAGCCGGGAGGAATGTGGCCGGGTGGCCAGCGACATGGAGTGGCCCCGCTCCCGCACCTGCCGGAGCGCGCGCATGCATTTCTGGATCGCGCGGCTGCCCAGTGCCGGGGAGATGCCGCGGAGCCAATCCTCGATCTCCTCCCGCTGGGACCATGCGAGAAACACGGTGCCGATCGGCGGCTCGAACGGCACCCGCTCACCGACCTGGTGCGCGATACCGCCCGCGCTGGCCGGCCCCTCCCGTGCCATGAACACGATGCGGTGCCCGACCACCTGGGTGACGACGCACTGACGGCGGAGCGCAGTGGCGAGCTCCTTGAGCTCCGCGCGCGCGAAGTCCAGCACGTCGCCCTGCCGCGCCGCCGCGGCGGCGCCGATCTCGACGAGCGCGGGGCCGAGGCTGTATTTGCGGCTCGCCGGCTCGCGTAGCAGGAATCCCTCCGACACCAGCGAGTTGAGCAACGCGTGCGCGGTGGCCGGGCTGTGGTTCAGTTCGCGGCACAGCTCGCTGAGCGTGAACGCTTCGTGCGGGTGCTGAGCGAGGAACGTCAACGTCGCGGTAACCCGGCCGACGGCAGGCGAACCGGCCATCCTCGCCCCCTTCCCTCGGCGGCAGGCACACCGAGATCGTTGCACCTCGAAAGCCGATTCGCAACAGCGAAAAACAGGCGAACGTCGCCCGCGCGTGTTGACAATCACGCCGCCATCTCCGCACACTTTGCCCTGGCTGCGAAATCGCTTTCGGAATAGCGAAATCGATCGGCGCAGACCACGGCGAGGTGGTCACCCTTCGGCGAAGGCAGGGAACGATGGAGTTCGGCATCTTCATCCAAGCTCTCCTCTTCGCGTCCGATCGCCGGAACAACGCGCCGGTCTCCGAGCACCGTTTTCCGGACGACGAAACGGTTCGAGTTCGGCAGCCACGGGATTCCGCGCTACCGCGGGAAGTACTGATCGCCGCCCCCGCGCCAGGTGCTGCCGAGGCCGTATCCCCCGGACGACGTGCCGCGCGCCGGCCGGACACCGATCCCCAACACCGCGCCGCCGGGTTCCGCCGGCGCGCCACCGAATCGAAGGAGAATGTGCAGTGATCGATCTCGGACTCAACGGAAAACGCGCCATCGTCTCCGGTGCCGGCTACATCCCGGAACGCGCCGGGCACGGCCGGTTCAGCGCACTGAACCTGGGGGCCGCCGGTGCGACCGTGGCGTGTATCGACATCGACGAAGGCCGCGCGAAAGCGATCGTCGAGGAGATCAAGGCCGCGGGCGGCAAGGCGTTCGCGGTCATCGCGGACATGGAGGTCTACGCCGAGGCCGAGCGGGCGATCGACGAGGCGGTGCGCGGCCTCGGCGGCATCGACGTGGCCGTCGACATCATCGGCGGGGCCACCTGGGACCGGGCCGAGGACTTCTCCGAAGCGGTCTGGGAAAGCACGATCAAGCACAACCTGTCGCAGGTCTTCTACTTCTTCCAGTGCGCGGGCCGCCGGCTCATCAGCCAGGGCACGGGCGGCTCGATCGTCGCGCTCGCGTCGGTCGACGCGATCGCCGCGGCCGCTCAGCACGCTCCTTACGGCGCGGCCAAGGCCGGCGTGGTCTCGCTGGTCAAGACCTTCGCCCACGAGTTCGGCCGGTACGGGATCCGGGTGAACGGCGTCGCCCCCGGCAACGTCGGCAGCGGCAACGAGGACCAGCCCGAGGGTGAGTACGCGGTCAACGGCGTCAACCCGCTCGCCGCGCCG
>DASZUO010000153.1:0-13977 GCA_035547575.1 Amycolatopsis sp. | reverse complement strand
GCCATCCGCGGTGACCTCGTAGTTGTGCGGCGGGTTGTGCTGCGGGTTCGGTATCCCCAACCGCCGACGCGACCGCTCGATCGCCCGATCCGTCAACACACCGAACTGCTCACCATGCGTAGTAGTCACTGCGATACCTCCGATACGGGACGGACCAAACGGTAGTTGCCGACCCTCGGCGAGAGGGCAGGCGGGGCGACCGACCGCCGGCCTCGCGGGCCGCGCTGTAGCAGTCCATCGTCGGCGTCCTCCTCCACCCGAGTAGTTATATTCATTGCACCTTATTGCCGGGTCGTCAATGCGGAGCAGTACGGCGGGAGGACCTGCGGTCTGGCGCGAATTCCAGGGCTGCCCCGCGAGGTGGCTGCGACCGGGTTCTTTTGAGTAGGCTGATTTGTCCCGGTACCCGCTACACTAAGTCACCTGACACCTCGCGTTGAGGAGGCGCCGTGCCGAGAACAGCCATCGGTGCCGCCGTGCGTGCCGATTCCGGACTGCCCGCGCCGGAGGCCGGTGAGCCGCCGGAGCCGTCGCCGGGCGGCAAGCTCGCGTCGCAGGTGGCGCACCGGATCGAGAACGACATCATCCGGCTCGCGTGGCCGATCGGCACGGTGCTGGGTTCGGAGCAGGACCTGCGCGAGAAGTACGGGGTCAGCCGGTCGGTGCTGCGGGAGGCCGTCCGCCTCGCCGAACACCACCAGGTGGCCAGGATGCGGCGCGGCCCGAACGGCGGCCTGCTGGTGTGCGCGCCCGACGCGGCGCCCGCCACCCGCGCGCTGGTGATCTACCTGGAGTACATCGGCACCACCGTCAACGACCTGATGGACGCCCGCCTGCTGCTGGAGCCGCTCGCGGCGCGCCTGGCGGCGGCCACGATCACCGAGGACGGCATCGAGCAGCTCCGTCACACGCTGGACGACGAGACGGAACGCCGGAACGAGCCGGGCACCTTCGCCCAGGACATGCTCCACGTGCTGCTCGGCGAGCTGTCCGGGAACTCCGCGCTGCACCTGTTCATCGATGTGCTCGCCAGGCTCAGCGCCCGCTACGCGCACACCACCCGCCGGATCTCGAAGGAGGAGGCGGCCAGGGGCAAGGCCGACGCGCACGCCAGGCATGTGGCCATCGCGGACGCGGTGATCGCCGGGGACACCGGCAAGGCGGAGTCGGCCACCGCGGCCCATCTGGAAGGTGTCAAGGAGTGGCTGCTGTCGCACCAGCCCCGCCGCCGCGGCCGCCGCGGTGCCGCACCGGCGCGGCAGCCGGAGGAGCCCGGCGCGAAGCTCGCCGAGGTGATCGCCGGCCGTATTCGCGACGAGATCGCCCGGCGCGGCTGGCCGATCGGGCAGGTGCTGGGATCGGAAGCCGACCTGCTGGCCCGTCACGGCGTCAGCCGGGCGGCGCTGCGCGAGGCGGTTCGCCTCCTCGAGTACCACTCGGTCGCCCTGATGCGCAGGGGCCCCGGCGGCGGACTGGTGGTCACCGAGCCCGACCCGAGCGCGAGCATCGAGACCATGGCGCTGTACCTGGACTACCGCGGCGTGACGTCGGAGGACCTGCGGGTGGTGCGCGAGGCGGTCGAGCTGGGCGCGCTGGCGCAGGTCATCGCGCGCAGGCAGGAGCCGGAGGTGGCGGCCCGGCTCGAGGCCGCGATCGCGCAGGGCGAGGCAAGCGCGTCCGTGCAGGACGAGAACCACGTACCCGGCCCGAGCGGGTCCGACCGGTTCCACACCGAGCTCGGCGACCTTTCCGGCAACCCCGTGCTCGGCTTGTTCCTGCGGATCCTGACCGCGTTGTGGACGCGCCACCGGATCAGCTCACCGACGGCCGCGCAGCCGGGCGCGGAGGGCGCCGTCGAGGCGGCCAACATCCACCGCCGCATTCTCGAGGCGCTCTTGGCCGGCGACGAAGGCCTGGCACGGCACCGCATGCGGCGGCACCTCGAAGCGCTGACCGCTTGGTACCACTGACAATCGCCGAACCGGTCCCCGCCCCGCGTGGCGGGGACCGGTTCGGCGAATCGGCGGCAGGACCCGGGCGCCAGCGCGGCCAGCACGTCCGTGGTGGTGGTGACCGTCGCCAGCAGGGGCAGTATGTTCGCCACCTGGAAGTCGTGGATCTCGCGGCTGCTGCCGGCGATCGCGTCCTCCGGCACGACGGCGGTGAACCCGCGGTTGAGCAGCTCGACACAGGTGCCGGGCACGCCGACGTTGGTCGACACGCCGGTGACGAGGACGGTGTCCACCCCGCGTTCCCGCAGCACCGGCTCCAGCTCCGTGCCGTGGAACGGGGTCAGGCCGTGCACACGCTGGGATACGTAGTCCTCTTTGTGTGGCGTGAGATCGGGGTGGATCTCCGCCCCTTTGTGCCCCTCGACGCAGGTGCCGCGCTTGCGCAGCGCGCCGAGCAGCAAACAGGACGAGGTGGTGCCGACGCCGTCGGGCCGGAGCACGATCGTCGAGTGCACCACCAGCGCGCCCACCGCACGACAGGCGTCGGCGAGGGCGCTGATGCGCCCGAGCACGCCCCGTGCCGCTACCTCGCCCACCAGCCCGTCGTTGTGGCTGTGCTCGCCGCTGACCATGGCGTTCTGGCACTCGTTGATGATGAGAGCCGCGCGGCGGCCGGGTTCGAGTCCGCGAACGGTCATGAGCTCCTCCGGTGGGTCGTGAGTCTGGCGCACCATGCGGGCACTTTTTCGCTACGCCAAAGAAAAGTATACTCTGTAGGAATGCCAGACGAGACACTGAAGCTGCCGGAGGACATCGTCGCGTGGTTGGAGGAGGCGGCCGGGCTGCCCCTGGTCGCTGCCGACCGGATTCCGGGCGGTGGCATGCGGCAGGGCTGGTTCGTCGACTTCGCTGAGCCCGGTGGGGCCCGCAGGGAGCTGTTCCTGCGCTACAGCCCGAAGCCGGAGAGTGCCGCGTTCCACCGGCTCGGCGACGAGGCCCAGGTGGTGCGCGCGCTGGGTGAGGCCGGGGCGCGGGTGGCGAAGGTGCACGCCGTGCATCCGGTGCGGGAAGCCGTGCTGCAGGAGCGGATCGAGGGCGGCACCTGGTTCTCCCGCATCGGGGATCCGGACGAGCAGCTGCGGGTGGCGCGGGACTTCGTGCGGCAGCTGGCGTATGTGCACCGGCTGGATCCGGCGCGGCTGCGGATACCGGCGCTGGGGCCGGCCCGGTCGGCGCGCGAGCACGCGCTGGACCGGATCCAGGCGATCCGCGACCGGGCGCGCCGTGCGGATGGCACGCTGGATCCGCTGGTCCGGCTCAGCGCGGACTGGCTGGAGCGCAACGTGCCGGACTACGACGGCCCGGTGGTGCTGGTGCAGGGCGACACCGGGCCCGGCAACTTTCTCTACCTCGACGGGCGCGTGTCCGCCGTCGTGGACTGGGAGCTGGCGCACTGGGGCGACCCGATGGACGACATCGCGTGGCTGTCGCTGCGGACCGTGCAGGACACCTTCACCCATCTGCCCGACCGGATAGCCGAGTACGTCGAGCTGTCCGGGCACAAGCTCGACGTCGACCGGGTCTGGTACTACCGGGTCTTCGCCGAGACGACCATGGCCACGATGCGCACGGGTGGGTCCGGCGAGCCGGAGCCGCCGCACGATGCGGGTAACCGGATCCTCTATACGCAGCTGCACCGCAGGTTGTGGCTGGAGGCACTGGACGTGGTGATGGGACTCGGGCTGAGCCGCCCGGCCGAGCCGGAGCCCGCCACGCCCGAGCCGTGGCACTACCTCTACGACAACGTGCTGGACATGCTGCGCACCATCACGCCGCGGATCGACGACCCGCTGGCGCAGCAGTGGACCAAGGGCGCGGCACGCGTGGTGCGGTACCTGCGCGACGCCGACTCGTCGGGACGCGCGACCGGGGCACGCGAACTCGACAGGCTGGCGGCGGAGCTGGGCACGCGGCCGGAGTCGCTGGCCGCGGGGCGGGAGGCGCTGCGTCACGCGGCCGGCTCGATCCCCGAGGACCGGCTGGTGCGGCTCCTGTGGGACCAGATCATGAGCAACGACTACCTGATGCGGTCCGCCTCCGGCGCGCTGGGCCGCCGCACCTGGCCCCCGCTGACGTAGTGCCCGCGCCCGCTGGACGTCATGGATTCCGGCCGCGTAACAAAGTATACTTTTCTAGGCGCGCGACGAAGGATGTGGTGATGAGGGCTCCCGATGCCGAGACGTTGCCCGCGCAGATCATCAGCGGTGCGGCCGAGAACGCCGGCACCGAGCTGGTGTTCGCGAGCGAGGGCCGCACGTTCGAGACCAGTCTCGGCGAGCTGGTGGCCGACGCCGAACGCATCGCCGGCGCGCTGGAGGGACTGGGCATCGGGTCCGGCGACGTGGTGGCCGTGCAGCTGCCCGGCTCGTACGAGAACGCGGTCGTGCAGACGGCCGTCGCCTTGCGTGGCGCTGTACTTCTCCCGATCGTGCTGATCTACGGGCCACGCGAGCTGGGATTCATCCTGCGTCAGTCGCGAGCGGTGGCGCTGTTCATTCCCGACACCAACCGGAACCGGGACCACACGGAAGTGGCGCGCAAACTCCCGGAACTCCCGGATCTTCGCACCGTCGTGGTCGTGGGGGAGCACGTGCCGGACGGCATGGTCCCGTTCGCCGATCTGGCCGGGCGCCTCGCCCGGCCCCACACGGTGCCGCGGCCGGACCCGGACGCGCGTGCGATGCTCGTGTACACCTCCGGAACGACCGCCGAGCCGAAGGGCGTCCGGCACTCCCACCGCTCACTGCTGGCGGAGGTGTTCTCGCTGGCACCCGACCGCGACGTAGTCGCGCGCAGGCGGGATCTCGGGCTGTTCCCGCCGGGTCACGTCGCCGGCTTGCTGAGCCTGCTGAAGATCGTGCTGCTGGGTATACCGACCGTCGTGATGGAGGTGTGGGAGCCGGCACTGGCCGCGAAGCTGGCCGACAAATACGGTGTCACCAATGCGGTCGGCGCACCGGTCCAGCTCGCGGGCCTGCTCGACGAGCGTGACCGCGGCACCGCGAGCCTGGCGACGCTGACGGAGTTCATGACCGGCGCGGCCAACGTGTCGCCCGCTCTGATCGAACGCGCGCAGCAGGCCGGGATCAGCGCCTACCGGACCTACGGCTCCAGCGAGCATCCCACGATCACCACGTCCACCGTCGCGGACCCGCTGGTCAAACGGGCCACCACGGACGGCAGGGTGATCGAGGGCTGCGAGATCCGCATCGTCGACGACGAGGGCCGCGACGTGCCGGAGGGCGAGATCGTCAGCCGCGGGCCGGAACTGTTCCTCGGCTACACCGATCCGGACCTCAACCGCACGGCCTTTCTGCCTGGCGGGTGGTTTCGCACCGGTGACGTGGGGCGGCTGGACGCCGACGGATACCTCACCATCACCGACCGCAAGAAGGACATCATCATCCGCGGCGGGGAGAACATCTCCTCGAAAGAGGTCGAGGACGTGCTCGCGGAGCACGCGGCCGTCGCCCAGGTGGCGGTGGTCGGCATGCGCGACGAGCGCCTCGGTGAACGGGTCTGCGCCTTCGTCGTCCTGCGCCAGGGGCGAACCTTGACCCTGGACGACGTGCGGGCTCATTTCGTGGCGGCCGGTGTGGCGCGCCAGAAGACGCCGGAGCGCGTGGTCGTCACCGGCGAGCTGCCGCGCACCCCGGCCGGGAAGGTGCAGAAGTTCGCGCTGCGCAAGCAACTCGAGATCGCCGGCTGACCCTGGAAGGACCACAATGGACACTGTGCTGCTGGCCGTCGCCGACGGGGTGGCCACCGTTTCGCTGAACCGGCCGCACCGGCACAACGCCGTCGACGACCAGATGTCCGAGGAGCTGGAAGAGCTCTGGGAGCGAGTACAGGCCGACAATGCCGCGCGGGTGGTCGTGGTGCGGGGCGAGGGGCCGTCGTTCTGCTCGGGCCGGGACACGGCGGAGCTGGGGCGGCGGGTGGCGGGCGAGAGCGACCTGTCGTTCATCCGGCGGCATCAGCGGTTGCGGCTGGCGCAGCTGGACAGCCCCAAGCCGGTGATCGCGGCGCTGCGCGGGCACGTGCTGGGCGGCGGGCTGGAGATGGCGCTGTCGGCGGATCTGCGGATCGCGGCCTCGGACGTGCGGATGGCGTTCCCCGAGATCCGCTACGGCCTGATGACCGACACCGGTGGTTCGCCGTTGTCCACGATGCTGGCCGGGCCGTCCCGCGCGAAGTGGCTGCTGATGACGGGCCGGCCGATCGGCGCCGAGCAGGCGCTGGCGTGGGGCCTGGTCGACGAGGTCGTGGCGCCCGCGGAGCTGGACGACCGGGCCGCGGCGCTGGCCGCCGAACTGGCGGACAAGCCGGCCGAGGCGCTGGCGATGATCAAGCAGAACGTGGACGGGATGTGGCGCGGTCAGCTGCACACCGCACTCAACGCCGAGCTGGTCGGTCAGGTCGCGTTGTTCGCGGGGGAGGACTACAAGGCGCGGCGGCGGGCCCGCTCCGCGCAAGCCTGAACCGGCCCGCCCTCGTCAACGACGTGTGGTGGCGCGCAGGGCGCCGAGCATCTTGCGGAAGTGGTCGAGCCGCCAGCCGTCCTGGTCCTCGCCCCAGCCGATCTTGCCGTCGTACTCCCAGCGCATGAGCGCGTTGGAGCCGGCACCGTGCTCGCACATGTGGCTGACGGCGAACCCCTCGGCCTCCATCGTCCGGCCGGTCACGTCGGTCAGCTCGGCCTGCATGTGGGCGCTCCAGCCGGTCGCCGGGTCGCGGTAGTCGCGCATCCTGCTGCGCGCCGGGTCGAGGCGCTGGAACTGCCCGTCGCGCAGCAGCCAGCCGACGTTCATGGGCGACCAGCCCTTCGCGTCGCCGTCCTGCGGGCGGACGAAACCGAGGAAGCCGGTTTCGGAGTCGGTGTGGCCGAAGATGTACTGGATCCGGCCCCGGCCACGTTCCCGCTCGATCTCCCGCCAGCGTGGACCACCCGGTTCCCGTACCTTGTACTCGCCGCGCAGGTAGGCGGGTTTCTGACTGCTCGTGTGCGGGCCGCCGCGCGGGCCCCAGGTGCGGTCGCGCACCGAGTAGCAGTCGAGGGGGATTCGCTCGCCGCGCAGCGTCAGCTCGCCGGTGATGTGGCCCAGCTGGTCGAGGTGCGGGTTCTTCATCATCGGCGGCTCGCCGGGGGTGAAGCGCTGCGGTGGATGCACGCTGCGGTGCTCGAACTCCACGGCGAATCCCGCCTCGGGATCGCCGTAGGTCACGTAGTAGTCCATCAGCGGCCGGATCATCTTGACCGAGAAACCACCGCCGGGAAAGGTGATATCCCGCAAATCCGGCGTTCCCGGCATCGGCACGCCCGGGGCGTTCTTGTAGTAGGCGAGCCGGCCGGGATCGGAGCCGGAAGGGTCCCATGCGAACACCCGCCAGGTGACTTCGCCCCGGTTGCCGTGGTATCCCGCGTGCAGCCAGGCGCCGAGCCGCCGCTCGGGAATGTTGAGCGACCACCAGGTGGTCTCCAGCTCGAACGGATCGTCCGAGACCGGATGGTAGGAATCGTCCTCCGGGCTGAACGGGGTGGTGGCGTCGGGTGTACTCACTGGTCGAAAGTAGCAGCCGACCTCGTCCCGGATCAAGATTGAGTGCCCTTTATTGGCCGGAGATCATTGCCGTCGCGTGTCGACGGGGTTATTCTGGCTAGCACGTTCCTGGGGCGCAGCCATTACCAAGCCGACCGTGCTTGGGTGGATGCCGGAATCAGTTCCTGTTCAGCGGCAAGCCTTCCTCGTTTTTCAGAAGGCGGCGCCTTGGCGTGGTCGTCGTCGTGGCACCTTGATCAAGGAGGCATCGTGACCGAAGCCCGAGCCACCCCAACCGCTGGTACGGATCCCGGCGCGCCGGCCCTCGGCGGACCGGAGCGCTCCACCGGCTACTACATCTTTCTGATCGTCGTCGTGCTGCTGATGGCCGAGACCACTGTGCACGGCGCGATTCTGCTGTATTCGGCGCTGCCGTACATGGCGTCGTCGTTCACCGCGGCGCAGCTGCCGTGGATCATCACCGTGACGCTGCTGGTCGCCGCGGCCGTGCAGCCGCTGATGGGCAAGCTCGCCGACGTGTTCGGGCGAAAACGGCTGCTGATGGCGGTGGCAGTGCTCTACATCGCCGGATCGGTGATCGGTGCCGTCGCCGGCTCGTTCGCGCTGATGATGGTCGCGCGTGTCCTGCAGGCGGCCGCGGTGGCCCTGCCCGGCGTCATCTACTCGTTCTTCCGTGACTACCTGCCGAAGCGGATGGTGCCCATCTCGGTGGGCATGTTCTCCACCAACATCGGGATCTCGGCGATCGTCGCACCGTTCATCGCGGGCGGTCTGCTGCACGGTTTCGGGGACTATCGCTCGATCTTCTGGTTCAGCGCGATCTACATGGCCGTGGTCGCGCCGATCGTCTACTTCATCATTCCGGAGGTGCGGCGGGTCAAGGAGCCGGGCACCCGGCAGAGCGTGGACCTGCTGGGCTCGGCCATGTTCACCGCGGGCGCGGGCCTCATCCTGTTCGGCATCAGCGCCGCGTCCACGGCGTCCTGGTCGTCGATGAGCGTGGTGCTGCCACTGGTACTGGGCGTGGCGCTGCTCGTCGCGTTCGTGTTCGCGGAGCGCCGGATCAGGCAGCCGATGATCGACCTGAAACTGCTCGGCGGCCACGCGCTGCGCACCACGCTGCTGGTCTCGCTGTTCGCGGGCGTGATGACCGCTACCTGGAGCTACGTCGTTCCGCAGATCCTGGAAACCCATCCCCACGACGGTATCGACTACGGATTCGGGCTCACGGCCACCGAGGTCGGCCTCGTGACGCTGTCCAACGGAATCCTGAGCATGGCGTGCGGACCGCTCGGCGGTTACCTGACGAAGCGGACGTCGCCGCGTCTGGTCATGTTGCTGTGCTGCGGCACCGGTATCGTCGCCTCGCTGTTGCTGGCCTTCTGGCACAACGAGTTGTGGCATTACATCGTTTTCGGGCTCGTCATGGGCGTGGCGAGTGGTTTCTACTACGCCTCAGGCCCGAACCTGATCATCGAGGCCGTGCCGTCACGGCTCACGGGCGTGAGTACGGGGCTGCAGGCGTTCACTTCCGCGTTCGCGGGTTCGGCGATGCCGGTGGTGGTCGCCGCGGTGCTGGCGGCCAACGTGCTCGCGGGCGGCGCGAAGCCGGTTTACGCCTCGCACGGCTACACGTATGTGTTCCTTATTCTCGCCGTCGCGGGAGCGGTGGCCTTCGTCATGACGTTGTTCATGCGCCATGGGCGGCAGCCCGCGACCGGTGGGGTGGCCTCGGCGCAGCACTGACGACCGGCGTCCTGCCGGCTTGCGGGCCAAGCCTGGAAGCCGGCGAGACGCGGGTTCAGCCCAGTGCCGGGACCGGCGCGGTCGCGAGCTCGATCCAGCCCTCCGACTCGCCGGCGAGAAACCGCTCCCGCGTGGTGTTGGCGGTGGCGAGGAAGAGCGTGGTCCCGTCATCGCCGCCGAGTGCGCAGGACAGCGCCCAGCGCGTGCCGACGTCGACGTGGTGGGTGACGCGCCCGCCGCGTTCGACGCGCAGGAACTCACCGCTGAGAAAGGAGGCCGTCCAGACGGCGCCTTCGGCGTCGACGCACAGGCCGTCCGGCTGACGGCCCGGCAGGTGAGCGAAGACGCCTGCCTCGGTGAGGCGGCCGTCGTCGCCGATCGTGTAGGACCGCAGGACTTCGCGGAAGGTGTCGGCGACGACGAGTTCGCGCCCGCCGGGGCACACGATCAGGCCGTTGGGGTAACCGATGTGCGCGGCGACCTCGGAACTGCCGTCCGGGCGCACGAGCATGACCGCGCCGTGCTCGTCGTCCTCGAGATAGGCGTCGACATAGGAGATCCCGGATTCCGGGTGGGTCACCATGTCGTTGAGCGACCGCCAGCCGAAGGGACGCAGATCCGCGAGGACGTCGAGGCCGTCGGCGGTGTGACGGAGCACCCGGCGGCCGCGCATCGAGGCGATGACGAGAGTTCCGTCCGGATGGAACCCGAGGCCGGAGGGCCGGCCGGGGACCTCGGTCAGCATGCGGCTTCCGTGTCCGGGAACGGCGGTATGCACCGTGCGCCGCACGATGTCGGAAAACCACAGCCGGGCACCGGACCAGCGAAGCCCTTCCGGAAATCCCAAGCCGTCCAGCCACGGCACCGTGTCAAGTGACGGCGCGGCGGGTTTCATGCCCGAAGCATAGGCGGACGACCCAATAGAGTAAACGGTATTGGCCGCGCACACTCCTGTCGCGAAGGGACATCGGGGCCAGTACTGGAATCTCTCGAGTGCGCGCCGCGGATGAGTTTACGCAATAGTGCCGCTACGAGTAGGCTCGATCGCAGTCCCGGCACGCTGGCGTGCGTGAGACGGCGAGGAGGCGACATGACCGGTGAGCTGACGTCGCGGCTTTACATCGACGGCGTGTGGACCGAGGGTGCGGCCACCTCGGTGATCGATGTGCGCAACCCGGCGACCGAGGCGGTCATCGGTCACGTCCCCCAGGGCAGTGCGGCTGACGTGCGCAGGGCGATCGAGGCCGCGCGTCGCGCGTTCGACGAGGGGCCCTGGCCCCGGATGCCGGTGCGTGAGCGGGCGGCGATCATGCTGCGTATGGCGGAGGTCATGGAGCGCCGGATGCCGGAGCTGATCGACCTCAACATCGCGGAGGCCGGTTCGATCCGGGCGCTGGCGGAGTCGATTCAGGTCGGTATTCCGATCGCGCATTTCCGTGATATGGCGGAGCGGATCATGCCGTCGTTCGCGTGGGAGACGCCCATGTCGCCGACGGTGCTGGGTCCGGGTTTCGGCATCGGGCAGGGTGTGCTGCGGCGTGAGCCGTTCGGTGTGGCCGCGTTGATCTCGGCGTACAACTTCCCGTTCTTTCTCAGCATGATGAAGCTGGGGCCCGCGCTGGCGGCGGGGTGCACGGTGGTGCTCAAGCCCGCGCCGACCACGCCGCTCGAGGCGCTGGTGATCGGCGAGTTCGCGGAGGAGGCCGGCCTGCCGCCGGGCGTGGTCAACATTGTGACCGGCGATATCGAAGCCGGCCGGGAGCTGACCACCAACCCGATGGTCGACATCGTCAGTTTCACCGGCTCGGACGCGGTGGGCCGGATGGTGTACGGCCAGGCCGCGGATTCGCTGAAGAAGGTCGTGCTGGAGCTGGGCGGGAAGTCGGCCAGCATCATCTGTGCGGACGCCGACGTGGACAAGGCGTTGCGGGACTCCCTGATGGGGATGACGGTGCACGCGGGTCAGGGCTGTTCGCTGATGACCCGGACGGTGGTGCACCGCTCGCGTCACGACGAGGTGGTGGAGCGGCTCGCGGCGGCCCTCGGCCAGGTCAAGGTGGGCGATCCCGCGAAGCCGGATACCGCGATGGGGCCGTTGATCAGCGAGGCGCAGCGGGACAAGGTGGAGAAGCTGATCCGCACCGGTGAGGAGGAGGGCGGTCGTGTCGTGGCGGGCGGCGGGCGCCCCGCGGGCCTCGACAAGGGTTACTTTGTCGAGCCGACCCTGTTCACCGGGGTGGACAACTCGATGACCATCGCGCAGACGGAGTTTTTCGGGCCGGTCGGCGTGGTGATCCCGTTCGACACCGACGAGGAAGCGGTGCGCATCGCCAACGACAGCGCTTACGGGCTCGCCGGTGGTGTGTGGGCGAAGGACCCGGTGCACGCCTACGAGCTGGCCAAGCAGATCCGCGCCGGGTCGGTGTCGGTCAACGGCGGTGGCGGTGGGGTCACGCCGCACGCCGCGTTCGGCGGTTACAAGCAGAGCGGCCTCGGCCGCGAATGGGGCGCGTTCGGACTGGACGAGTTCCTGCAGACGAAGAGCATCACCTGGAGTGCGGCCGAAGGCTGAGCCGCCGTCGGGAGGCGAGAGTAATGCCGTTACAGCAGAACATGAAGTTGTTGTCCACCGACGACCACCTGATCGAGCATCCGCGGGTGTGGTCGGACCGGTTGCCCGCGAAGTACCGTGACGCCGGGCCGCGGATCGTGGAGCAGACGTTGCCGCAGGGCGGTGCGCCGGCGGAGGTGTGGAACTACGAGGACCGGATCTACCCCTACATCGGGCTCAACGCGGTCGCGGGGAAGAAGCCGGAGGAGTACGGAGTCGAGCCGATCCGCTACGAGGACATGATCCCCGGTTGTTACGACCCCAAGGCCCGGCTGCTCGACATGGACGTCGACGGGGTGTGGGGCGCGATCAACTTCCCGTCGTTCCCGCGGTTCGCCGGAACGGTCTTCGTCGAGGGCGAGGACAAGGAACTGGCGCACCTGTGTGTCAAGGCATGGAACGATTTCGTGCTCGACGAGTGGTGTGCCACCGCGCCGGACCGGTTCATCCCGCTGGTGATCCTGCCGCTGTGGGACGTCCAGGCGTGCGTCGCGGAGGTGCACCGGACCGCGGGCAAGGGCGCGAAATGCGTGGGCTTCCCGGAGAACCCGGTGCCGTTGGGCCTGCCCTCGTTCCACACCGACCACTGGGACCCGCTGTTCTCCGCGCTGGAGGAGACGGGAATGCCGATGTGCCTGCATTTCGGGACGTCCGGGCAGGCGCCGTTCACCGCACCGGACGCGCCGTTCGCGGTGGCGATCTCGCTGTTCGGCTGCAACTCGATGTACGCCACCGCGGACATGCTGTTCTCTCCCATGTTCCACCGGCACCCACGGCTCAAGGTGGGTCTCAGTGAGGGTGGAATCGGCTGGATCCCCTACATGCTCGAACGCATCGACGGGACCTGGGAGCGGCACCGCTACTACCAGAACGTGAACCAGACCGTGCGCCCGTCGGACCTGTTCCGCGAGCACATCCACGGCTGCTTCATCGACGACTTCTTCGGCGTGGAGAACCGCAACCACATCGGGATCGACCTCATCACCTGGGAATGCGACTACCCGCACTCCGACTCCTACTGGCCGCACAGCCGCAAGCGCGCCATGGAGCACTTCGTGGACGTGCCCGACGAGGAAGTGCACAAGATCGTCGAACTCAACACCCGCAGGCTGTACAACTTCCCGGCCTGACCGTGCGAACGAAGCGAGGAACCGCCTGACATGCCGATCCCGGAACCGCCTCCCGAGGGCACGGCCATGCTGCCGCCCGGCACCTTCGACGGCCAGGTCGTGCTGATCACGGGTGGCGGCACCGGCCTGGGCAAGGGGATGGCCGTCGAGTTCGGCCGTCTCGGCGCCGCCGTGGTGATCGCCGGGCGCAGCCCCGAGCATCACCAGTCCGGCATCGAGGCCGTCGAGAAAGTGGGCGGCCGGGCCATCGGCGTGTCCGTGGACGTGCGGGATCCGGCACAGGTCGCGGCCGCGTTCGACGAGGCGGAACGTCAGCTGGGGCCGGTGGGCGTGCTGGTGAACAACGCGGCGGGGAACTTCCCGGTGCTCGCGGAGAAGTTGTCGTTCAACGGATGGCGCGCGGTCACCGGCATCGTGCTGGACGGAACGTTCAACTGCAGCACCGAGCTGGCCCGCCGCGCGATCGCGCGGGACAGCGGCGCGGCGATCCTCAACATCGGTGCCACCTACTCCTGGACCGGCGGGCCCGGCACCGCGCATTCGGCCGCCGCCAAGGCCGGGGTCACCAACCTCACCCAGTCACTGGCCGTGGAATGGGCGCCGCACGGGATCCGGGTGAACTGCCTGGCGCCGGGCCTGTTCCCGCACGACGATCATCCGGCTGCCCTGCGAGCGTCGCGGCCACCCGGTGGCGACCGGGACGGGCGCACCATCCCGGCCGGACGGGTCGGGCGGGTGCACGAGCTCGGCTGGGCCGCGACCTACCTCTGCTCGCCGTTCGCCGTCTACGTCAGCGGCCACCACTTCGTCATCGACGGCGCCAACTGGCACCGCCGGCACGGCTTCTCGATGCCGCCCTACGTGCCGATCGAGGACCTGCTCTGATGCCGGTGCCCAGCGCCGAGCAGGTCTCCGCC
>DASZUO010000152.1:0-5574 GCA_035547575.1 Amycolatopsis sp. | reverse complement strand
GGCGGCGGGCCGCGGTGGCCTCGATCGCCCCGGCGCGCGAGATCGCCACCGTTCCGGCGATCTGGGCCGCGAGTTGTTTCACGGCCTGGAACGCGGCGAGGGGCCGGCCGAACTGCTGCCGGGTCGTGACGTGGCCGACGGTCAGCTCCTCGATCTTCTCCATCGCGCCGACCATGGCCCACACGAGTGCCAGTGCCTCGGCGTCGCGCGCCCGGTCGAGAACCTGCGCCAGGCCGAGGTCCGTCGCCGCCACGGGGACGATGAGGTCGAGCGCGGCGGTGCCGCGTGGCTCACCGGCCACGTCGGTCCGCAGGGTCCAGTCCAGTGACGCGTCGACCTCGGCGAGCACGACGCGCGCCTCGTCGTCGACGCCGAGCAGCAGCACGCTCGAGGCGGCCGGGGCGTACGACACGTCCGAGACGGTGCCGGTCAACCGCCACCGCTCGCCCCGCGCGCTCGCCCGGACCGGGGTCCAGGCGACCGCCGTCGGGCCGGCCCGGTGGGGCAGCCCGAAGCTGTCGCGCAGCATCGGCGCGACGAGCAACGTCTGCAGCAGGGGCACGGGCGCCGCGAACCGCGCCGCCGTGCGCACCACGGCGACCGCGTCGTCGAAGCCCCCGCCGCTGCCGCCCCGCTCCTCGGGGATGCCGACACCGGTGAGGCCGAGGCTCTCCAGCACCTTCCAGAGGTCCTCCGACCAGCCGCCCTCGCTCGCCTCCACGAGCGCCGGCGGGCAATGGTCCGTCAGTACCTCGGTGAGCAGCCCGATCAGCTCGTCGTTCACGTCACAACCCCAGCTTTTTCGCGATGACCGAGCGGAGCACCTGCGTCGTGCCGCCCCGCAGCGTGAAACCCGGCGAATGAGTGATGCCCTCGCGCAGCAGCACATCGAGCCGGGACCCCGGCTCGGGTGCGCGCGCCAGTCCGCGGCGGACGATGTCGACCGAGTCCTGTTCGAAGAGCGTGCCGACGTCCTTCGACGTCGACGCGAGCAGCGACGGGGTCTCCCCGCCTGCCACTCGCTCCACGACCTGGAGCGAGAGCGCACGCAAGCTCCACAAATGGCTGACCAGTGAGCCGATCGTCTCCTCCCGGTTCCGGGTGTGTTCGGGTGGCTCCTCGGCATAGGCCCGGATGAGCATCATCGTGCTCATGTAGCGTTCCGGCCCGCTGCGCTCGTCGGCAAGCTCAGTGGTCACTTGCGCCCACGCACCGTTCTCGGTGCCGAGCAGCATGTCCCCCGGCACCCGCACCTCGTCGAGGAACACCTCGTTGAAGTGGTGTTCGCCGGAGAGCAGCAGCACCGGGCGGACGGTGACGCCCGGCGCGCGCAGGTCGACGACGAACTGGGAAAGCCCGTCGTGGCGGCTGGAACCGGGAAGGCTCCGGCACAACGTCAGCATGTAGTCCTTGTGGTGGGCGCCGCTGGTCCACAGCTTCGAGCCGCTGAGCACCCAGCTCCCGTCCGGCTGCTTCGTCGCGGTGGTCCGCACCGAGGCCAGGTCCGAGCCACTGTCCGGTTCGGACAGACCGAGGCAGAAGAGCGTCTCCCCCGCGGCCATCCCCGGCAGGAATCGCCGTTTCTGCTCCTCGGTACCGTGGCGCAGCAGGGACGGGCCCACCTGCCGGTCGCCTGCCCAGTACGCCGAGACCGGGGCACCCGCCGCGAGCAGCTCCTCCATCACGGTGAAGCGTTCCCGCGCCGTGCGTCCGTGCCCGCCGTACTCGGTCGGCCAGACCATGCCGATCCAGCCCCGGCGGCCGAGTTCGCGCGTGAAGTCCCGCGAGAAGCCCGCCAGCCAGCTGTCCACGCCGGGCTCGAACGTGCCCGCCGCGAGCTGCTCGGCCAGGAACGCGCGCACCTCGCCGCGAAGCCGTGCCAGCGCTTCGGTGTCCACCCCGCTCATCGCCCGCTCCACTCTGGAGGACGCTTCTCGGCGAAAGCCGTCGCGCCTTCCTTGGCGTCCTCGGTGGCGCGGATCGCCCGCACCTGCGCGTCGTTGACGTCCCAGGCTGATGCCTCCAGACCGCGCTGGATGGTGCCGCTGATCGCCAGCGTGCCCGCGATCGCGAGCGGGGCGCCGACGCAGACGGCGTCGGCCAGCTCGCGAGCGGCACCGGCCAGTGCCTCCGGCGCGACCACCCGGTTGAGCAACCCCCATCGTTCCGCCTGCTCGGCGCTGAGCCGGCCACCCGCCAGCAGGATCTCGCGGGCGACCGCCGCCGGCAGCACCTGAGGCAGCCGGATCGCGCCGCCGCCACCGGCGATGATCCCGCGTAACGGCTCGGGCAGCGCGAACCACGCGGTGGGCACCGCGACGACGAGATCGCAGGCGAGCACCAGCTCGAACCCGCCACCCAGCGCCGGCCCGTTGACCGCCGCGACCACGGGCTTGGTGCGCGGGTAGCGGACGAAGCCGGCGAAGCCGCCGTCCGCGCCGCCGAGCCTGCTGCGGATGCCGGCACGCGCCTCGGCGAGGTCCATTCCGGCGCAGAAGGTCGGCCCGGTGCCGGTCAGGATGCCGACGCGCAGGTCGTCGTTGGTCTCCAGCTCCACGATCGCGTCGTGGATCAGTGATCTCGCGGCCTGGTTGATCGCGTTGCGCTTGTCCGGGCGGTTGAGGGTGATGGTCAGCACCCGGTCGTCGGCGGAGACCAGGACAGGGTCGGTCACGGGTGAAGCCCTTTCTCGAAGCCGTCGTACCACGTGCCGACCGGCGGCGTGACCTCGGCGGAGCGCGCCGCGGCTCCGACACGGCGGTCGATGTCGCCGCTGCCCAGCAGGTGCAGCAGCACAAGGCCGCGGTAGAGGTACCGGTGGAATTCGTGCTCCCTGGTGTAGCCGATCGCGCCGAGGACCTGCTGGATGCCGCGCGTCGTGGCGTCGAAGGCGCGGGTCCCCAGCCCGGCGGCCACCAGCGCAGCCAGCGGCGCCGTCCCGGGATCGTCGATCATGCCGAGCGCGTTGCGGTTGGCCGCGTCCGCGGCCGCGATCGCGACCGCCACGTCGGCGAGAAGTTGTTGCACGGCCTGGAACTGGCCGATCGGCCTGCCGAACTGGTGCCGGGTGCGGACGTGGTCGCGTCCGATCTCGAGCAGGTGCGCGCAGATGCCCGCGAGCTGAAGCGACAGCGCGACCTGCAGGCGCGCCGCCGCCGGCCCGGGCGCCGCGCCCGCGACCGGTTCGGCGTGCGCGGTCGCCTCCGCCGGTACCGACAGCAGGCTCACCCCGGGATCGACCGTGCGCACCCTGGTGGCGCGGTCGGCGGGCAACGACCGGACGGATTCCGGATGGACCAGCAGCAGCCGGGCCGGCTCGGCGCCGCCACCGGCGAGGCCGAGGTAGCCGCCGTCCGGGCCGGGGACCATGGCCACCGCGGAGCCGAGGTCGTAGCCGGGGACCGCGGCGGCCAGGAACGCCTCCGGCGTGCCGGCGAGCGCGAGCGCGGCTCCCTGTCCCTCGAACATCGCCCGCGCCGCGACGCTCCGGGTGCCGGGATCGTCGAGCATCTCGGTCCAGCCGAAGTCCTCGAGGTCCGCGACGCCGGCAGCCTGTGGCCGCTCCTGGAACAGCCGGTCCACGGTGGCGCGGATCTCGGCGTACCCGTCGTCGGGGATGCCGTGTTCGAGCCGGATCATCGCGCCTCCCTGCCGAGCTGAAGGATCTGGGTGGCGATGATCGTCCGCTGGATCTCCGCCGATCCCCCGTAGATCGGCGCCGACCTGCTGTGCAGGTACTCGTGCACCCGGCCCTCCCAGTCCGCGGTCGCGTCGTCGACACCGACGGGCTGTATCCGGTGCGCGAGCTCGTGGACCGACCGCTCCGCCCTGGACAGCAGGAGCTTGTCGATCGACACCTGCGGACCGTCGCTGCGGCCGGCGGACAGTGCCCGCAACGTGCCCAGCGAACGCAGCCGGAGCGCGATGACGTCCTGATACGCCGCGCCGTAGCCGGGGTCGTCCGCCTCCGGCAGCCGGCGGAGCATGCCGAGGAGCGCGGCCTGGCGCAGCCAGGCGAACATGCCACGCTCCCACTGCAACAGGTACTGCGCCACCGCCCAGCCGCCGTCGACCTCGCCGATGCGCCGCTCGTCCGGAATCCGGACGTCGTCGAAGAAGATCTCGCCGAAGTGCTGGGTGAAGGACATGTCGTCGATCGGGCGGCACTGCACGCCGGGCGTGTCCATGTCGACCAGGAACATCGACAGCCCACGGTGCCGCGATTCCGGGGAGCCGGTTCGTACCAGGACCGTGCACCGGTCGGCGCCGGCTGCGCGCGTCGACCAGATCTTCTGGCCGGTGAGCGACCACCCCTCGCCGGTCCGGGTGGCGCGCATCCGCAGCGACGCGAGGTCGCTGCCCGCCTCCGGCTCGGAGAACCCCTGGCACCACGCCTCGGCGCCCGCCACCAGCGGCGGCAGCATCCGCTCGGCGAGCCCCGGCGCGAAGCGCCGCAGCGTCGGCGCCAGGATCTCGACGATGTTGACGGTGGTGGGCACCGTGATGTCCGCGGCGCCGAGCAGGTCGTAGATCGCCGCGCGCAGCCCGACGTCGTTGCCCGTGCCGCCGTACTCCTTCGGCCAGCCGCGGGCCAGCCAACCCTCGTCGTGCAGCCAGGACTGGAGTGCCTTCTGGGCGGCGAGGTAATCCAGCGCGGGAGCGGGCCGGAGCGCGGCGTCGCTCAGCTCGGTGGCCCGTGCGCGGTTGGCGGTGAGCCAGTGCGTGAACTCCGCCGACAGCTCGGCGGCGGAGACGAGTGCGTCAGCCGGCATGGAAGACCACCGTGGTGACCCGCTCGGCGATCCGCCACCCCTCGGGCGTCCGCTGCAGCGTGTCGCGATACTCGAACACCTTCTCCGGGCCGGAGATCGCGATCGGCAGCCCGCCGCCGGTGAGCCGCCCGCCGTAGAGCACCACCTGCGAGTCGACCACCGCACGGTCCGGCGAGACCGGCTCGACGACGACCCCGCCGGTCACGTGCCGGGTCGTGCGTTCGGGTGGCCGGCGGGACATGAACGCCGTGATCGCCTCGGACCCGACCAGCGGGTCCACGCCAGGGCGCCGCCAGACGCCCTCGGGCAGGAAGCTCGCGCCGAAGGCGGCGGCGTCCCCGTCGTCGGCCGCACGGCGCACTGTTTCGAGGAACTCGGCGCACTGCGCCTTGAGCACGTAGGTCTCGACGTCATCCATGGGACACCTCCGCAGTCGTCGCCACACTCAGCCGGGCTCGCATCGCCGCGCACAGGCGCGTCATGGCCTCGTCCGCGGAGGGAATGCCACCGATCATCCCGAGGAAGCCGTGGATCTGCCCGGCGACGCACTCGTGGTGGACCTCGACACCGTCGGCGGCCAGCCGCCCGGCGTAGGCGGCGCCCTCGTCGCGCAGCGGGTCGAACTCGGCGGTCAGCACGATCGCCGGCGGGAGTCCCGACAGCCGCGCGGCACGCAACGGTGCGGCCTCCGGCTCGGTTCGCCGCGCCGGCTCCGGCACGTACTGGTCCCAGTACCAGCGCATCTGGTCGCGCTCGAGGAGGTAGCCGCGGGCGCAGGCGCGCTGGGACGTGGTGTCGAAGT
>DASZUO010000151.1:0-3323 GCA_035547575.1 Amycolatopsis sp. | reverse complement strand
AGATGCCCTACGCCGACGCGGACCTGCCGGCGCTCGCCGGGGTCCGCGGCGGTGACCTGATGGGTTACGCGCTCAACACCGCGCAGCGCGTGCAGGCGCTGCTCGGTGTGCGGCCACAGCCCGGCGTGCTGTGGGCGGACGGGCCGCAGGACAGCACCGCGCTCAAGGCACTGGACGCCGCCGGCGTCAGTACGGTGATAGCCGACCCGTCGCAGCTGTCCGGCTCCGTGTCGGGCGGGGTCGCCCTCAAGGGCGGTCCACTGCGCGCGGAAACGGTGGATGCGCTGGTCAGCACGGGGCTGAACGGCCCGACGACCGGGGCGTCGACGTCGTCCACCCCGGTCGACGACCCGGCGATCGGCACCCAGAACGGGCTCGCCGCGCTGGTCTATCGCGGGATGACCGGGGACACGGGAGAGCCTGTCCTGGTCGCGCCGCCGCGCCGGTGGGATGTGCCGGAGTCCGAGCTGAGTCAGTTGCTGCAATCGACGGGCGAGCTGATCGGCCGGCGCATGCTGACCGGCGTCGGGCTCCCGCAGGTCCTCGCAGCCCCCGTCACCGGCACGTCGACGATGTCGTACACGGCCGAGGACGTGGCGTCAGCGACCCCGGCGTCGGTCACCGACACGATGGCGTCCATCGAGAACACGATGTCGGACCTGCGCACCGCGATGACGGTGGACCCCGCCGCCCAGATCGACCCCGAGCAGCTGCTGGTACCGCTGCGGTATGCGCTGGTCCGCAACACCTCGACCGCCTGGCAGAGCACCAGGGGCGCCGCGGAGGTGTCGGCAGCCGACTCCCGCACCGAGCTCGACGCGCTGCTGCGCGGGGTCACGGTCGACACGCCGACCGTGCCGATCTCGATGGCGTCCGGCTCGTCGCCGCTGCCGGTGTTCCTGCACAACACGCTCCCGGTGCAGGTCGCCGTGCGGATCACCCTGAACAACAGCACGGGCCTGCGCTTCGGCGACTCGCCGGACCAGCTGCTGCCCGCCGGGCTGAGCCGGAACATCCCGATCCAGGTCGAGGCCCTGCGCGCCGGCCGGTTCAACGTCACCGTCTCGCTGACCACTCCGGGCGGCACCCCGCTCGGCAACCCGGCGCGCTTCGAGCTGCGGTCGAACGAGTACGGCGTGGTGACGCTCGTGCTCACCATCGCGGGCGGCGCCGCGCTCGTGTTGCTTTCCGGCAGGCAGATCTATCGCCGGATCAGGGGCCACACCAAGAAGTGATTACCCTGGGGATGCGAATCGACCGCTGACGATGGGGCACACGTTGGACAGAGAGCCGGGGTGGCCACCCGAGCGTCCCGCCGAACGTGTCGCGCGGCGCCCGCCACCTGAGCGCACGCCGCCGCCCGACCAGCCGACTCGCCGCATCCCCCGCGAGCCGAACGGTCATCGCCGGCGGGTGCCGCCTCGCGGCCAGCAGCCTCCTCCGCAGGCGCGGCAGCAGCCTCCGCCACCGCAGGCACCACCGCCACCGCGGCAACAACAGCCGGTGCGGCCATGGCGGCAGGAACGGCAGCAGCAGGACAGCATGCCGTTCGGGGCGCCACCGCTGGCCCCGAACGACCCCGACGCGACGATTTTCATCCCGCGGCTCGGCGGAGTTCCGGCGAGCTCCAAGTGGCCGGTCGCCGACCCCGACGTGCTCCGCCCCTACGACTCGCTCGCCACCCGGATGCTCCCGCGGGTGGCCGCCCCGACCCCCGCGCCCGCCGACACGTTCGGCGAAGGCCCTGGGCTCGACGCCACCGGCTACATCCCGCGCGTCGAGAAGCAGGCGCCACCCTCGATCGCGAAGTCCAGCGGCAAGATGGCCATCGCCTCGCTGGTCAGCCGCATCACCGGCTTCCTGTGGAAGATCATGCTGGTCTGGGCGGTGGGCACCGGCGTCGAGAACGACTCGTTCAACATCGCCAACACGCTGCCGAACATCGTGTTCGAACTGCTGCTCGGCGGCGTGCTCAGCAGCGTCGTCGTGCCGCTCATGGTGCGCTCGCAGGACGATGCCGACGGCGGCGCGGCCTACACGCAACGCATGCTCACCGTCGGCTTGTCGGTACTCCTTGTCGGCACGGTGATCGCCGTGTTCGCCGCACCGGCACTGACCTCGCTGTACATGGAGCAGGGCGGCAACGCCAACTCCGAGCTGACGAATGCGTTCGCTCGGCTGCTGTTGCCGGAGATCTTCTTCTACGGCGTGTTCGCGCTGCTGTCCGCGATCCTCAACGCAAAGCACATCTTCGGCCCCACGGCGTGGGCGCCGGTGATGAACAACATCGTCGTCGTACTGACGCTGGCCATTTTCATGCTGGTGCCGGGCAAGATCTCGACGAACCCCGTCTCGATGAGCGATCCCAAGCTGCTCGTCCTCGGCATCGGCGTCACGTTCGGCATCGTCGTGCAGGCGGTGCTGCTGGTGCCGCCGCTGCTGCGCACCGGGTTCCGCTTCAAGTGGCGCTGGGGCATCGACAAGCGGATGAAGGAGTTCGGCGGCCTCGCGTTGTGGATCCTCGGCTACGTCGCGATCAGCCAGATCGGCCTCACCATCAACACCCGGGTGCTGACCAGCGGTGACCCCGGTGGCGTGACGATCTACTCGAATGCCTGGCTGCTGTTCCAGCTGCCCTACGGTGTGATCGGCGTGTCCCTGCTGACCGCGATCATGCCGCGGCTGTCGCGCAACGCGGCCGACGGCGACACCCGCAAGGTCGTCGCCGACCTCTCCTACGCCTCGCGCATCTCGACGGTGATGCTGGTGCCGATCGCCGCCGTGATGACGGTGGTCGGGCAGTCGATCGGCGTCGCGTTGTTCAGTGGAGGCGCGAACAGCGCCACCGAAGCAGGCCGGCTGGGCGAGGCGCTGGCCATCTCGGCCTTCGGCCTGCTGCCTTACGCGCTGGTGATGTTGCAGCTGCGGGTGTTCTACGCGATGAAGGACGCGCGCACCCCGACGCTGATCATGCTGGTGATGACGCTGGTCAAGGTCCCGCTGCTGTACCTGTGCCCGGTGCTGCTGGACGACCGGAACATCGTGCTCGGCACGATGATGGTCAACTCGCTGACGTTCGTGGTCGGCGCGATCATGGGCCAGGTCTGGCTGTGGGTGAGCCTGGGCAACCTGCGCAGCAAGCGCGTGCTCGGGGTGATCCTTTTCACCGTCGTCGCGAGCGGGCTCGGCGTGGTCGCCGCGGTGCTCGTCGGTGCGATCGTGCCGGACTTCGGCGTGCGGGCCACCGCGTGGATCAAGCTGATCCTGCAGGGTCTCGTCGGGCTCGGCGTGTCGTTCGGCGTGCTCGCGGCGCTGAAGGTCGA
>DASZUO010000150.1:0-4225 GCA_035547575.1 Amycolatopsis sp. | reverse complement strand
GTGGATCGTCCACGCCGGCGACGAACACCTGCTGCCCGGCCACGTCCACCGTGCGGCGCGTGTGGGTCAGGTCGTGCCAGCCGCGCTCGATGAACGCGGCACGCAGGTCGCGCCAGGGCAGGTGCTTGCCGTGGATGCGCTTCTTCTTGCCGCGTGGCATGAGGTACCGGGCCGGGTTCTTGGGCTTCGGCGCGTAATAGTCGTTGCTGCCGAACACGAACACGCCCGGCCGGTCGAGCAGCGTGCCGAGTGACTGCAGCACGTACGGCACGGCCTGCGGGTGCGCGAGGTTGTCGCCGGTGTTGACGACGAGGTCGGGTTCCAGCTCCGCGAGCGTGGCGAGCCATCGCTGCTTGGACTTCTGCGCCGGCATCATGTGCACGTCGGAAATGTGCAGTACGCGCAGCGGCCGGGACCCGGCCGCGAGCACCGGCAGTTCCGCGGTGCGAAGCGTCCAGTGCCGCCGCTCCACGCCGACTGCGTACCCGAGCGTCGCCGCCCCGACGGCCGCCGCCCCCGCCGCGAGCCGGGCGGCGCTCATCCTGTCACGGTCAGTACCCACACCACCGAGGATAGGCGGTCACGAATGCCGCTCGCGTCGTGCGTCGCGCGCGTTCGTCGCCCCGGCTAGTGCTCGTACGCCGGATCGGACGGCGGCAGCGGGAGCACCGGTTGCCCGTTGAGGATGTTGGTCATCGCCCCGAACCACGTTCTCGCCGGGGTTTTGCCGCCGAACATGTTGCCGTCGGTGCTGCCCCTGGTCGCGGTGACGTTGCCGGGGCCGCCGTCGATCAGGCCACCGATCGGGTTGTCCGGGCGGAACACCATCGCCGCGCCGGCGAGTTGCGGCACCGCGGCCACGAACGCGGCGGAACCGCTGTTCTGCGTCGTACCGGTCTTGCCGATCATCGGCCGGTTCCAGTTCGCGGCGCGTGCGGCGGCCGCGGACGTGCCGCTCGTGTCGTCCTGGCTCATGCCGACCGCGAGCGTGTTCGCCAGGCCCTCGGGCACCGCCTGCTCGCACGGCGCCTCGTTGATCTTCTTCGGGTTGCCGTCGCGATCGGTGATCGCGCCGATCGGCGTCGGCGGGCACCACACGCCACCGGACATGATGGTAGCGGCGACGTTGGCGAGTTCGAGTCCGCTGGTCGGGCTCACGCCGAGGGTGAACGACCCGAGCCCGGCCTGCAGCGACCCGCCGGGGCCGAAGTACTTCTGCTGGCTCATGTTGTAGACCGGGTCCTTGCTGTTCTTGTCGACCGCGCCACCGTTGGCCGAGTTCGACGCCATCGTGTTGCGCATACCCAGCCGACGCGCCATCTCGGTGACCGGTCCCATCCCGGCCTGTTCCTCGAGGATCACGAACCCGGTGTTGGGCGAGGTGGCCAGCGCCTGCTGCAGCGACATCGACGGGCCGTACCCGCTTTCGCCGTAGTTGCTCAGGCAGTACGCCCGCGTACCTCGCGCCACCAGCGGGCAGCTCGGCCCGCCACCGAGGAAGACGTTGGACACGTAGCTCTGTGGTGTTTGGATGGTCGAGTAGATGCCCACCTTGTGCTGTTCCATCGCCGCGGCGGTGGTGAAGATCTTGTAGCTCGACCCGGCACCGGTCACATTGGACACGTCCGAGGGCAGCGCGTAGGTCGTCTGGCCCTTGTCTGCGTCGGGTCCGTAGTCCCGGTTGGCGGCCAGCGCGACCACCTCGTGCCGGTCCTTTCCTGGTCGCACCAGGGAAAGCGTGTTCGCGACGTTCTTCTGCGTCTTGTCGACCTGCTGCTCGGCGGACACCTTCGCCTCGTGGTTGGCGTTCTGGTCCATCGTGGTGCGGATCGTGTACCCGCCGGTGTAGAGGTCGTCCTTCGTCATTCCGTTGGTGAGCAGGTAGTCCTGCACGTACTGGCAGAAGAACCCGTTCTCCGGCCCGGCACCGGTGCAGTTCGCGGCCGGTTTGGACGGTCCACCCGGCACGACGCCCAGCGGCTCGGCCTTCATCTGCACCGCGTCCTCCGGCGCGAGCTTGCGGTTCTCGACCATGCGGTCCAGCACCAGGTTGCGGCGCTCGGTGGCGCGCTCGGGGTGTGTCCACGGGTCGTAGAACGGCGGGTTGTTCACCATGCCGGCCAGCAGCGCGGCCTGCGGCACGGTGAGCTTGTCCGCGGTTGTGCCGAAGTAGGTCTGCGCGGCGGCGCCGACGCCGTAGATCTTGCGGGAGAACTCGACGACGTTGAGGTAGCTGGTGAGGATGTCGTCCTTGCTCATCTGCGTCTCGAGCTGGATAGCGATCCGCGCTTCCTTGAGCTTGCGGGCGACCGACTGCTCCTGCGCCTTCTGCTGGCCGACCGGGTCGTCCCGGTAGATGACGTTGATGAGGTAGTTCTTGACGTACTGCTGGGTGAGCGTCGAGGCGCCCTGCGTGTCACCACCGGTGCTGTTGCTCAGCGCGGCACGGATGGTGCCCTTCCAGTCGACGCCGTGGTGCTCGTAGAACCGGCGGTCCTCGACCGACACCAGCGCCCATTTCATCGCTTCGTTGATCTTGTCGCTGGGTGTGGGGATGCGGTACTGGTCGTACAGCGTGGCGATCGGGTGGCCCGCGGAGTCGGTGATGGTCGTGACCAGCGGCGGAGGCACGTTCGCGAGCTCGGCGGACATGCTCTCCACGGTCTCGCTGGCCTTGTTCGAGACGACTCCGGCCGCTCCCACGACGGGAAACAGCACACCGGCGACGAGGATCCCCGCGAGCAGGCACAGGCCGAGCAGCTTGAACAGACCATCCGTCTTTCGCACGGAAGCCAGACTAGTAGGACCGGTTTGTCCGCTGCTGGATACCACGTCGTGTGTGCGAATGCGACGTGTTCGGATAACGAATTGCAGATCAAACCTTGGCGGATGGAACCGCGGGGCCCTACAGTCCGTCAACGTCTCACGAAGAAGGCGCCGGGGAGGTGCCACGCGTTACCGACGTGAGCCGATGGGTGAGGAGCTGGGGGCAATGGAAGACGAGATCAAGCAGCGAAGCTGGCGCGTGGACGCCTTGTGCCGGGACACGGATCCGGACGAGTTGTTCGTGCGCGGAGCCGACCAGAACCGGGCCAAGCTCGTGTGCATGGGTTGCCCGGTGCGCACGGAATGCCTGGCCGAGGCACTGGACAACCGGATCGGTTTCGGCATCTGGGGTGGCATGACCGAACGCGAGCGCCGGGCGCTGCTGCGCCGCCGGCCCGAGGTGAGCTCCTGGGCCGAGCTGCTCGAATCGGCCAAACGCGAGTACGTGCAGGTGTCCTAGAACTTCGCGAGACGATCGCCGATGTCGCGCAGGCCGCCGACGTCGTGTACGTCCCCTGGCAGGGCGGGCACTTCGATGATCGGCACCTCCGGGTGTGCCCTGGTGAACCGTGCGAGCAGCCGCTGTTCGCGGTCCGCGAGGGCCACCCGGTCGGCGTGCAGCCGGAGCACCGCGGTGGCCAGCGGCGCGCTCGACTCGACCTTCTCGGCCGCGGACAGTGCCGCCGTGGCCGAGAGGTTGGCGAGCACCGGGTGGGTGCGGTTGGCGACCAGTCCGGACAGCGGCATCGACTCGGTCGAGAGGCGCTCCACGAAATAGCTGGCCTCGCGCAGCGCGTCCGGCTCCGGCGCGGCGACGACGAGGAAGGCGGTGCCCTTCGAGCTGAGCAGCTCGGAGGTCTTGCGGGCCCGCTCACGGAAGCCGCCGAACATGCTGTCGAAGGCCTGCATGAACGCGGATGCGTCGGCGAGCAGCTGGCCGCCGATGATCGTGGACACGGCCTTGGCGAAGATCGAGAACCCGGTGGTCACGACCTTGCGCAGGCCCCATCCGCCGGCCTTCGCGGGACCGGTGAGCAGCCTGATCATGCGGCCGTCGAGCGCGCTGGACAGGCGGGTGGGCGCGTCCAGGAAGTCCAGCGCGGAGCGGCTCGGCGGCGTGTCGACCACGATCAGGTCCCAGTCGCCGGTGGCGGCGAGCTGGCCGAGCTTCTCCATCGCCATGTACTCCTGCGTTCCGGAGAACGACGTGGAAATGGTCTGGTAGAAGGGATTCGCGAGCAGCTGCTCGGCGCGGTCGGGGCCGGCGTGCGCGCGCACCATGTCGTCGAACGTGCGGCGCATGTCGAGCATCATCGCCCACAGTTCGCCCTTGGGATCGAAGCCCTCGACCTTCACCTGACGCGGATGGTTGCCCAGCTCCCGCAAGCCGAGCGCCTGC
>DASZUO010000149.1:0-10478 GCA_035547575.1 Amycolatopsis sp. | reverse complement strand
GTCGACGGCGGCTGCCGGTGTGGTGGGCGTGACTGTGGGCCCGGCGCTGATCGACGGGCAGCACACCGAGGCGATCAACCTGCCGCAAGGTGGTGTCGTGTTGCAGCTCGCGCCATCGGTTCCGTCGCTGCTGAACTCGCCGCCCGCGCAGGTGGTCGCGCCGGACGTGGCGACCCTGAACTACCCGGGTGCCGCCGCGCCGAGCCCGTGGACGGGCGGTCCGGGGCGCCGGATCGACGTGGGCAGTGGTGGCGCCGGACCGGTCGCGCCACCCGCGCCGCCGAAGGCCCCGGCGCGCGAGGACCCGCCGGCGAGCGAGCCGGCGACGTCGTCGTCGAGCACGCAGGCCCGGATCGACAGCCCTGGCGACGAGCAGGGCAACGACGACCAGCAGGGAAACGGGCCGAAGTTCTCGACGAAGTCGAACAACGGCAACCACGGGTCGAAGAACCGGTCGTGGCACTCGGACAACAAGCCCAAGGCGAACGACCGGGCCCGCGAGCGTGCGTCGGGTAACAGCGCGCAGTTCGGCCGATCGACCACGACGACCACCACCACGTCGGAAGCGCCCCCCGACGAGACCACGACCACCACGCCGCCTGATTCATCCGGTTAGCTCGATCTTGGCCGGGACCTCGCGCGGCGGCGTGCCGTCACGCTACCGTTGAGAACGCTCACGAACGACCGAGCGTGCCGCGGGAGGCCACGACACATGAACCGGCTGGTGCAGGGCAGTGACGGCCGGGAATGGGTCGTCCGCGCGACCATGGAGTGGCGCCGTCCCGTGACTGTCGAGGATTTCGAGCACGATGTCGCCGGTAGCCATGCCCCTGGCTTCGCGATGCTCGCCGTGGCGCTCGTGCTCGCGGTTATCCTGGTGGCCTGGCTACCCGACGGGGTCGTCGTACCGGCGTGGGTGGTGTACGGGCTGCTGCTGATCGCGTTGTTCTTCCCGTTGCGGTGGGTGCTGAACCGGCCGTGGACGGTGGTCGCGGAGACCGAGGGCGAGGTGCTGGCAGACCGTCCGCCCGAGCGCTGGGTCGGTATCGTGTCCGGGATGTTCAAGGTGCGCCGCGAGGTGGGCGACATCGCCAAGACCATCCACCGCGAGTCGCTGCCGGACTTCGACGGCCCCCTGCATCCGATGGAGTGAGCTGTGCCGGAGCTACCGGAGGTCGAGGCCCTGGCCCATCACCTGCGTGAACACGCGGTGGGCCGCACCGTGACCCGCGTCGACGTCGCCTCGCTGTCGGTGCTCAAGACGGTCAGCCCGCAGTGGACGGAGTTGCACGGCCGCGAGGTGACCGGCGCCGGCAGGCACGGCAAGCACCTCGACCTGGACTGCGACGGCATCCACCTGGTGATCCACCTGGCCCGTGCGGGCTGGCTGCGCTGGTCGGACTCGCTGTCCCCGGCCCCGCCGAAGCCGGGCCGGGGCCCATTGGCGTTCCGGGTGCATCTGAGTGAAGCGGTGGCGCGCAGCGCCTCCGTCGAGGGTGGCGGTGGGCGACGGGTGGGCGGGCCGGGGTTCGACCTGACCGAGGCGGGCACGAAAAAGGGCCTGGCGGTGTGGATCGTGCACGACCCGCGGGAGGTGCCGAGCATCGCGCGGCTCGGCCCGGACGCGCTGGAACTCGACCGCGCGATGCTGGGCGAGCTGTTCGCGGGCCGCACCGAGCGGCTCAAGACGGCGCTGACCGACCAGTCCCTGATCGCCGGAATCGGCAACGCCTACTCGGACGAGATCATGCACGTGGCGAAGCTGTCGCCCTACGCCACGCCGGGCAAGCTCGCCGACGAGGCGCTGGACCGGCTCGCGGAGGCCATCCATGACGTGCTGACCGGCGCGGTGCAACGCTCGGTCGGCCAGGACGCGGCGCGGCTGAAGGGGGAGAAGCGCTCGGGCCTGCGGGTGCACGCCCGCACCGGTCTGCCGTGCCCGGTCTGCGGGGACACGGTCCGCGAGATCTCGTTCGCCGACAAGTCGTTCCAGTACTGCCCGACGTGCCAGACGGGCGGCAAGCCGCTCGCCGACCGGCGGATGTCGCGGCTGCTCAAATAGGCACCCCTTCCCCTGGGTGTCGGCTGCTACACAGAAAGTTGCCCTTCAAACCTTGCCACCGACCGGCCGAACGCAGAGCATTGACGCCGTGTCCGACTTGCCGATCGAGCAGATCCTTCCCTGGTCCGTCGCGGGGTTGCTGCTGATCGTCGTCGTCGTCCTGATCGCCCACTCGCGCAAGCCGGGTACCTCGATCGACGACGCCGTGCTCGAAGCCGTCTACCACATGTCGAAGGCCACCCCTGACCTGCGGGAAGGCTTCGACGAGGCCTCCGCGGACCGCATCACCTCGCAGCTGCTGGAGCTGCTCAAGTGCGTCGCCGTCGGGGTCACCGACCCGGAGGGCACGGTGGTCTCCTGGGACGGCGAGGCCAACGATCACTACGTCGACCTGACGCCGGCGATCGGGCTCGCGATCCGCAAGCACCATCGCGAGGTCATCTCGCACGACGACATGCCGTGCGACCACCGTGGCACCTGCAAGATGAAGACGGCCGTGATCGTGCCGCTGCTCGTCGAGGGCGAGATCGAGGCGGTGCTGATCGTCGTCGGCCGCACCCGCGGCAAGCGGCTGGTGCAGATGGCCGACGCGGTCGCCCAGTTCGTCTGCACCCAGTTCGAGCTGGCCAGGCTGGACGAGTCGAAGCTGCAACTGCAGCAGGCCGAGATCAAGGCGCTGCGCGCGCAGATCTCGCCGCACTTCATCTACAACGCGCTGAACACAATCTCCTCGCTCATCCGCACCGACCCGGAGGAGGCGCGCGATCTGCTGCAGGAGTTCGCCGACTTCACCCGGTACTCGTTCCGCACGTCGGGCATGTTCACCTCGCTGGCCGACGAACTGCGCAACATCGACCGGTACCTGACCATCGAGCGTGCCCGCTTCGGTGGGCGTCTCGAGGTGCGGCTCAAGATCGCGCCGGAGGTGCTGTCGGTCGTGGTGCCGTTCCTGATCATCCAGCCGCTCGTGGAGAACGCCGTGCAGCACGGTCTGGCCAACAAGCCCAGTGGCGGCATGGTCACGGTGACCGCGCAGGACTACGGCACCGAGGCCCTGATCAGCGTCGAGGACGACGGCATCGGCATGGACCCGGCCCGGCTGTCGGATCTGCGCAACTCGCACCGCACCGGCGCGCACGTGGGCCTCGGCAACATCAACGCGCGGATGCGGCAGCTGTTCGGCGACGAGTACGCGCTGATGGTCGAGACCGCGCCGGGCGCCGGCATGAAGGTGACGTTGCGGGTGCCGAAGTTCGCTCCCGGCGTACGTACCGAACTGCCCGACTACACGGCGAACGTGCCACCGCAGCAAACCCGCAACGGCTCGCCTGCACACGCGCGAAAAGGCACGTAACCTCGCGGCATGACGAGCTTGACCGACAAGGTGACCAGCAGAATTCCGCGCATCGTCGACCGGGGTGACCGCACCGACACCGTCGCGGTGGTCAAGCTGCACGGGGTGATCACGCCGACCCCGTCGCCGCTGGCGCGGGGCACGATCAACCTCGCCGCCGTCGAGTCGGCGCTGACCAGGGCCTTCGACCACGACCGGCTCAAGGCCGTCGCGTTGCTGATCAACTCGCCGGGTGGCGCGCCGACCCAGTCCGGCCTGGTCGCCGAGCGCATCCGGCAGCTCGCGGCGAAGAAGCCGGACATCCCGGTGCTGGCGTTCTGTGAGGACGTCGCCGCGTCCGGCGGCTACTGGCTGGCATGCGCGGCCGACGAGATCTACGCCCACCGCACCTCGCTGGTCGGCTCGATCGGCGTCATCAGCGGTGGGTTCGGCTTCACCGGGCTGCTGGAGCGGTTCGGCATCGAGCGGCGGTTACACACCGCGGGCGAGAACAAGTCCCGGCTCGACCCGTTCACCCCGGAGAAGCCCGAGGACGTCGAATGGCTCGAGAAGATGCACGGTCAGTTGCACGAGTTGTTCGTCGAGTGGGTGAAGGAACGCCGCGGCGGCCGGCTGACCGATACCGAGGATCTGTTCACCGGTGACGTGTGGCTGGGCGGCAAGGCACTGGACCTGGGCCTGATCGACGGGGTCGGCACCTTGCGTGGCGTCGTCGCGGAGCGGTTCCCGGACGCGGAAATCGTTGTGGCTGAGCCAAAGAAGCCGTTGCTGGCCAGGCTCGGGCTCGGTGCGCCCGCGGCCGCGAGCGCGGTGCTGGACGCGGTGACACACAAGGCGGCGTGGTCGCGGTATGGGTTGTAAGGCGTTCGCCCGTGCGCGGTATGGACATCGCGACGCGCACTAGGCAGGATGCGAGTCACTGTGAGTGCGCAAAATGACACCCGACTGGTTGTGCTGGCGGTCGACGACGAACCCCATGGGCTCGCGCTGCTCTCCGAGAGCCTGACGAACAACCGGCACATCGGCCGGGTTTTCACCGCGGTCGATGCCGCCGAGGCGCTGCGCCTGCTCGCGTCCGACGATCCCGAACTGGCGGCGCGCAAGGAGCAGGGCCTGCCGACGATCGACGCCGTGTTCGCCGACCTGCAGATGCCGGGACTGTCCGGGATGGAGATGGCGCGCGTGTTCTCCGCGCTCAACCCCGCCCCGGTGCTGGTCTTCGTGACCGGGCACGCGCACGAGGCGGTCAACGCGTTCGATCTCGGCGCGGTCGACTACCTGCTCAAGCCGTGCACCCAGAACCGGCTCGACCGGGCGGTGGAGCGTGTGCTGGACAAGTTGCGCTCCACGGGGTTGCCCGACGGCACGGCCCCGGCGCAGACCAAACCGGACGACGACGAGGTGATCCCCGTCGAGCTGGCGGGCACCACGAAGCTCGTACCGCGCTCGTCGGTCCGCTGGGTCGAGGCGCAGGGCGACTACGCGCGGCTGTTCACCACCGACGGCAGCAGCCACCTCGTCCGCATCCCGCTCACCCAGCTCGAGGAACGCTGGGAGAAGGCGGGTTTCGTACGGATCCACCGGTCGTTCCTGGTCGCACTGAACCTGATCACCGAGTTGCGCATGGGCCAGGGCGGCTACCAGGTGGTGATCGGCAACGATGAGAAGCTGCTGCCGGTGTCGCGGCGGCACACCCGTGAGCTCAAAGACCGCCTGACCGGACGATGAGCGACGACGGGCGCCGGGGCTGGGACCTCGAGGGGATCCGCGAACCGGACCCCACGTTGGGCAAGAGCTACGCGCGCCATGCGCCCGCCAAGGTGGAGCGGGTGCCGCCCGCACCCGCTCCGGCCGAGCCGGAACCGCCCCCGAAACCGCCGAAACGGCAGCGGGTGGTGCTGGCCGACCCGCGGCAGAGGTCCACGCCGATGCTGCGGGCCCGTGTCGAGCTCGAGGAGCAGACCAGCTGGGGCACGCTGCTCATCAACGACCTGGTCAAGCTCCAGTTCCGCACCGGGATCGTGCTCGCGGCCGTGGTGCTGGCGGTGCTCTGCGGGCTGCCGCTGGCGTTCTACCTGGCGCCCGGGTTCGCCGGCGTGCGCGTGATCGGCGTGCCGCTGGCCTGGTTCCTGCTCGGCATCGTGCCGTTCCCGCTGCTCCTGATGGCGGGCCTGACGTACAACCGGTTGGCCGAACGGCACGAGCGCGATTTCGTGGACATGATCGAGAGTTGAGCGCGAGGTCCGTGCCCGGCTGCGCAGGGTCCTGACACAATCTCGGAGTGCAGTTGAGTCCGTGGACGTTGACCGGTGTGGTGGTGGTCGCCGCGGTGACCTACTACCTGGGTCGTCGTTCGTCCCGGTTCGCCACGTCCACGCACGATTTCCTTGTCGCGCGCCGCACGGTGAAGTCGCGCCGCAACGCCGCCGCGATCTCCGGTGAGTACCTCTCCGCCGCGTCCTTCCTCGGCATCGCGGGCATCGTGCTCAAGGACGGCGCCGACGGGCTGTGGTACCCGATCGGCTTCACCGCCGGGTATCTCGCGCTCATGCTGTTCGTCGCCGCGCCGCTGCGCCGGTCCGGTGCCTACACGCTGCCCGACTTCCTCGAGGCCCGCCTCGGGTCGGTGGCGCTGCGCCGCTGCGCGACGTGGTTCGTGGTCTTCGTCGGCATTCTGTACCTGGTACCGCAGCTGCAGGGTGCCGGGCTCGCGCTGAAGACCGTGCTGCCGAACATCCCGATCTCGGCCGGCGCGATCGTGGTGACCGTGCTCGTCGCGTCCAACGTGCTGGCGGGCGGCATGCGCGCGATCACCCTCGTGCAGGCGTTTCAGTACTGGCTCAAGCTGTTCGCGATCGCGGTGCCCGCGTTCGTGCTGTGCGCGGTGTTCGTGACCGGGCAGCATCCGGGTCCGGCGGGCGCGCTGGCCTCGCCCGCGCCGCCGATGTTCACCGACAAGACCACTGTGGACATTCAGACCGATGTGCGGCTGCGCGTCGACTCGGTGACCCCCGTGCAGGTACGCCTGCCCGGTGACGACGCCGACCGCACCGTGGTGTGGGCCAGTGGCGCGACCGAGCAGGTCACCGCGGGTACGCAACTGACGTTCCCGCCCGGCACGCCGGTGCCGACGGTCACCGACGCGGTGTCGTCCAACGCGGACTGGCTGCGGCCAGGGTCGAGCGGGCTGCGCGACCTGCTGCAGACCTACTCGCTGCTGATCGCGCTGTTCCTCGGCACGATGGGTCTGCCGCACGTGCTCGTCCGCTTCTACACCAACCCCGACGGCAAGGCGGCCCGCCGCACCGCGGCGCACGTGCTGCTGCTGCTCGGGCTGTTCTACCTGTTCCCGATCGTGCTCGGCGCCATGTCGCGGATGTACGTGCCGACGCTGCTGGTGACCGGGCAGACCGACGCCGCGGTGCTGCAACTGCCGCACGCCGTGCTGCCCGGGGTCGCGGGCCAGGTGTTGACCGCGGTGGTGATGGCGGGGGCGTTCGCCGCGTTCCTGTCCACGTCGTCCGGGCTGCTGGTGAGCGTGGCCGGGGTGGTCGCCACCGACGTGTTCAGCCGCGGCCGGGTGAGCGACTTCCGCTGGTCGACGGTCCTCGTCGGCCTCGTGCCGCTCGGGCTCGCACTGGCCATGCGGCCCACCGACCTGTCGCTGAGCGTCGGGATGTCGTTCGCGCTGGCGGCGTCCACGTTCGCGCCGCTGCTGGTGCTCGGCATCTGGTGGCGTGGGCTGACCTGGCCGGGCGCGATGGCGGGGATGATCGTCGGCGGTGGCCTGGTCATCGGGGCGCTGGCGGTCAACACCACGAGCCGCTACACGGGCAACTGGGCGCCGTGGCTGGCGGACCAGCCGGCGCTGGTGACCGTGCCGATGGCGTTCGCGGTGACGGTGCTGGTCAGCTTCGCCACCCGCGCGGGCCGGCCCGGCGACGTCAACGCGGTCATGCTCCGGCTGCACGCGCCCGACCCGCTGGGCTTCATGCGCGACCGCGCGGTCGCCCGGTTCGGTCAGGTCGACACCTCTCGCTCGCGCGAGGGCAAGGGCCGGCACCGGAAGTAGGGCCCAATCCGCCCGTTTGGCGGTTCCTTTACCAAGGTTTGAACACGAGCGGGTCGCGGTACTCCGCAAACCGTGCTATTCGGGATAAACCCGACTGTAAATTAATCACTGACTGTGTCCGTTTGTCACCTGAAAGTATTAACAACATAAAGGGTGATTAACGGCAAGATCTACCCGTCCCCGACGGCATCGGGTGCGGATCAATGGACAGGGAGGTCGCCGGAGTGAGTACCACAGAACAGGGTCTCGAGGGCGGGACCGGCCCGGGCACCGACTGGCAACAGGTACAGGACAGCGACGAGTTCGGCCGGCTGCGCACAAGACTGCGGGTCTTCGTCTTCCCGATGACCGTGCTCTTCCTCGCCTGGTACCTGGTCTACGTCCTGCTGGCGGACTACGCGCCCGGCTTCATGTCGACGAAGCTGATCGGCAACTTCAACGTGGGCCTGCTCATCGGCCTGCTGCAGTTCGTGTCGACGTTCCTCATCACGTGGGCCTACGTCCGGTACGCGAGCCGGCGGCTGGACCCCGTCGCAGACAAGATCCGCGCGGAAGTCGAAGGAGACGCGCAGTGAACCTGGCCGCAGGCGTCCAGGGCAGCAACCCGACGCTCAACATCATCATTTTCGCGGTGTTCGTGGCGATCACGCTGGTGATCGTCTTCTGGGCCAGCCGCAACACGCGCACGGCCTCGGATTACTACGCCGCCGGGCGCGCGTTCACCGGTCCGCAGAACGGGATCGCGATCTCCGGCGACTACCTGTCGGCGGCGTCGTTCCTCGGCATCGCCGGCGCGATCGCGGTCAACGGCTACGACGGGTTCCTGTACTCGATCGGCTTCCTGGTCGCGTGGCTCGTCGCGCTGCTGCTCATCGCGGAACTCCTTCGCAACACCGGCAAGTTCACGATGGGCGACGTGCTGGCGTTCCGGATGAAGCAGCGCCCGGTGCGCGCGGCGGCCGCGATCACCACGCTCATCGTGTCGTTGTTCTATCTGCTGGCCCAGATGACCGGCGCCGGTGGTCTGGTCAACCTGCTGCTCGGCGTGAGCGGCGACGTCGGCCAGGACATCGTGATCGCCGTGGTCGGCGTGATCATGGTGCTGTACGTGCTGATCGGCGGCATGAAAGGCACCACGTGGGTACAGATCATCAAGGCGGCGCTGCTGATCGTCGGCGCGCTCGCGATGACGTTGTGGGTACTCGGCAAGTACGGCTTCAGCTTCTCCGGCCTGCTGCAGGGCGCGGTCGACCGGGCAGGCGGCGGCGCGAAGGGTGAGGCGCTGCTCGGACCGGGCAAGCAGTACGGCAAGTCGGGCACCAGCAAGCTCGACTTCCTCTCGCTGGCCGTCGCGCTGGTGCTCGGCACGGCGGGCCTGCCGCACGTGCTGATGCGCTTCTACACCGTCCCGAGCGCGCGGGACGCGCGGAAGTCGGTGGTGTGGGCGATCGGGCTGATCGGCATCTTCTACCTGTTCACGCTGGTGCTCGGCTACGGCGCCGGCGCGCTGGTGGGGGCGGACACGATCAGCAAGGCACCAGGGACGACGAACTCGGCGGCCCCGCTGCTCGCGCTCGAACTGGGCGGGCCGGTACTGCTCGGCTTCATCGCGGCGGTCGCGTTCGCGACGATCCTGGCCGTGGTCGCCGGGCTCACGATCACCGCGTCGGCGTCGTTCGCGCATGACGTGTACGCGAACGTGATCAAGAAGGGCCGGGTGGACAGCAAGAGCGCGGAGGTGCGGGTCGCCCGGATCACCGCGCTGGTGATCGGTGCGGTGGCGATCGTCGGCGGCATCCTCGCCAAGAACCAGAACGTCGCGTTCCTCGTGGCGCTCGCGTTCGCGGTGGCGGCGTCGGCGAACCTGCCGACGCTGTTGTACTCGCTGTTCTGGAAGCGGTTCAACACTCAGGGCGCGCTGTTCTCGATGTACGGCGGCCTGGTCATCTGCATCGTGCTGATCGTTTTCAGCCCGGCGGTGTCCGGCACGTCGACCTCGATGGTCAAGGGCGCCGACTTCGCGTGGTTCCCGCTGCAGAACCCGGGTCTGGTGTCGATCCCGGCGTCGTTCCTGCTCGGCTGGCTGGGCACGATCCTGTCGAAGGAACGCACGTCGGACAAGTACGCGGAGATGGAGGTGCGGGCGCTGACCGGTGCGCACGCCGAGAAGGCCACCACGCACTGACGAGGGGCGGTGAGGGGGTCCTTCACGGCATCCGGACGGCACCGGATGAGACAATGGGCCGCGTGGATACGGGTGGAGTGCCTACGACGTCGGTGTCGGACCTGCCAGCCGACGGGATCACGCTGATCGATGTGCGCGAGCACGACGAGTGGGCCGCGGGGCATGCGCCCGGCGCGGTGCACATCCCGCTGGGCGAACTGCCCGCCCGCGTCGAGGAACTCGCGCAACTGCCCGACGACAAGCCGCTCTACGTCGTGTGCCGCAGCGGCGGCCGCTCGGCGCGGGCCGCGATGTGGCTGAACGCGAGCGGCTGGGAGGCGGTCAACGTCGCGGGCGGCATGAAGTCCTGGCACACCGAGGGCCGCCCGGTCGTCGGCGACAATCCCGGCGCGGAACCGGAAATCCTCTAAGTGCAGCCGGGCCGGTACCACTTCCGTCCGCGCGTGCGGTGGGTCGCCGCACCGCCGCCGGGTGCGGCCGTCCCCAGGCGTGCCCGGCCCGTCCAGCGCTACACCGGCCCGCCCGCGTACCCCACACCCCCGCGCTGGGGTTTCCCCAACCTGACCTGGCGCCCGTCCACGGCCGTGCCCGGCACGCCGTCGAGCCTGCCGACGCCCGTCGAGCGGATGCGGATGCTGTCCCGCAACGCGGTCACGATCCTGTGGTTCCTGGTCGGACTGGCCACCACGGGCGCGGTCGCCGAGTTCTGGCGGTACGCGTTGCTGGTGGTCAGCCGCACCTCGGCACTGCACACCGATGTCGTGATGATGTCGGACGCGCTGGAGATCATCGCCGCCCTGCTCAC
>DASZUO010000148.1:0-14805 GCA_035547575.1 Amycolatopsis sp. | reverse complement strand
CCGAACTGCCAGCACTGCGAGCAGTGCTGGCAGTTCGGCGGACAGGTCCCGCGGCCGGGGCCACCACGCACCGTCGACGTATCCCGTGGTGGGCGCCTTCGGCTTCAAGCGCAAGCGCAGTGCAGGCCGAGGCTGCTCGGTGACCTTCGAGGCCGATCGGGTGGTCAGGGTGGTGGCGTGCGGGCCCGACATCACGTCAGCGCTCCGGTCCCCGGCCGCGGTTCCGGCCGGCCTGAACTTCGTGTCCTCGCACGAGACGTACCTTCGCCGTATTCCGCTCTGGTCTCCGGCGACCCCAGCCAGTCGTTTACGTGCATAAGGGGCCGGTATTGCCGACTCAGAGCGGCGGCAGGCACAGCCGAGGTGATCTCGTATGTCCCAGCCGCGATGGAGCGAGTGGAGAGTAGTGTCAAGGCCACCGGGAGCACTTCGCGCGCTGACAGTCACGTCGGCGTCGTTACCGGTGAACAGCAGTACCGGCCGGTTCCCGGCCGGAGATCGGAGCACCGACATGACGTCGGGCCCACACCTTCGTAGGACCACCTCGGTCACCACCTCCAGCCCAGCTCGCCAGGCCTTGCGGTTGACGTTGAAACCCCAAGCGGCGGCGATGGGAATGATCAACGGCGCCTGGTGGCCACGGTCGAGGGACTCGCTCGCCGAGTTTCCCGCGATGATCGCCGGCATCCAGTGGCGCCTCGGCGCGCCCAGCCGGGTGGCATACAACACCGGCGCGTGGACCGAAGCGCCCCGCCGCATCGTGGTCGATGGCTACGCCGTCCGGCTCGAGGGAGTCCGCTCCTTGGATGAGCACACCGTGCAGGTATCCGGACACGGCTGGCGCCGTATGGCCTTGCTGGTCATCCCGCCGGAGTCGGCCGGGCGGACCGCCGCCAGGGCGCTGGCCAGAGCAGCCGACCCGGACAACACCGAGCACGCCGCGCAAATCCTGATCTGTAGCGCTATCGGCACCGACTCCGCAGACCCACAACTTCCGGCACAACGACGGCGACCGGTTGCGACCGTCACACCCTGAACAACTGAAGAAGGAACAACAGTGACTTCAAGTACCGTTTACGTCTCCCTCTACGAAAAGCGCGTCAAACTCGTTCAGGACGTGCTGAAAAAGGATACGAAACTATCGGACGAGGAATGCCAAGCGCTCGCGGTCCGGGTGTTGCACACCCTGGACACCGTCCCGGAGAAGGTGCGATACCGATCTTGAAGGCTGAGGATTGGTCATGCCTGACCGAGCGGGCAGGGCCAATGCGAGCACCGTCACGCCGAGAGACTTCGTTTCTTCCGCCGGTGCGGGCCTGCGGCTGCCAGGTCTATACAGCTGGTGGGTCGACCGAGACGGTGCGGCGGCACTCTCGGCGGGACTAGGCCAACCGATCGAATCAGGGCTGATCTACGCCGGGCTCGCCGGCGCCACGAGATCCTGTAGCGGGAAAAAGTCGACGAACACACTGTGGGGTCGCATACGGGGAATGCACCTCGGCGGTCGCCATGATTTCTCAACCTTCCGCCTCAGCCTCGGATCGATCCTCGCCAGCGCCCGAGCCGAGTCCGAGATCGACGAAGAACGCTTGACCGGGCTGATCGCCGTACCTGTAGGAGATCCGGACGCACTGGACGAGCTGGAGACTGTGGTGCTCGCTGAACTGAATTCGCCACTCAAGCTGAATAAGATGCCGCATAGCGCCGTTCGAGGCGGCTCACAAAACTGCGCCAGCAATTCGCTCGCCGGTCGCGCTGACCAACGATGACGGGCTTTCATGCCGGTGCGGGTCCGGCGGTGTGCCGTGCTCGGAGAATGGTGCTCTGAGCTGCGATGATACGGCTTGTCGATGGCTGTATCGGTTGCAAGCCCAGGAGCACCATTCAGCTGAGTAAGTGTAGATCGTGGTGGACCTGGCGATCGCGGTCGCGCTCGGCGGGGATTGCCTGGCCGATATCGCCACGCTGCGCGCCGAACCGCGGGTGTCTGCCAGGCCGGTCAGCGCACGCTGAACGGGCATGCTGGCCGGCCCGTGTTCACGCCACCGCCCGTGCTCGGTGGCGCACGTGTGGATCTTCTTCCTCACCGTGGATGTGCAGCTCACCTGAATCCAGTGCGCCGGCCCTCGGGGGTGAGCCATCCTGGCGCCGGCGACGACGTTCCGGCTACCGGGTGCCCTCGGGGCGGATGTTCTGGTTGATGTGGAACAGGTTTTCCGGGTCGTAGCGTTGCTTGACCTGGGTCAGCCGCCGGTAGTTGCCTCGGTACGAGGCCTCTACCCGGTCCTGGCCCTCCTGCATCATGAAGTTGACGTAGGCGCCGCCTGCCGAGGTCGGGTGCAACGCCTCCCAGTAGTCCCGCGCCCACTGTGCAATCTTGTCCGCGTTGCCCGGATCCGGGTCGACACCGACGATCACACCTGCCCAGCCGCCGTCGCGGTAGGCGAAGGCCGTCTCGTCCGAAGGCACGCGGGCGGCGGCGCCGTCGATGGGGTAGAGGTGCATGGTCGAGTGGCCGGTCGGCAACCGCTGCCCGAAGTCGCGGTGTACCTCGATCGCGTCGTCGGTGATCTCGTTGAAAAAGTCCGCCCGCCAGTACCACTGCAGCCCCGCCGGGTACAGCGCGTCGAAAGCGCTCTGCAGCGCGGTGAACGGCAGATCGTGGATACCGAACAGCAGCGGTGAGCCGAACGCCCGCACGGGCTCGAGCGCCTCGTCCGCGCGGTCGTGCGGTCCGGTGTAGCACCACACGATGCCGCACGCCTTCCGTCCCCAAAGCTGCTCGGGGAACGGCGGCGCGGGCGGAATCGTCAGCAACCCCAGCCAGCCGCTCAGCTCCTCCGGCAGCGTGGGCAGCAACTCCCGGTACCAGCGCATGACCTCGTCGGTGTCGGCGATGTCATAGAGCACCGGTCCGCCCAGCACCACGCCGTTCTCCCCGATGTCGTGGCAACGGAAAGTGAACGAGGTGACGATGCCGAAGTTGCCGCCTCCACCGCGCAGGGCCCAGAAGAGGTCGGGGTGAGTGGTCTCGCCGGCGGTCACGAAACTGCCGTCGGCGAGCACGACGTCGGCGGCGATCAGATTGTCCACCGTCAGGCCGAAACGCCGCGACAGGTAGCCGATCCCGCCCCCGAGCGTCAGGCCGGCCACCCCGGTAGACGCGAGGAAGCCCGACGGTGTGGCCATGCCGAACGCGACGGTCGCGTGGTCGACGTCCCCCCAGGTGCAGCCCGCGTCGACGCGCACGGTGTGCCGTTGCGGGTCGACGGTGGTGCTGCGCAGCAGTGACAGGTCGATCACGAGTGCGTCGTCCCAGACACCGAGGCCCGCGGCGTTGTGACCGCCACCGCGCACGGCGATCTCGAGCCCGTGCGTGCGTCCGAACCGGACGCACGCGACGACGTCGGCGGTGTCGCGGCACCGGACGATCGCCGCCGGCCGCTTGTCGATCATCGCGTTGTACACGGCACGTGCCTCGTCATAGTCGGGGTCCGACGGCGTGATCAGGACTCCGCGCAGGACTGCGGTCAGGTCCTCGTACGGGGCGGTGGTCACGGGTGTGGCGGTCATGGTGTTCCCCTTGTGGAGAGTGGAGTGTCTTGTCACCGCCGACGCTACGAAGGGTGCGTTCGCGCAGCGTTCGGGCGATCGGGCGCGGGTCAGCGGGCGAGCCGAACGCCCAGCACGGCCAGATCGCGGGTGCAACGCTCGAGCAGGGCAACACTGCCCTGCGCGCGTGCGAGGTCGACGGCCTCGTGCAGCCGTCCGGCGGCGGGGTCGTCGTAACCGGCACGCATGCGGGTCACCTCGGGCAGCCACCACACGTCGTCCCGGCCGTGTGCCGCGGACAGCGCGCGGTCGAGGGTCTCGCGTGCCTCGCCTGGCTTGCCCTCACCCGCCTGCAGGTCCGCAAGCAGCGACAGCCAGTACGGCATCCGGGCGAGCGAGCCCTCCGCTTCGAGATTCGCGATGCCCTTTCGTACCAGAGCGATTCCCGAAGCGCCTCGTCGTGCCCACCCCTCGAGGACGAGACCCCATTCGCGGTAGTAGGCGAAGTCGTATCGTCGGCACAACTCACCCAGTTCGGCGACGGCCTCCTGGAGCGCGGGAACGTCGTGGCGCATCTGGTGGGTGATGGCTCCGTAAGCGAGCGCCACTGCCAGGCTGTAGGGATGCTCGACACTGCGGGCCAGGGCGATCGCGGCACGGGCGCTCGACGCGGCGGTGTCCTCGTCCCCGAGCAGCCAGTGCGCGTGGGCGGCCCAGGCGGTGCCGTGCACGTCGGGCCGGGTGCCGACGCTGAGGAGATGACGACCTTGGTTCAGCTCGGCGGCCAGTTCGAAGTGGTGCAGCGCCTCGGTCAGTCTGCCAAGGCTGAGCGACGCCCCGGCGAACGCGAAGTGGGCCGAGCCGCTCGGCTCGGAGCCAGGAATGACCGCGGTCAGCGCCCGAGCGGCCACCCGGTGTGAATCGGCGATGTGCCCCTGGACGAACCGCGATGTCCACAGCCCGATCAGCCCCGTGACCATCGAGTCGTTGCGTCCCAGCATTTCCGCCAGCTCGATGGTGCGCTCGAGCGTCCGCTGCAGGTCGGTGGAAGCGTAGCCGTACCGGGCGTTCAGCGGCGCGGCGAGCGCTTCGAGGGTCACGAGCTCCTGCTCGAGGGTGTCCCGCCGTTCCGGCTGCGTCCGGATGATCGCCAGGGCCGCCTTGTGCAGGCGGACGGCTTCGGCATGGGCGAAGGTGCTGGAGGCCAGGTCTGCGGCGCGCCGGTAGTAGGCGACGGCGCGCGCCGGTTGCCCGCCGTTGGCGTACTGGGCGGCGAGTTGCGCGGATACCGGGTCGGTGTCGTCGTGAAGCAACTCGAGTCCCTGTGCGAGGCGGCGGTGCAGCAGCCAGCGCTTCGGCGGGCTCACCTGTGCGTACGCCGTCTCGCGGAGCAGGTCGTGGGAAAAGTCGTAGCCGTCGCGGAACTCGCGGATGATGCGCAGGCGCCACAGCTCGTCAACGGCCTGCACGACAGTGTCGGCGTCGAGGTCGCTCGCCTCGGTGAGCAGGTCGAGTGTGAAGTCCCGGCCCACGGCGGCCGCGAGCCCGACGACCTGCCGGGTCACCGGTCTGGCCTGCGCTAGCCGGTTGCGCAGGACGCCCGTCAGGTCCCCGACTGGGGGGCGGCTGCTGCCGAGCTCGACGGAGGTGCGCATCGCCTCGACGACGAACAGCGGGAAGCCGCCCGTCGCCGCGTGCAGGAGCTTCGTGTCCTCATCGGACAGACTGCGGCCCGAGATCGCCTCGGCGAGCTGTGTCGTGCCGGAGTCGTCCAGCGGGCCGATGGAGAGCTCGGTGAGCAAGCCGGTCGCGCGCATGCGGCTGAGCCACTCGTCGAGTTCCGGGCCGTCCTCGGCGTCCTCCGTGCGGAGCGTGGCGGCCACGAGGACCGGGTTCGTGCGGTCCAGGCCGAGGTAGAAACCGAGGAATGCCAACGTCTCCTGGTCGCACCACTGCAGGTTCTCCAGGATCAGCAGCATCGGGTGGTCGACCGCGATCAAGGCCCGCGCCAACCCCTCGAAAAAGCGGTGACGTTGCCAGCCGTCGGACAGCGCGGGGGAGCCGGTACCAGGGTGCTCGCGCCCGGCGCCCGACGGCACCAGTCGCTCGACCTCGGTTCGCCAGACCGGGTCGAGTGCCGCTGCCGCCGCCCCGGCCGCCGGCAGCCGCAGCCAGTCGGCGACCGGCGCGAGCGGTAGCCGCCCGGAAGTGCCGAAGCACTGCGTACGGGCCACCAGCGCCCGATGAAGCCGTGCCGCCTCCGCGATCTCCGCGAGCAGCCGGGTCTTTCCCACGCCCGCGCCGCCCTTGACGACCAGGAGGGTGGGGCGGCCCGCCGCGGCCGTGCGCCACAACCGTTGCAGGCGGTCGAACTCCCGCGAACGGCCGACCAATCGGGCCGCGGCCGGACCGGAACGCCCGGCGGCACGCTTCGACCGCGTGACCTCGGCGGGGCGCGCCAGCAGCTGTTCGATGACCTCCCGCGTTCTGCGGTCCGGGGCGACACCGAGTTCCTGCTCCAGGATCGAGGCGCAATGGTGGAACGTGCTCACCGCGCCGCCCCGGTCGCCGACGTCCGCCTGCAGTTTCATCAGTGTCCGGTAGCCGGCCTCCTCCAGTGGCCGCAACTGGACACGGAAGCGAGCGGTGGCCACCGCACCGGGAAGGTCGCCCGTGCGCGTGCGGGCCGCGCAGAGCAGGTCGCACAACTCGACGCATTGTGCTTCGAGTTGCGTTCTGGCGTCGAGCACCCAGTCGTCGTACGCGCCCGGCAGGAACTCGCCCCGGTACTCGGCGATCGCCTTGTCCGCGTGCACGAGGACGTCGTCGTCGTGCTTTGCTGTCGAAGCGGCCTTGCGCTCCGCATCGAACACTCGGACATCCACCCGGCTGGTGCCGGTGTCGTGCCAGCACAAATCCCTCGACGTCACGACGAGTGACGGCTCGTCCCCCAGGACGCCGCGAAGGTGATGCAGCTCGCGGCGCAGGTTGGTGAGTGCCTGGCCGTCCGTCGAGTCAGGCCAGAACAGTTCGGCGATGCGCTGGCGGGTCTGCGGAAATTCCGCGTGCAGGACGAGAAACGCCGCGAGCGCGATGGTTCGCGGCGATCGGGTGACGACGTCGCCGCTCGCATCATCGATGATCGCCTGCTCTCCGAGCAACGAGATACGCAGCATCCCACCATCTCCTGGACGCCAGATTAGTCCTCGATCCGGCACCGTCGGGCCACGTCATCGCTTCGTCGGTCGGAAGGGTTGTTTGGGATTTGGCAACAGACGCAGGAGCCGGCACTCGGGCACGCCGGAGGTGGCGGTGGTCCCACTCCTCGTCCGCCAGCTCCTCACCTCGTGCGGTGGGCGGATAGGTGGTAGCGCCGCGCCGAGCGCAGTCGCAGTGCGCGGTACCCGATGAACTCGCCGGTCTCGTATGTCCAGCTCCCGGTTTCGGTGCCGTCGGGCAGGATCCGCGCCGCGTAGCCCTCGTGCCCGTAGGCGTCGACCTGCGAACGCGTTTTTGGCCTCGACGACCTACGAGCAGAGCATGGTGAGCTCGAACTGGTCGACGAGACCACCGGCGAAATCATCGACGTCTACAACCGCATCCGACCCCACCAGTCGCTCGGCGATCGCACCCCTCATGTGGCCTTACGGTGCCGGCGATAGCGCGGTCGCGTTCAGCCGGAGAACTCGTTGACGCCGAGGGCGAAGTCCCAGTGGCCGACCCCGTTGCCGGCGAGGCCCACCGTGACTACGCCTGCGCCTTCCAGCCAGTGCGCCATTTTCAGGCCGCCGACGTCCAGTGGGCGTAGCCCGAGGCTGTTGACGAATGCCGCCACGTCCGCCTTGGCCTGTGCATTGTCGCCCGCGATGAAGACGTCGGGCCGGCCCTTCTCCAGGACGTTGCGGAAGATGGTGTTGAATGCCTTCACCACGCTGGCGCCGGCCGGGGCCACCTTGGCGACTTCCTGCGCGATTGAGGTCTCCTCGCTGTGGGCCAGTCCGTCGAACGTGGCGTTGAAGGGGTTGCTGATGTCGACGATGACCTTGCCCGCGAGTGCGTGTCCGTACTCGGCGACGACCGGAACGACACCGTCGTACAGCAGGGCCGTGATGACGATGTCCCCGGCCGGGACGGTGCCCCACTTGCCCGTCGTCGCGCCGCCGCCCAGAGCCTTGGCCAGGTCATCGGCCTTGGACTGATCGCGTCCCATGACCTCGACGGTGTTGCCGCCCGTGACCGCGAGCGTGCCGATGGTACGGGCCATGTTCCCCGTACCGATGAGGGTGATGCTGCTCATTCGATGTGCTCTCTTCCTGTTCTCGAGGTGTCGCTCTGTCTCATTCGTGCCGGGTCAGGCGCAGGGCGTCGGCCGCGGCCTTCCTCGTGTGTGGTTCAGATGGCGGTGGTGCCGCCGTCGGTGACAAGTTCCAGGCCGTTGACGTAGCTGGAGTCGTGGGAGGCAAGGAACAGCGCGACGGTGGCGATCTCCTCGGGGCGGCCCATCTTTCCCCGCGGGATCAGAGATTCGAACGCAACCTTGGTTGCCTCGTCGAACAGTTCCTCCTGTTTGGCGGTGGCGACCTGGCCAGGGGTCAGGACGTTCACCCGGATCTTGCGGTCCTTCAGCTCGTTGAGCCACACGCGGGCCCAGGCTTGGTGCACGGCCTTGCTTCCCGCGTACAGGCTCCAGCCGGGGAAGGCGCCGAGTGAGGCGTTCGAGCCGGTCATGATGACCGAGGCGCCGTCGTTGAGCAGCGGCAGGGCCTTCTGCACGGTGAACAAGGTGCCGCGCGCGTTGAGCCAGAAGGCGCGATGGAACTGTTCCTCGGTGATCTCGCCGAGGACGGCGGGTTCGCCCATCCCCGCGCTGGCCCACAGCACGTCGATCGAGCCCTTGTCCCGCTTGACGGTGTCGTACAAGCGGTCCAGGTCGGCCAGTTCGGCCGCGTCACCCTGCACGGCGGTCACGTTCCGGCCGATCAACTTGACGGCGTCGTCCAGCGCGTCCTGCCGCCGGCCGGTGATGAAGACGTGAGCTCCCTCGTCGACGAACAGTTTGGCGCCGGCCAGTGCCATGCCGGCTGATCCGCCTGTGATCACCGCTACCTTGCCGTCGAGCTTTCCCACGATCACTCCTTCGAATTGCTGGGCGTTCAGAACCAGCCGGCACGTTATGTACACCGTCCTGTTTGGTTAATGTACAGGGCGACCGGCCGGAGGGCAAGTTATGTACACCGGTCGGTACTCAAATCAGCTATGCTGGATGCATGGCAGAGTTGGAGAAGGGGCCCCAAGGCCGCCGCCGGGGCAGGGGCGCGCGCGAGCGGATCCTCCGCGCGTCACAACAACTGTTCCGCGAACAGGGCATCAATCGCACCGGTATGGACCAGCTCTGCGCGGTGGCCCAGGTGTCGAAGCACACGGCCTACCAGCACTTCGCCGGCAAGGACGAACTGGTCGCCGAATACCTGCGCCGCTTCGATCCCGACGTCTTGCCCGGGGTGTTCGACCGCACCGACCTCACACCCCGCGAACGACTCCTCGCTGCCTTCGATGTGCCAGCGTCCACCCCCCTGTGCCCCTACATCGGGGCGGCCGTCGAACTTCACGACCCTCGACACCCGGCATCCGAATGCGCACGCGACTACAAGAAAGCCATCGCCGCGCGGCTCGCCGAAACCGCGCGCGAAGCAGGCGCCACCAACCCCGAGCAACTCGGCGAACAGCTGGCGCTGCTCATCGATGGCGCCTCCGCCCGCACCCGAGTCCTCGACAGCGACTGCTTCCCCACCGCCGCCGCCATCGCCGCCGTCCTCATCGACAACGCCATCCCCGCGTCATCTTCTCGCCAGCCCAGCGATGACCACGGAACTACCGGGTCTGCTCCCGTTCCGGTGGGAGGCCAATGACAGCCCGATCACACCTCGTCGCCCGGAAGACAGCACCGAGTTCGGCGAGATCGGATTGGTAGCTGCCACGCCTCGGGGATCAACCGTTGTGCGCGTCCCCCGTGGGGATCCGCATACGAGACGAGTTGATCCTTGGCTCAGGCGGCTCGCTGTCACAGCGCCATCGCCGCTGGCCGTTCCTCCTATGGCGCTTGCGCGCGTCGACCACAGAGGTGGTCTGGCCGTAGGGGCCGGGCCAAGGCTTGCCGACCTTTGTGGACAGACGCTGTCCGCGGCGGCCCCCACTAGCTCTGCAGGAAGGCGAGCAGACCAGCGTTGAGCTGATCCTGCAGGGTGGCTGTGAGGCCGTGTGGCGCACCCGGGTAGTAGATTTCCTGCGCGCCCTTGATAAGCCGGGCCGATTTATGGGCCGAGTCGTGGATCGGGACGATCTGGTCGTCCTCACCATGCACGACGAGTGTCCGCACATCGAACTTCGCGAGGTCCTCGGTGAAATCGGTTTCTGAGAAGGCCTTGATGCTGTCGTAGGCATTCTTGAGGCCGGACTGCATGCTCCAGAGCCAGAACTGATCGAGGATCCCTTGGGACACCTTGGCGCCGGGCCGATTCGCGCCGTAGAACTGGATTGCCAGATCCTTGTAGAACTGGGATCGGTCGTTGAACAGAGCGGTGCGCATGCCGTCGAACACCTCGATCGGCAGGCCCTCGGGGTTGGCAGGGGTCTTCAGCATCAGCGGTGGTACGGCTGCGACCAGGACCGCCTTGGCCACTCGCACGGTGCCGTGCCGCCCGATATAACGAGCGACCTCGCCGCCGCCCGTGGAGTGGCCCACAAGCGTGGCGTCACGCAGGTCGAGCGCTTCCATCACAGCCGCAAGGTCGTCGGCGTAGCCATCCATGTCGTTCCCCGCGGAGGCCTGGCTCGATCGGCCGTGGCCACGCCGATCGTGGGCCACCGCGCGGTAACCGTGCTGCGCGAGGAACAGCATCTGGCCATCCCAGGCGTCGGCGTTGAGTGGCCAGCCGTGCGAGAACGTCACGACGGGGCCCTCGCCCCAGTCCTTGTAGTAGATGGTCGTACCGTCCTTGGTGGTAATCGTGCTCACGGGTTGGCTCCTTCCATAGTCGGCGTCCGTGCCGCGCTTGCGGCACGCGATCAGGGGTTGCGGACGAACGCGAGCGCCCACGGGACGGTGTGGTCGCGCTCGCCCGAGATGAGCAGCAGCGGTCGGCGGTCGGGGTTCTTGGTGTCGACCTTGGCCTCAGTCCAAGGATTCACGTTGGCCGTCGCGGTCTGGAACAGCGACTTGCCGGAGGCTGTAACGGAACTGGTCGTGGGTCAGCGGCACTGGCCCGGTTGCGGTTGGCCGGGTTGCCGTCTCGCTCCGTGATCGTCTTGCCGTTTGGCTGGGCGTTCGACACGGCGGCGGCCATGGCAGCCCCTCCTGGTGATTGCGGGATAAGCAACTGGCGGCCACCGTAGGTCGGTACGCACACGGGTTAGTCACCCAGCACAGGTGAAGTCGGCCGCCACGTCGGGTAGCGAAACGAGTCGAAATGCGCGCGCTCATCGAGAGGGCTCGGTCACCCCGACCGTCACCGTCGACGACGTCCTCCAGCTCGCCAACGGCATATCCCTGACAACCGAATCGCTCCCCGGCCCGGCACAACGCGCCTCGCCCGCCCATGGGTCACCCCACACGGAAATCGGCATGGCGCGATGTTGAAGCGTCCTGCTGGCTTCCTGAGTTAACTCTTCGAAAGTCGAACACCGTTCGCGGTACGGGCCCGGCCGGTGCGACGTTGCAGGTCCAGGTAGGGCGTCCGCTGCAAGGGGTATGGGCCCCGCGGGCGGCTACCGATCTTCGAGTACGCCGGCGGCGGGGGGCAGCGCGAATGTCTGCACGTAGTCGATGGCTGCCTGCAGGGCGTCTCTCAGCGGGGCGATGTCGCGGGCGACCTGGGCGAGGAGCATGCCGCCCTGAAAAGCGGATAGCAGGAGATAGGCCAGTCGAGTGGGATCCGCCTCAGCGTTGATGCGGCCGAGCCTCTGCATCCGTTCGAGTCCATCGCGGAAGATGTCTCGCCACTGCTCGAACGCGTCCGTCAGTTCCGTGCGAACGTCGAGGTCGGTCTTGATGATCTCGCTGGCGAGCGAGCCGAGCGTGCAGCCTTCCTGGTAGGAGTGCTCGTAGGCGATGTAGAAGCCCGCCCATTCCCGAAGCGCGTCGAGGCTTTCAAAGCGGCTGAACCGCTCACTGCGATGGAATGTGAGGACGCGCTCGGCCTGCCACTCGATGACCGCGAGGACAAGGCTCTCCTTGGTCGGGAAGTAGTGGTTGAGCTGTGACCCGCTGATGCCCGCCGCGCGACGGAGCTGCTCGTTGTTCGTCGCGTGGACGCCCTTGGTGTAGATGAGCTCCGCGGCGTGCTCGAGGATGCGGGCTCGGGTCGCCTGCCCCTTCTCCGTGAGCTTCTGCGGCCCCCGGGCTTCCGTTGTGGCTTCCATGCTGCACACGATATCTCAGATTGGGCTTGACAGCCCACATGCGTGTCGTGTTGACTGCCACTAGTGGGCTAGCAAGCCCAAAATCGGCGAGAACGAGATAGACGGAGGCACCAATGAAGGCAATCGTCGCGACGGACCAGGCCGCGGAAGCAGCCGGGATCACACTCGCGGAGCGGCCTGAGCCGACGCCGGCGATCAACGACGTGGTCGTTGAGGTCCACGCGTCGGGCTTCGTCCCCGCGGAGTGGGAGTGGCCCTCGACGTGGGTCGACCGCTCCGGTCACGATCGAGCCCGGGCCATCATCGGCCACGAGTTCGCCGGAGTGGTCTCCTCCCTCGGCTACGGCACGACGGGACTATCGCTGGGACAGCGGGTGTTCGGCATCACCGACTGGCACCGCGACGGCACCCTGGCCGAGTACACGGCCGTGGAGGCACGCAACCTCGCGGCGCTGCCGGGGGACGTCGACTTCACGGTGGGCGCGAGCCTGCCGATCTCCGGCCTGACCGCGTGGCAGGGCCTGTTCCAGCACGGTCGTCTTCAGGCGGGGCAGAGCGTCCTCGCACACGGTGCCGCCGGCGCGGTCGGATCCATGGTGACGCAACTCGCCCGGGAGTTCGGCGCCTACGTCATCGGTACCGGGCGGGCGGCGGACCGCCAGGCGGCGCTCGACTTCGGCGCGAACGACTTCCTCGACCTCGACCACGACGACCTCGACGGCATCGGCGGGGTCGACCTGGTCTTCGATGTCATCGGCGGTGACATCCAACGGCGCTCGGCGAGCATCATCCGGCCTGGCGGAACGCTGGTGTCGGTGGTCGGCCCTGTCGAAACTCGCCCTGTCGACGGCCTCGCGATCGACTTCGTCGTCGAGTCCGTTCCAAGTCAGCTGGTGGAGATCGTCAACCGGGTGCGGGACGGGCGCCTTCGCACGCACATCGGCACGGTCGCGACCCTCGACGACGCCGTCCCCGCGCTCAACCCGACCGAGCGGCGCAAGGGCAAGACCGTCATTCGCGTGCGCCCGTGAGCGCTCTGGAACCGACCGATAGGCGCCGTCATGCCACCGACCGGACTACTCGTCACCGCGCCGGGCGCCCTGGCCCGAACTCCTCGACTGCTTGGCCAGACGGCGCGTCCGTCGGCGAGCGTTGACTTCGAGTGTGCTGGACGTTCTACCGTTCACCACATGGACGACGAGCCGATCGAGTGCCTGCAAGCCTTACTGGACAGAGCTCGAAGAATGCCGGGAAGCATCTGAGGTCGACATTTGGGATACACCTGGGCCGCACGGTTCACGTCCCTTCCGTAGTGTCCACGTCGGCTACCCGGCAACCGGGAGACCTCGCCGATTCGAGAACGGACGCGCGATCATGGGGTTATGGCGAGTACATCCGACGACGCGCGCTACCCACCGATCGAGCCGCACGAGTCAGGCATGCTGGAGGTCGGCGATGGCCATTCGCTGTATTGGGAGGTGTCGGGCAACCCCGACGGCAAGCCCGCGGTCGCGCTGCATGGCGGCCCCGGTTCGGGTAGCTCTCCCGGGACCCGGAGCCTGTTCGACCCGAACCGATACCGCGTAGTCCTGTTCGACCAGCGCAACGCCGGGCGCAGCACTCCCCCGGCGACCGATCCGGTGGTCGACCTGTCGGCCAACACGACCCAGCATCTCGTCGCCGACATCGAGGCGCTGCGGGTCCATCTGGGAATCACGCGCTGGCTGGTATGGGGCGCCTCGTGGGGCGTCACGCTCGCTCTCGCCTACGCCCAGGCGCATCCCGAGCGGGTGACCGAACTCGTGCTCGCGGCCGTCACCAACGGCGACCGACGCGACACCGACTGGATCACCCGTGACATGGGCCGCGTCTTCCCGCGCGAGTGGGAACGATTCCGCGACGGCGTACCCGCCGCCGAACGCGACGGCGACCTGTCCGCCGCCTACAGCCGGCTGCTCCACGATCCCGACCCCGAAGTCCGGGCCAAGGCCGCGCGCGGGTGGTGCGAGTGGGAGGACACCCACGTGTCGCTGGCCCCCGACGCCGCACCGTCCCTTTCGGTCGCCGACCCGGCATATCAGCTGGCGTTCGCCCGCATAGTGACCCACTACTGGTCCCACGGCTGCTTTCTCGACGAGGGGCAACTGCTGCGCGGCATCGAGCGGCTCCACGGGATTCCGGCGGTGTTGATCCACGGGCGGCACGACGTCAGCGGCCCACTCGGCACGGCCTGGGCATTGCACCGGGCCTGGCCCGGAAGCGAACTCGTCGTTCTCGATGACGCCGGTCACGGCGGCGGCAGCATGACCGCGGCGATCGTCGCCGCCACCGACCGGTTGGTTCGAGATCGGCGGGATTAGTGCGGCGCGTTGGCGGCGAGCTTCGCAAAGGTCAGCATTGGCTCTTTGGTATGTAGCCCTGCTGACAGCCCCACTGTTGTTGAAGCTCGCCCGAGGTTGGTCCTCTGCCCGCGGCGGTGCCAGGATCGAGGTATCCCTGGTACTCAGCACATTGCGGATTGAACTTGCCGGCACTGACAGCTCGCAGCCCACATCCCGCACGGTTGTCCACAGTGGCCCGACGCTGCGTCGTGGTCGGTTTCGGCATCTTGGTCGAGGCCCGTGTGTGAATCCGCGCGGCAGGGCTGTGCTCGCCGCGCGGACGCGAGTACTCGGTGACGCACACCCCGACACCGTCAAAGCCGTGACGCCCTGGGGGACGCGACATGAGGTGACGTGGCCACCGACCTTTGGACCCAGTCCTTTGTCACACATCGGCACCGAAGGCGAACCGCAAGCTCGTGATTCTCGAACCGCTCGAGGAGCGAATCACGCT